>JAPPOT010000455.1 GCA_028817855.1 Myxococcales bacterium
CTCCGGTGTGGCCCTCCGGGCGCGCTCGCTCCTGAACGAACCTCGACGATTCGAGCGGCTGCAACGGGTGCTGCTGCTCGATCATGGATCCAAAGTCTGGGCCTCAGCGGGCTGGAGTCGGCACGGGGGCGGGGCGCTCGATGTCGCCTTCCTTGATCGTGAAGCGCATGACGGCTTTGAGGAGGACGTTGCGCTCGACGTTGCCGAGGATGGTCTTGAGGTCTTCGTAGACAGAGGGGTCGACGACCAGCCCGCCGAGGGTGCCGCGCCCCTTCTCGATGTCCTCGGTGATGCGGTTGATGCGGTCGGCGGTGGCCGCCAGGTGCTCGAGAATGCGCCCCTCCTCCTCCTCGAAGATCAGGTTGTGCAGCAGGCCCTCGCCCTCGCGCACCTCCCGCACCACGGTCGAGAGCTCGCTCGCGGCGCTGCGCAGCTCCTCGATCGTCTGCTTGCCGGTCTCGCCGTACACCAGCTCGTGCATCATGCCCTCGCCGTGCTGGATCTCGGCCACGGTGCGGTCGATGCGCTCGATCGCGGAGCGCATGCGCGCTACCGTGGTGCGCGTCTCGACCAGGATGCCCTCGACCTCGCGGGCATACTTGCGGTCGTAGACGATGCGGTGGGCGACGCCTTCGCCGCTCTCGATCTCGCCGAGGATGTTGGCAATGGACTTCACGATGCGTCCGATGTCGCTGCGTACCTCCTCGGTGGCCAGCTCGCGGATCGCGGTGTCGGCGGACTCCGTCACACGTGTCACGGCCGTCAGGGCGTGCTCGATCTGGGTGGCCAGGTGCTCCATGGAGGGAGAGGTCTTGGTCTCCAGGGTGGCACCGTCGGGCAGGGCCTTGGCCTGAGCGCTGCCCAGCGTGATGTTGACGATCTTGTCGCCGAGCAGACCCTTGGAGTCGATGAAGGCGCGTGAGTCTTCGCGCACTCGCGCCATGTAGCTCGCCTTGATCGAGAGCGTGACGCGGGCCTCCTGGCGCTCGAGCTGTTGCGCAAAGCGGATCTCCGAGACGGTTCCCACATCGAGGCCGCCGAGCCGTACCGGCGCGCCCACGACCAAACCGTTGACGTTGTCGAAGTAGACGAAGAGCGTAGCCTTGCGCGCGAACAGACCGCCCTTTTCGCCGATTGCGATCACCGCCAGCCCGCCCAGCAAGAAGCACACGGTGAGAAAGATCCCGACGCGCATCCGGGTTGCACGCTGGTCGGCGTTCACTCGGCCCTCCGCTCGTAGTCCATCGCGCTCAAGAAGTCGCGCACCTGGGGGTCGGCGCTGTGGCGCAGCTCCTCGGTGGGCCCGACGGCGATGATGCGGCGCTCGGCAACCATCGCCAGGCGATCGCTGATCATGTAGGCGCTCGCCAGGTCATGGGTGACCACGATCGAGGTGACGTCCAGCCTCCGGTTCAGGCTCAGGATCAGCTCGCTGACGCGCCGCACGTTGATCGGATCGAGGCCCGTGGTGGGCTCGTCGTAGAGCAGCACCTTGGGCGCTTCTGCGATCGCGCGTGCCAGCGCCACGCGCTTGCGCATCCCACCGGAGAGCTCGGCCGGGAGCTTCGGTTCGATTCCCGGAAGCCCGACCATCTCCAGCACCTCCCCCACGCGCTGGCTGATGAAGGCGTCATCGTCCACTCCGCGCTCGCGCAGCGGATATGCGATGTTCTCGTAGACCGTCAGGGAGTCGAAGAGGGCGCCATTCTGGAACACCATCCCGACCTTGCGCCGGACGGGGAGCATCCGGCCCTCGTCGTAGGCGCTGATGTCCTCGCCGTCGACACGCACGGTGCCGGACTGTTGCTGCAGCAGGCGCAGGATCAGCTTGAGCAGCACGCTCTTGCCCGAGCCGCTTCCGCCGATGATCGTCAGGATCTCGCCGGGGTAGACATCGAGGTTCAGGCCCTCGAAGACGCGCAGGGCGCCAAAGCCCATGTGCACGTCGCGCAGCTGAACGATCGGATCACCCGAGACTGGGCGGCGTCGGGCCTCGGTCATATGGCGCCCCCCCACCCGATGGCCAGGAAGAGCTTGGTCAGGAAGAAGTCCGAGACCAGCGTGATGACCGAGGTGATCACGACGGTCTGGGTGGTCGCGCGCCCCACGCCCACGGTGCCACCGCGGGTGTTCATGCCCAGGTAGCAGGCGACCAGCGAGATGTTCAGCGCGAAAAACACGGTCTTGCCGAGACCGGAGAAGTAGTCGTTGAGCGTGGTCGAGCGCAGCGCCGCATTCACGAAGTAGGACATGTGCACGTCGGGCTCGAGGGCGGCCACCATGCCGCCGGCGAAGACGCCCAGCACCACGGCCATGGAGCCCATCAGGGGTAGCACGACCAGCGTGGCGAGCACGCGCGGGACCACCAGCTTCTTGACCGGGTCGGCGCCGAGGGCCCGCACGGCGTCGATCTGCTCGGTCACTGCCATCGAGCCGAGCTCGGCCGCGATACCCGCACCCACCCGTCCGCCCACCATCAGGGCCGTCATCACGGGCCCGAGCTCGCGCGCCAGGGTGACACCCACCGCGTTGCCGGCCCACTCCTTCGCGCCGAAGCGACTGAGCTTGACCGAGAACTGGATCGTGATCACCATCGCCGAGAAGATCGCAGTCAGCACCACGACGCTCGTGGAGCGCACGCCGATCGCCTCGATCTGTTGAACGATGCCGCGCGCGCCCAGCGGCCGCGCGAGCGCCCGACGTGCAACCTGCGCCGCCAGGATGCCGACGCCCCCGAGCGTCTCGATCGCGCTGTCGATGCGCTTGCGGATGAGGCTCAGCGAGAACAGCTCGGCTAGTGACTCGCTCGCGGACATGGATGCCTAGATAATTGCGTTGAGCAAGGATGTGGGCTTCAGCTCGCTCGCTCGAGGTACAAGCGCACCCGGGTCCCGCCGGTCGGCTTCGAGGCGACCCGGATGGTGCCACCGTGACGGTCGATGATGCGCTTCACGATCGTCAAGCCCAGCCCGCTGCCGGCTTCCTTGGAGGTGACGAAGGGCACGAAGAGCCGATCGGCCACCTCGGAGGGGATGCCTGGGCCGTCGTCGTCGACGCGCAGCTCGACCCGCGCGTCGCCGATCGGCGCGCAGCTGACCTCGATGCTGCCGCCGTCGCGTCGCGGCTCGCGCCCACGCAGGGCATCGATCGCGTTGACGATCAGGTTGACCAGCACCTGCTTGAGCATGGCCGAGTCTCCGCGCACTGCTGGTGCGTCGGGTGGCACGCGCGCGTGCAACTCGATGCCGGCCTTGCGCGCGGCGGGCTCTTGCAGCGTGACGACCTCCTCGATCAGCGCGCCCAGGGGGACTTCCTCGAGCGCGATGGCCCGCGGCCGCGCCAGGTTCAGAAAGTCGTCGAGCAGATTGGTCAGGCGGGCGAGCTCCTCGCGCACGATGCGCGTGCGGTTCTCGATCCGGCCGCGCGTTCCGCCGTCCTCGAGGCGCTTGGAGGCGCGTTCAAGCAGCTCCAGCTGAAGTGATGCGGCGTTGAGGGGGTTGCGGATCTCGTGAGCCAGGCCGGCGGTTAGCGTCGCGATCGAGGCCATCGCCTCGGCCTCTGCCGCGCGCCGCTCGAGGTCCAACCGATCGGTGACGTCTGCACCCACGGCCAGCACCGACGGCGCGCTCGGCTCGTCCTGGGGCAGTTGCGAGAGCTGCCAGCGCACGATTCGTTGGCTGCCGTCGGGTGTGCGCACGGACAGCTCCAGATCGCTCACCTCGCTGCCGCCGGCGGCCTGGGCCAGCGCCTCGGCAAAGCTGGCGCGGCCGTGTTCGGACGGCAGGAACTCGGTCAGCCGTCGGCCCAGCACCTCGGCCGCGTTCCAGCCGCTCGACGCCGCGGCGGAGCGATTCCACATGCGGACCTCGCCGGCCCGGCCCAGCGCGACGATGTAGCGGTCGACCGTGTCGACCACACCGCGGTAGAGCGCCTCCGAGCGGGCCAGCTCCCGCTCCAGACGCATGCGCTCGCGTCCCAGGCGAACCTGCCCCAGGGCGCGCTCGCCAATGGCAAGCAGCTCCGCCGGGTCGAAGGGCTTCTGCACGTAGGCGTAGGCGTCCTCGCGGATGGCCGCGATCGCGCTGTCGAGCGTGGCGTTGGCGGTCATCAGGATGACCTCCGCCTCGGGGCATTGGGCCTTGAGCTCGCCCGCAACGCGGATGCCCGAGTCGCCCGGGAGGCGCACGTCGACCACCGCCAGATCGAAGGCGCGCCTGGCAGCCGCGTCGAGCGCGCCGCTGCCGTCGGCCACCGCCTCGGTGGAGTAGCCGGCCGCCGAGAAGAGCTCGGCCACGTTCTCGGCGAGATCGCGGTTGTCGTCGAGCACGAGCACGTGCTGGGGACTGGGCGGGACGCTCCCGGACACGGCCCGGATCAAAGCACGAAAATGCCGCAGGTACACGCACTTGCGGCTGCGCCGGCTTTCGAGCGAGGGTAGGCCGCAGCATGAGCGGCTCCCTATTCGACGAGATGAAGCGCTACGTGGGCTTCGGGCCCACCGAGGAGCAACACCTGCGCGAGGTGGCGCCCCTGCTCCGGCCGCACTTCACCGCGGTGGTGACCACATTCTACCATCGCATCGAGGAACACCCGGATGCCCTGGCGGTGATCGCGGGTGGTGCCGAGCAGGTCGAGCGTCTCAAGCGCACCCTGGAGCGCTGGCTCGATGAGTTCTTCACGGGGCCCTGGGTCGAGGCCTACTACGAAAACCGCGCGCGCATCGGACGCATGCACGTCCGGATCGGGCTGCCCCAGCACTACAACTTCACCGCGATGAACGTGATCCGTGGCGAGCTCAACGAGATCGTCGCGCAGCTGACCGACGATCCGGCGATCGCTTGCCAGCGGGTGGAGGCGATCGACCGCTTGCTCGATCTGGAGTTGGCGATCATGCTGCACACCTACAAGGAAGATTATGCGCAGCAGCTCCAGCGGCGCGAGCGGCTCGCGACCTTCGGCGAGATGACCTCCACCATCGCCCACGAGCTGCGTAACCCGCTCGGGGTGATCGACTCCTCAGTATACCTGCTACGCGGCGCTGTGGGGGAGGATGCGCGCGGATTGCGCCACCTCGAGAAGATCCGCGGGCAGGTCGCGCGCGCCAACCGCATCATCACGAGCCTGTTGGACATCGTGCGCGACCGGCCCCCTTCGCGCATGCACTCGACGCCCGGCGATCTGGCGGAGCGGGCGGCGGCGGATGTGCTCGAGCGGCGCGGCTTCGCGGTCGAGGTGGCGGTGGCCGAGGGGCTGCCCCAGGTGCTGGTGGACCCGGAGCAGATGCACCAGGTGTTGGTCAACCTATTGGACAACGCGGTCGATGCCAGCGGCGATAGGGGGCGCGTGCGGTTGTCGGCGCGCGCGGCCGGCCACGGCGTCGAGATGGTGGTCAACGACGACGGTCCGGGTGTCGAAGATGCCGTTCGCGCGCGGCTCTTCGAGCCGCTGGTGACGACCAAGGACACCGGCGTTGGGCTCGGCCTGGCCCTGTGTCGCAAGGTGGTGGAAGCCCACGGGGGGACGCTGAGGCTGATCGACGGCGAAGCGTTGCCGGGGGCGGCCTTCGCTGTCTGGCTGAAGCCGGCTTGAGCTACATGTTGTCGAGGGTCTCGCGCTGGGCCAACAGGATTCCGTCAGGCGTCTTGTCGATCAGCCCCTTCTTGGCGAAGTCGCGCATCACGCGGCACACCGATTCGTGGCGGATCGAGAGCAGCGCGGCCAGATCGCGCTGCAGGAAGTCCGCAGGAATCGGCATCTCCGGATCCCGCTCCTGCCCCGGTCGCAGGGTGTCGGCCAGGGTGCACAGGAGGGTGGCGACCTTGGATGCGGCGCCCCCGCGTCCACGGGCGTCCGCCAGGCGCTCCATGCGTGAGATTGCCTCCGCGTCGAGTTGGTGGATCTGCACCGCCGTCTCGCCCCCCTCGGCAAGCCCTCGATGGATGGTCGGCTCGTCACACATGCACACGAGCGCGCGCGTGACCGCGTAGCCGGAGACGCTGCTCTCGGCGCCGGCGCCCGCGCTGGTGTCGAGCGGGAAGCAGCAACCTGGACCGACCGCGTCGATCGCCGTCGTGCGGCCGGCGGCGTCGGTGCGTTGGCGGATCAGATACCCGCGGCGGACGATCGCGAAGCCGTAGCGCCCTAGCCACGACGCGGGCAGGGCCGAGCGCGCCTCAACCGCGAGCGAGTCGAAGCCGCAGGTGGTGGAGGTCTCTCCCAGCAGGCCCTCGAGCACGTTGCGGCCGGCGGCCGGACAGCCCACGCAGTGCTGGTTTGATGTGTGGCGGTGTAGGACTTTGCCAGTCGGCGGGGGGCTCTCGAGCTGGGTCATGATCTGTGCTCCGGGGGGCTAGGCCTTGGCTTTCGTGAGGTAGACACCGATTGCCCGTGCGCAACCCGATCGATGAGCTCGGGCGCGGATTTGAGCCAGGTTAAGCGCAGGCGGCCGGCTCCGCTGGCACCCGCGCCGCGCCGGGCGCGGTTACCCTGCCGGCGATGGGGCAGGCGGCGCCCGGCGCGCGGGACGACGACGACTCGCGCATCCTTCAGGGCATGCGGGTCGGGTGGCTGGATGGGACTCCGCCGCTCCGTCTGGTGGGAGCGCAGCCACGTGGGGCCCTACTTCCGGCCCCTTTCACGGGCGACCTGGCCCTGCGTGCGTACCTGCGCCAGCATGGACTGGTGCCCGACGGGCCGTGACTTGCGCGGGCGCAAGGAAGCCTTAGGTTGAGCTAGGAATGAAGTGGTCCTACCGGCTCGGTACGTTCTTCGGCATCGGTGTGGACGTGCACGTCACGTTCCTGCTCCTGCTCGCCTATGTGGCGTGGAGCTCCTACAGCGCGAGCAGCTCCTGGCTCGTGGCCTCGGTCGGCGTGCTCTTCGTGCTCGCCCTCTTCCTCTTCGTCGTCATGCACGAGTACGGCCATGCGCTGACCGCGCGACACTTCGGGATCCGCACGCGTCGCATCACGCTCTACCCGATCGGTGGTATGGCGATGCTCGAGGGCATGCCGCGCAGCCCGCGCCAGCAGTTGCTGGTAGCGCTGGCGGGGCCGGCGGTGAACTTCGTGCTGGCGGCGCTGATCGGGGCGCTAATGCTGGCCATCGGCGCCGACGTCTCGATGGGCGCGATCTTCGGCGAGCGCTCGAGTGGTCTGCTCTCGTCCCTGCTCTACGTGAACCTGCTGATGGGCGCCTTCAACCTGATCCCTGCGCTGCCGATGGATGGCGGGCGCGTGCTGCGCGCTTTCCTTGAGATGCGCATGGGCCCCGTGCGGGCGACCGACATCGCGGCACGGGTCGCGCGGGTGCTCGCCTTTGGCATGGGCATCTTCGCGCTGATGGACCCCCAGCAGCCGATCCTGTTTGCGATTGCGCTCATGGTCTGGTTCATGGCCGGTGTCGAGCGCTTTCAGACGCGCCAGCTCGAGGCCATGCGCGCCCGCGGCCAGATCGACCCCTACGGTCTGACGGGCAGCTCGCCGACCGGGCAGGTGCCGCGCGCACGGCCGCCGTCGGCCTACGGCGGCCGTCACGAGGTCGTCGAGGTGGTCGACGGTCCCAACGGGCCTACGGTGCGGATCATTCGCAGCTGAAGTCGCTGCGGACCTTGGCGAGCAGACCCGTGCGCTCGAGGCCCGCGGCGATCATCTTGACCAGGCCCAGACGCTCCAGGGGGACACGCTCGCCGGAGTCGCGCAGGGAGCGCAGCCAGGGCCAGGGCGTGGCCAAGCCGATCTGGATGACCTCGAGCATCGCGAGGTCCTGGTCGTAGGCGAGGGCCTCACGACTGTAGTCCGTGACGCCGAGCTCCAACAGGCGATCGTGGTAGCCGTTCACGAGCGACCGTGGGCGCACGCCCGGGTCTTCGCTCAGGTTCAGGAATGGCATCAGGTAGGCCACGTCACGCGCGCCGCGCATGCGCTGGCAGAGCTGCCAGTCGAAGGCGATGGGCTCGCCGTCCACCAGTGCGGCGTTGCGAAAGGTGAAGTCGCCGTGGACCAGGGTGAAGGGCGGACCGTCGAGGTGGGCGGCGATCGCGGGCAGGCGCGGCACCACCGTCGCGATCAGCTCCGGGATCTGCGGCGGTAGCTCGCCGTCCACCACCGCATCCAGCAAACCGCATATCTCGCTCAGGGCGCTCTGCCAGTAGCTCACGCGCGCCGACGGGGGCGCGAGCCACGGATACCGCTCGAGCCCGGTGACGTTCCAGAAGCGCGCGTGAAGCTCGGCCAGCCGCGCCAGCATCAGTCTCGCGTGCTCCGCGTTCAGTCGCCGCGCGGGCCAGCTTCCGGGCACGTCGCCCAGGTCCTCGAGCACCAGCACGGCGTTGCCGTCGTCGTCGTCGAGTGCGAGGTAGCAGTGCGGCGTCCGCAGCGGTACGCGCTCGGCAAGCTCTCGATAGAAGCCGGCCTCGGCGCGCACAAAGCCGGTGCGCAGCATGGCGCGCCGGTGCTCGGGAGTCTCGGGCGGCAGCTTCACGATCACGCTCGCGGGCAGCCCTGGCCCCGCGTCGCCGTACTGCAGACGGGCCCGCAGGGCGCCGCCCGCGTTGCCCTCCTCCTCCGGCGTGGCCAGCTCGACCGAGGTCACGGTGGCCGCATCGAGCACGCCCGCGTGGCGCAGGACCGCGTTCATCCAGGCAGCATCGACGTCGGCGCGTGTGCGGGGGATGGGCGGCAGCATGGCGTACCGTGAGGCGCGCGAGGGCGCGGGTCAAATCGCTCGATCGCGACCGCGTCTGCTATCGTCGCGGCCATGGCGGAGAAATGGGAGCGCGTATCGGCGGAGTCGCTGCTGGACCTCAAGATCTTTCAGCTGCGCAAGGAGCGCTTCATCTCGCGCCGCACGCAGCAACCGGTCGATGCGGTGGTGCTCGACACGTCGGACTGGGTCAACATCGTCGCGCTGACGCCGGACGACGAGCTCGTCATGATCGAGCAGTTCCGCTTCGGCACCGACGAAGTCACGCTCGAGATCCCCGGCGGTCTAGTCGACCCCGGCGAGGAGCCGTTGGCCGCCGCCGTCCGCGAGCTGCGGGAGGAGACCGGCTACGAAGCAAAGCGCTGGACTCCGCTCGGCTCGGTCAGCCCCAACCCCGCCTTCCTGCGCTGCCGGCTGCACTGCTACCTGGCGGAGGGCGCCAGGCGGGTCACTGTCCAGCAGCAAGACCCTGGTGAGGACATCCACGTGGAGCTGCACCCGCTGGCCGCGATGGACGGCATGCTGGCGCGCGGGGAGGTGCACCACGCGCTGGTCGCGGTCGCCTTCCAGAAGCTGCGGCTGCTACGCGCAGGTCACCAGCTCGAATAGCCCGGACCATTCAGGAAGGCGCACGATGATGGGAGACCGACTGGCAGGCAAGCGCGCGCTCGTGACGCAGGCGGAGGAGTACATGGGCCCCGCCATCGCCACGCTCTTCAAGGCGGAGGGCGCGGAGGTGATCGAGAACCGCGACGACCCCAAGGCGGAGGGCGCCTGCGTTGCGATGGTCGAGGCCGCCGGCGAGCTCGACATCCTGATCGCCAATCTGGCGCTGCCGCCATTGCCTGCGCCGGTGGGCGAGATCAAGGACGAGGATTGGCACGGCCTCTTCGATGCACTGGTGCACCCCCTCATGCGCCTCGTGCGCTCGGCCGCACCACGCATGATCGCGCGCGGCGGTGGCAAGATCGTGGCGGTGACGAGCGCGGCCCCTCTACGCGGGATCCCGTTCACCTCCAGCTACTGCGCCGCGCGCGGCGCCCAGAACGCCTTCGTGCGTGCGGTCGGGCTCGAGCTGGCCCGCGACAAGGTCCAGCTCAACGCCATCGCCCAGAACTACGTCAAGAACGACACCTATTATCCCGAGGGGCTGCTGGAGACCGACGGCTTCAGGAGCCACCTCGCACGCAACGTTCCGATCAAGCGCGTCGCCGAGAGCGAGGAGAGCGCCGAGCTCGCGCTCTTCCTCGCCTCCGACCAGAGCAACTTCATCGTCGCCCAGGTCGTCCCCTTCGCCGGCGGCTGGGTGACGACAGCCTAGTGTGCTCAACCGAGCCCCCGAGCACAGGCTCATCACTGTCGCAGAAACCCAAGATGCCTCGGCGAACCGAGCCCCGCGTCCATCCACGGG
>JAPPOT010000035.1 GCA_028817855.1 Myxococcales bacterium
ACCGGCTGCGCGGTCAGCCCGTCGACCGGCCCAGCCGGAGCGGGCGTCATGTCGACGGGCCCGACCGGCGGCGTCGCCGGCGTCGTCGTCGGATCCTGAATCGACGCAGTGGGCAGCTCTGGGGGATCGCCTCCCTCCTCGCTCGAACACCCGCTGAAGCAGAAGGCCGTGAAGGCTACGACGATCGATGTTCGCATCATGTTATCTCTCCACTCCCGTTCCCATTCCCAACGTGTCACCGGAGCCGAATTGCACTCGGCCAACGCATGACCACGGCGGCCAACGGGCGGACACCCAGGCGAGTTCGTGCGAGCCTGGTGGGTTGCGTTGCAAACATCGGACGGCATGGAAGCGCTCCGCGATCGACTTCAGCCGGCGTCCTCGTCAGCGCCGGGGACCTCGATCGGGTTGCCGTCGCAGTCGACCGGCGCCGGGAACATGATGAGGCCACCGAGGCCGCCGCCTGCCGAGCTGGCTTCCACCAGCGACGTGCACTCGCCCATCCCCAGCGGGGGCGGCGCGATGATGCCGCACTCGTTTGCGTCCTCGATGCAGCAGCTGGTGCCGTCGATTCCGAAGCCCGTGATGAGGGGCGGACAGACCGGGTGATTCGGCGGCGGCTCCTCGCAGACCCCTGCAGTGAGAGTGCCGCAGGTTCCGCTCGCCTCGTCGACGCAGCAGGGCATGGGAAGCAGACCCTCGAGCCCCGGTATCGGCAGCATCGCGGCCAGGTTCGGGCACACGGCGCTACCGCATTGCACGTCCGCCGGCATCATGGTGGCGGGCGGCTCGTCGCCGAGGCTTCCGGTGTCCCCGTCGCCGGCCATCGTGCCGTCGCCCATGCCGCCGGTGTCGCCGTCGCCGGCGATCACGTCACCGCCCCCGGCGTCGTCGCTACTGTCATCACTGCACGCGGGCAGTGCGAGGCTGCCCGCCACCAGGAGCGCCATCCATCCAGCGCGCTCGAGACCAACACTTCTCTTCATGCTTATCTCCTCGATCGGCGCGCCGGCGCTTGGGCCCGACTCCCGACGTACGTTCGGGTTCACGGCACCGCTGCGGCTTCCGCCTCGGCGATCATGGCGTCGGCCTCGGGCCGGAGCAGGAAACCGGCGTCGACCGCCTCCTGCGCAGCTGCCTCGACCTGCGCGACGTAGTCCTCGTGCGTCGAATAGAGCTCCATCAGCTGCTCCGGCGAGAACGGCGTGGTGCTTCCGAAGATGCCGCAGAAGACCGCGCCGATCCCGGCGCCGCCAGAGTCGGCTCCTTCGGCAGGTGGATCTCCGCTGTGGATCGCGATCGGCACGTCGACGTCGGGCGAGCGCACGCCACCGAGAGTGTTGCCATGCTCGTCGACCACCGGGTCCCCGGCATCGTCCACCATGAGCGGCTCCCCCTGCGCTGGCGGCGTGCCGTCCGCAATCCAGCGGTCGAGACCGTAGAGCGCGGAGGTGATCACGAAGCGCTGGGGGCCGTCGTTGGCGCCCTGGCACTGGAAGGCGCCTGGGATCGCGGCCTCGCCGGCGATGTCGGTCAGGAACTTGTCGGCGTGGGCGGTGCCGGCCACCTCCCACGTGCGCAACATGTCGGTGTCGGGCTGCCGCGCCGGCAGAAATCCGAGCATGCCGTGGACGTCGGTCTCCGTCTGGAACTGGAGGACCGGCACGTCCAGGTCGTCGCGAATGGTGTGGGCGATCCCGCCACCGAGGAACATGGAGATGATGTCGAGGCCTTCGCTCGCAATCGCAGAGCCGCCGGAACCGCGGCTGTGGATGAAATAGCCGTCGTAGACCCCGTCGACCGGGTGGAAGCCGTTCACGTAGGAGGTGAGCCGGCCCGCGGACTGGGACTCGCCGTATGCGATCAGGCGCTCGACCTGAAGGCCGTCGAGCACGTCGACGACGCCGTCCCCACGGACGACACGCCCGGCGTGCCAGAGGATGTCGACCGAGTAGGCATCGCCCGGGGGCACGAGCGCGGCGTAGCGCGCCGGGTCGAGGTC
>JAPPOT010000297.1 GCA_028817855.1 Myxococcales bacterium
GCCGCCGGCCGCGCGCGCGCGCCTGCGGGCGCGTTCCCGCCGAGGGCGCCCTGTAGGCGGGGCGCCCCGCCCCCGCCGGCCACGGCCCCGCGCGCGACGATGCCGAGGCCACCGCCCAGCTGGCCAAGGCCTGCTCGATGGGCGCGATGGCGGCCTGTGGCGATGCCGAGCAGACCCCCGCGGTCGAGCTCTACCCCGCGCCCTACGCGCCGGGCTCCGAGGTGCCGCCGCGGTACCGGGAGGCGGGAGTCGACGCTTCGCGGCCGCAGGCGCGTGACGTCGAACGCGCGCCGGCGCCCAGCGGCAAGCGTACCGTCGCAGCCGCACGCCCCGCGCTGCCGCGCGCGAAGGCCTCCGCGCCTGACGCGGGATCGACGCCGGCAACGGGCGGCGGTCTCGGCACGGCGCTGCGCGTCGCTCTCGCCGACAACGGCGACCAGCTGGTGACCGCCGCCGTCATCGGGCAGCAGCTCGGCATCGGCAAGCGCTTCTCGCTCGAGCTGCAGCTGCCGGTCGTGGCCGGCAACCACATCCACCAGGACGAGCTCGGCATCCGCGCCCGCGAGGACGGCGGTGTGCGGACCGGCAACGTCCGCGTGGGCCTCAATCACCGTAGCGGGGGAGGCGATTCGATCGTGATCAGCCGTGCGGGGCTGGTGCTGCCGTCGGCCATCGCAACGCGCGGCGACTCCGATCCGCTCGAGGCGATCGAGTCCGACGAGCCCCTCGAGCTCGCCCGCCCGTCGCTCAAGATGGCGTCTGCGGCGTGGGGCCTGCGCGAGCACGCGCTTTGGGCCTACGACGCCAGCGGCATCACGGCGAGCGTCGTGCACCGCGGCCGTGAGGACCTGCTGCGCTGGTCGCTCGAGATCGGCGTGGCCACGCTGATGCCGGTGCGCGACCGCGCGAACGCGGAGCTCACCGCCGACATCTATGGTGAGCTCGGCGTGGCTGTGGGACCCGCGGTGCTCGCCGCAGGGCTTGGTGCGGCCTTCCTCAGCGACGAGGAGACCGGTCTCGCCACCTTCGAGCCCAGCATCCAGCACGTGACCGCCGGCGGACAGCGCGTCTTCGTGAAGGGCGTCTTCGTCCTCGAGCCCACCGACGTCGAGGCCGGCATCGACCCTCCCGGCTGGGCCCTACAAGTCGGCGCGCGCTTCTAGTTGGAAGCTGAACTGAAAGGGAATCGCCGAGGTTCGCCCAGGAGCGGCTTACGTCCTCGGTCCAATCCCCGACGTAGCGCTGCTACGCCTCCGGTTGGCCCTCCGGGCGCGCTCGCTCCTGAACGAACCTCGACGATTCGATTGGTTGGCAGCGGGTGGTGCTGCTCAGCGCATCGAGGCCATCAGGTCGTATGTGGTCTTGGGGCCGCCGCGATCGAGCATGCGATCCAGGGCGCGCATGAGCATCCCGCGACCGAGCAGGCCGACCACCTTGCCACCGCTCACCACGGGCAGCGAGCGGTGGCGGCTCTCGGAGAAGCGCTTGACCGCCACGCTCAGGCTGTCATCCGGATCGAGCGCATCGATCTCGGTCGTCATGTGGTCGGCCACCGCCCCCGGCGGCCAGTCGTCGTAGACCGCGTCGGCCAGCACCTTGATGCTGTCGTGCTCGGAGAACATCCCGAGCAGCGTGCCGTCGGACTTGGTCACCGGCGCCCCCGAGTAGCCTCGCTTGAGCAGGACGCGCACCGCGTCGTGCAGCTCCGCCTCGGGAGTCAGCGACTCCACCTTCCGCTCCATGATCTCGTGGATTCGCTCGGGGTTCTTCTTCGCCATGGCCGACCTCCAGCTCCTTGGGCCGAATTAACCCCTGCGCCCCCGTCGGCAAGGCCGGCAGGCGCGCTGGCGCAACCGCGGAGCTGGGTCAGGGCTTGGGGTGGGCGACGAAGAACTGCAGCACCATCTCGCCCCAGTGGAAGTTGATGTCGCCGGTGGTGCAGGTGGTGGCGTTGAGCGTGAAATTGTTGGCCGCCCCGGCGATGTCGATGCCACCGGGAATGCAGTGCCCGGCCAGCACCACCTGCCCGCCGTAGTTGTGCTCGACGAATTCCAGGTCGATGCCAGAGTCGTTGCTGAAGCGCGTGTGCGTGTATCCGTCGTCGCCCGCGAGCTCGTTGCCGTCGCCCATCTCGAGCTGCCCGCGCAGCCGCTCCATCGTCGCCTGGGCCGTGCTGAACGAGGAGGCCGCGTCGGTCTCGCCGTTCATGTACATGATGCTCACCGTCGGCTCCCAGCCCTCCTGGATGCACGAGCCCGCCGCCGCGGTCGGCGCGGCGCTCGCCAGCAGGTCGCTGTGGTTGCACAGGAACCACCACGACATGGCGCCGCCCTGGGAAAAGCCCGTGAAGTGGATGCGCCTGTCATCGACCTGGAAGACCTCGATCACCTGCTGCATGAAGTCGAGCACGTCCGGGTAGCGCTCCGCGGTCCAGAATCCGCCCGTGTTCGAGCTCGTCGCGCTCGGATGCACCACGATGTAGCCCTGCGGCGGTGCCAGCACGTGCAGCTCCGTGTTGTCGCGCATCTGGGCGCCCGCCATCGTGCCCCCGTGCACGTCCACGATCATCCCGCACGCCCCCTCCAGGCACTGCGGGTCGACCATCGTCAGGAAGGTCAGCCCGTTGCAGCTGTAGGCGTGGTCGCCCGCGCTCACGTCGTCGATGCAACCGGTCGCCTCCGGCGCCTCGATCGGCGTCAGCTCCCGGTCGGGCCCGTCCGCGATCGTCGGCCGCGGCCCCGTGCCAGACGTGCCATCGTCCGCTGCGGCGCCGTCGTCCCCGGCCGGACCCTGCGGCGCGCTCGCGTCTCCGTCCGTCTCGCCCGCGGGGCCCACGGCGCCCGCGTCCGCACCGCCGCTGCCATCGTCCGACGGCACGTCGTCCGACTCACCATCGGCGCCATCGCTCGAGGAGCACCCCACCGCGCACGCCAGCGACAGCGCGCGACCCAAGCCCAACATCCGCCGAAACATCCCTGACCTCCTCCGCCCCTGATCTCCGCGGGATGCTCCGATCCCTGCGTCCGGCCAGTCCTGTCGAAATTCCTCCCATTTTGTTTTCCCGAGCCGCCGCACGCGTCCGCCGCACCCCCGCGCCCACCTTGCATCCAACCGATTTCTCGGCTAAATCCCGCCCCTTACGCAGTACGGGCGGTTAGCTCAGCTGGATAGAGCGTCGGCCTCCGGAGCCGAAGGTCATGCGTTCGAATCGCATACCGCCTGCCAAGCCCGCGCCGGCCCACGCCGTCTGCGCATGCACCTCCATCACAAGCCCTTCGTTCAGGTACTAGCCGCGCGGGAATAGACCTTCCTGGGCGCTGGCCTCCCGCGCGCCGCTGCAGCGCGGATGTAGAGCGGTAGCTATCAAATCGTGAAAATCGATATTATTTATCTGGTTAACGATATTTGTGTCGTTGGCGGGCGCAGCGGGAGCGTGCGGCCGAGGCCGCCTCTGGGCATCGGTCGCTGCGGCAGAGGGCTACGAGGCATGCGCGCGGGGCCATCCGTATTCAATCTCAGTGCGACCGCCGCGCCCGTCCTCGGCCGCCCGTCCGGCATCTCCACAATCACGTCTCACCGCGGATCCAGCCGTCCACGCGCCGTGCCAGCTCCGCCAGCAGGGCCCGCTGCGTGACACCGCGCGGTGGGTCCAGGACCAGCTGGAGGATGGTCGAGGTCACCAGGTTCACGACCAGGTGGAGCGTGGCGGGGTTGAAGTCGGGGTGTACGAAGTCGCCGGCGTCGCGTTGGATGTGTTGGGAGAACTGCAGGAGGCGGGGGCCCAGCGCCTGTACGGCGGGGAGGCGATCGGTGTATGGCACTTGCTCGCGGAACACGCGCACCAGGGCGCGTTCGTGGGCGACGGTGCGGTGGATGAGGGTGATCCAGAGTCGCACGGCGTCGTCCGGGGCGGCAGCCTCGATGGAGGGCAGTCCGGCCTCGAGCCGCTGGAGCACGCGCTCGACCAGGCGCTCGGCGACCAGCGCGACGATCGCGTCCTTGCCGGGGAAGTACTCGTAGAGCGAGGAGATGTTGACGCCGGCGCGCTCGGCCACGTGGTTGGTGGTCGTGCCGTGGAAGCCGCGTTCGCACAGGACCCAAGCACCCGCCTCGACGATGGCCTCGAAGGTGGCGCGGGAGCGCGCCTGGGACGGCAGCTTTCTCGGTGTGATGTCGGTTGCTTGCATCGGTTCGCCCACGGCCGCGCCGGCGCGATCGGGATCCGAGTAATACCAAGCTTTTACTTGGATTACACTCATACCCATGAACGCACCGATCGCCACCTCGGAGGGTCCCCGCACGACCCGATCCCGTCGCCGGCCGTCCGGCCTGCGCGCCCGCCTCGCCCACGACCTCGAGGCCGTGGGAGGTCGTCACGACGAGGCGCGCTTCTACGAGGGCCCCGCGGGCGACCCCGGGCTGTGCGGTGGGCCGGGGAGCATGTCGTGGGAGATCCATGCCGACATGGCGAGCCTGGTCGTCGCCGGCAACGCCGCCATCCTGATGGAGGTGCTCCACCCGTCGGTGATGCACGGCGTCTACACGCAGTCGTCCTACCGCGAGGAGCCGGTGCGCCGCGCGCGCAACACGCTGGGCTACGTCCTGCGCACGACCTTCGCCAGCACCGACGCCGCGACGCGCGTGATCGATGGCGTCAAGCGGATGCACGCCCGAGTCTCCGGGACCCGCGCCGACGGCGTGTCCTACCGCGCGCTCGATCCCGAGCTGATCGCCTGGGTCCACACCTGCATCCCCTGGGCGGTGATGACCGCCTTCGAGCGCACCAGGCGCCCACTGAGCCGCGCCGACAAGGACCGCTACCTGAAGGAGCAGGCGGTCATCGGCCGCATGGGCGGTGCCGACCGGGTGCCCGAGTCCGTCGACGAGCTTCACGACTTCGTCGAGGCCATGCGACCGCAGCTCGCGATGAACGACCAGACCGTCGACTTCGTCGCGTTCCTGGAGGCGCGCGTGGGCCCGCACCGCGTCTCGGCCTTGGAGTTCATCGACCGCGCGGCCGCCCTGCGTGGCTCGATGGCGCTGATGCCCGATTGGGCCCGGCGCATGACCGGCACGCACCAGCCGGCATGGCTCGACCGCGCCTATTTCAAACACGACTGCCGCTGGCGCGCCAATCTGATCCGCTGGGCCTACCCGGAGGCCCCGTGTGTCGCCATGGCCCACGCCCGCGCCACGTCTGCCCACGGCTGAGTCCGGCGACCTCGGCGACATCGGGAGCGCGATGCGTGCGGTGGCACCACATTCGTGGCGCTGTGATGCGCAGGGAGGCGGCGCAATGTATTGCAGACCCATCCGAGCGCAGCGATGGCATGGACGAAAGCCCACGAAGGCGACGTTGACAGCCTTTCCCACCGTGCACAGCTTGATGCTCGGGAGGGAACGCGGCATGGGGATTCACGACACCAAGAGGAACCGACGAGCCCGACGGGGACAAGGCCACGCGGCGCCTCACAGGGGGCGCGTCACCGCTTCGCTGCGGCGCAGTCGCTGGCTCGCCTCCTCCGTGGTGCTGGCGGCAGTGATGCTATCAGGCGGGATCGCGGCAGCCCTTCCAGGTGCGCCCGACGATCTGCGCGGCGTCGTGAGGAAGACCATCTTCGATGTGGAGGTGGCGCGCATTCGGATCCAACTGGACGGTCCCACGCTGAGCCAACTGGGCATGCTGACGCGAGTTGGTGAGCCGTCGGATGTCTCGCGCCGTGCGGTGCGGACCGTTCTGGATGCCAAGGAGGCGATCATCACGACGGAGTTCCTGCGCGACGTGCCCTACGACAGCTATCTCGAGTCGGCCCATGAGAGCCTCGAAGAGGCGGCCGAGTCGGGGCTGATTTCGCCCGCCGTGCAGCGCGCGACCGCCAGGCTGCTGCCTGCCTGGTTTGCGGGACTGGGCGGTAGGGGGCCGCGCGAGGGCGACCGTCTCGCGTGCTCGATCACCGCGTCGTCGGTACGCCTCGTCTACACGACAGCGGACGGCAAGAAGCTGGTGGATGAGACGGCCCGTGGCAAGGGCACGGGGCGCGCCATCCTGGCGAGCTACTTCATCCCCGGTACGGATCTCGAGGAGGAGCTGATCGAGTCCCTCTTTCGGTGAGCCGCCGAGGTGAACTCGGCCGCCTTCTCCAGCGCTGCGTCGATGGCGACCTCCCGCTCCCTCGCCGCGCGCATCAGTCCTGCGGAGATCGTTCTGGTTGTGAGCCCGTCGAGCTGTCGAGGTGCACGCCGTAGATGAAGGTGCCGTGGTCACCCATGGTGGCCGGAAGTCTCGCCGCTTGGAGTGCCTCGAGAAGGCAGGTTTCCAGCTCGGGAGCGAGAGTGTGCTCCAGCAGCCGTGCCTGTTCGATGCGGCCCGTTCCTGGCTGCACCGACACCGCGAAACGGAAGGCCCGTGGGATGTCACCGCCGGGACTGCCCACACGTGCCCGAAGCGAACCCGTCCTGGCTCGGAGTGCCTCGAGGGCAATGGCGGCAGCAGCCGATCGATGCTTGTGGTGCTCGCGCCCCTCGACGGGCGAGGGCTCTGTGACGCCGCCGGGCAGATCCACGTTGAACGTGTAACGAGCAGCAGCCCGTGCAGCTGCAAATGCGGGAAAGCGAGCTCCTCGCATTGCCCGACGGATGCACATGTCGAACTCGGCCGAGCCTGACTCGGCGGATGCCCCCAGGAGCTCGCCATCGCCCCTGACGGCAATCAAGAGCCCGACCTCGAGAAAGAACACGCCTGTGCTTCCGTATATCTCTGTCGACACGCAAGGAAAGAAGTTGGAGAGCAGGGGCTCCATCGCGTTCTCGATGTCCGTCGCGTCGAGCGACCTCGTCGTCGTGGGGACGCGTGCCTCGAGCTCGGTGGACATCGCTTCCTCGTAGCTCGGGAGCGGGGCAGGCGATGGCGGGCCGTTGCGTGGTTCATCCGTGGCCGCTGGCGCTTCGTTGTCGACACTCGCAGCCTCTGCATGCGCAGGTGTTACCGCTTTGACACCAACGGCCTTCGCGCAGCTAGCAACACAGGATGCGAGCAAGAGAGCGAGCAGCGTGGTCTTGGCGGGGACCATGGGCGTCGACCCAACACGTAGCATGGTCCCGTCGCCAGACGAATTTGTGTGACTCGGTACTGGCCTGGATTGGCCGGGAGTGGTCTTGGTGCAAGCGGCCTACTCCAGCGCGTTGTACTCGCGCCAGAAGTCGCACTCGTCCTTGCGGAAGTCTTCGAGGATCTCGAGGCCGGGGGCGAACTGGATGCGTACGTCCCTGTCCGCTTCGAACAGCGGCCAGTCGACGGGGGCGCCTTCGTAGTTGGGGTTGCCGGAGCGGGCGAAGGTGGCCCACATCTCGTTCATGACGTCGGAGACCTCGATGTTCTCGTCCGTCTCCTCCCAGGGGTTGCCGAAGACGTGGCTGATCTCCGAGGCGTGGCACGGACCGAGGCCGCGGTTGGCGATGCTCCAGGCGATGTTGAAGTCGTAGAGGTGGACCTGCAGGCCGGCGCCGACCGACCGCAGGGCGTGCTCGCGGATGCCGCAGACGGTGCCGTCGGTGGATAGGCGCGTCATGGTCTTGCGGATGTCGCCGCCGAAGCGGGAGAGGGGGTAGAGCTCGAGCACGCGCTCGGCGGAGTCGCCGTAGGTGCCGTGGATCTCGGCCAGGAACTCCTCCTCCGTCTCGGGGACGGGCGCTGCGAGGAAGTACAGTGCGGCCTCTTCGAAGGTGGCCCCGAGGATGTACGGTACCTGGGCGACGTCGCCGCGCTCGAGCAGGTCGACCGCGGGCTCGGGCAGGAAGCCTCCCTCGCCGTCGACCACGGTTCCGCCGCGGAAGCGCATGCGCAGCTCGCTGAAGCCTTCGGTGCGGTTGATCATCTCGTCGCTGACGAGGTCGGACACCGGGAGCCCGCGCAGGCAGGCGAGGGCGTCCTCACCTTCGCACCCGAGGTCGGCCGCGAGCGCGTGCACGTCGTCGGCGACGTCCGCCGCCGCCCGGCCCGAGCCCCCGCCGCATCCGCCACTCTGGCCGATCGCGCGGTGGAAGAGACCGCGACTGCCGGGCGAGACCATGTGCAGACACACGGAGCCGGCGCCGGCCGACTGCCCGAAGATCGTCACGTTGTCGGGGTCGCCGCCAAAGGCGGCGATGTTGGCCTGGACCCACTGTAGCGCCATGCGCTGATCGAGCAGGCCCTGGTTGCCCAGCGGCGAGCCCTCGTCCGGCAGGTCGGGATGGGCGAAGAAGCCGAGTGTGCCGAGGCGGTAGTTCATGCTCACCAGGACCACGCCGTGCCGCTCCGCGAAGTAGCGGCCATCGTGCCAGAGGTGGTCCGACGTGAGCGGGACGAGGTCTCCGGCAGAGCCCGTGTTGAAGCCCCCGCCGTGGATCCACACCATCACCGGTGCACCGGAGACCGCCCCGGCCGGCTTCCAGACGTTGAGGTAGAGGCAGTCCTCGTCCTGGCTGCCGGGGTTCTGATTTGACGGCGCCTGCGGACAGGAGCTGCCGAAGTCCTCCTCGTGCCGCACACCCTCCCAGGGGTCGTTCTCGATCGGCGCCTTCCAGCGCAGGTCGCCGACGGGCGGCTTCGCGTACGGGATCTTCAGGAAGCGAACCGCACCGCCGACCAAGTCGCCCTGGAGCGTGCCGTCCTCGATGGTCACGGTCATCGCTTCATCGGCCGAGCCCGCGTCGCTCATGAACGAGGAGTCCCCGTCACCGCGGATGGAGTCACCTACCTCGGAGGCGTCGTCGTCGCCACAGGCCGTCGCGAAAATCAGCGCCACCAGCGGCCACACGGCCGCGCTCCAGTTTCGATCCTCGTCTTGCATCCGTCGCTCCCCTGCGCGCGCCGCGACGGTTCGTCGCGGCGCGAGCGCGGGCCCTTATGCCACAGGCAGCGGGCCTTTGGAGCGGCGGAATGACAAGCCGCGCGTTGGAACCTAACGGGGTCGCTGTTTGGTTAAACCTCGGCGCAGGAATGTGATGGCGGGCGGTCCAGATGCGAACCTCTCGCACCATCGGGACGGAACGGCTCTCGTTCAGTTGCCCCTGCGCTCGAGGCGAACGCGGCAGTTGCGTAGGCCGCCGACCGTGCCGTTCTGCTCGTCCACGGTGACGCTGCTGCCGTCCTCGGTCTCGCACACGACCTCGACCACCTCGTAGTCGTTGTCGACCCCGTGGCGCAGGGTCTCCTGCATCGCCAGATCGGTGAGGTACTGGAGCAGCTGGCGCACCCCGTAGGCGAGCATGATGGCGACGATCAGCACGATTGCGACCACCGCGACCGCGGGCAGGGCCTGGCCGTGCGCGACCATCGCTTGCCCCTGTGCGGGTGGCTGGTAGCCCTGGCCCTGGGTCAGGCTGCGCCACCAGCTGCTCAGGGTGCCGACGATGTCGTCGATCGCGCGGCCGATGCTGCGCTCGAGGCCCTCGCGGATGGCAGGGAAGCGGTTGACGATTTCGCGCGCGATCGCCTCGGGAGCGCCGGTCAGCAATTGCCAACCCTGATCCCTGGCCATTCGTACGACGGCAAGAATCATGTCGGTCGCGTAGCTGGCGTCGAGGCGCAGCACGACCGGTCCGCCAGCCTGGAACGCGGTGCGGAGCTGCCCCTGCCAGTCGCCGCTGCCAACCGCGACCTCGGTGGTGCCGTAGCGCGTGCCGTAGGAGAGGTGGCCCAGGATGCCGCTGGCGATGGCGTGGCTGATGCGGTCGAGCTCGTGTGGGTCCTGCAAACGTCGCGCACCGTCCTGATCCGAGAGGAAGTCGGCCTCCACCATGCAGGCGGCTGCGGCGGGGTGGTGTGCCCGGGGTTCCAGCACGGCCAGGGGTCCGCGGTGGACACCGCGGTCACCGCTGCCCAGGGAGGCGAGCTGGCCCTGGATGCCCTGCGCCAGTCGCACGCTCTCGGCGCCGGCTTGCGAGTGGACCCAGGTCTCGGGACCGCGCTCGCCCGCGTAGCCCCAGTTGCTGTGGAGTGAGACGAAGAGCACTGGCGCCCCGACGGAGCGCGCCATCGCCGCGCGCTCACCGAGCGAGAGGGTGTGGTCGGCGTTGCGTGTGAGCACGACGCGGTGCCCGCCCAAC
>JAPPOT010000854.1 GCA_028817855.1 Myxococcales bacterium
GGCCCACCCTCGATCAGTTTCTGGCGGAGCGCATCCAGGGCGAGAGCCCGTTCCGCAATCTCTCGCTCTCGGCCACGGGCGATCTGGACATCGGACAGGGCCACGTCTCCTTCCGCGACAACGGCCAGGCCGAGTCGGTGATCCGCAGCCCGCGCCAGGTCTACGACCTCCTCTTCGCGGGCTCCGCGGCGGGCCAGGTGGACACCGCCCGTATCATGTCGCGCCGCAGCAGCGTGCTCGACCTGGTGCTCGGCGACGCCCAGCGACTGCAGGCGCGGGTGGGAAGCGCCGACCGCGTGCGCCTCGAGCAGTACTTCGACGCCGTCCGCGAGCTCGAGACCCAGCTGCAGGCGGAAGGCGCGGCGGGCTGCACCGCGCCGGAGGCACCGGCGGAGGGACGCGGCAACTGGCATGCCGACAGCAAGCTCTTCATCGACATGGCGGTGATGGCGATGGCCTGCGACCTGACGCGGGTCGCTGTCGTGCAATACAGCAACAGCTGGGACGTGCACTACGGCGACTACTCGCTGCTGTCGGGCCCGGAGGCGCTGGGGACCTGGAGCGACCACTTCATCTCGCACAAGCTCGACGACAACGATCGCGCGACCGACCTGGATGGACTTGCGCGGCCGGAGGCCCAGCGCATCGCCGACGCGCGCGTGGTCGCCACCTCGCGCTTCAAGGTGCGGCGCTTCGCCTACCTGGTCGAGGCGCTCAAGGCGGTGAGCACTCCGACCGGCACGCTCTACGACGAGACCCTCGCGATGTACTTCTCCGAGAACGGCGACGGCGACAGCCACGCCCGCACCAACATGCCGATTCTGCTCGCCGGGGGCGTGGGCGGCTTCCAGACCGGCCGCGCGGTCTCGGCCCAGAATGAGCCCACGGGCGCGCTGCATGCCTCGATCATCCAGCGCTTCGGCATCGACGTCGGGCAGTACGGCGACCCGGCCGGAAGCGCGATCGCGGGGCTCTAGCCCGTATCGCTCACCAGCGCTTCGCGCTGGCAAGCGATCCGAGCTAGGGTGCGCCGTCTCCGTCGCCCGCGTCTCCGTCGCCCGTGTCTCCGTCGCCCGCGTCTCCGTCGCCCGCGTCTCCGTCGCCCGCGTCTCCGTCGCCGGCATCCCCGTCACCGTCACCGTCGCCGCCGGGGAAGCCGTCACCGTCGCCACCGGGGAAGCCGCCGCCGGTGTCGCCGTCGCCATCACCACCCGGGAAGCCGTTGCCGCCGGGGAAGCCGCCGCCGGTGTCGCCATCTCCGTCGCCGCCGGGGCCGAACATGCCGGGGTCGCCACCGGGCATGCCGTCGCCACCCGGGAAGCCTCCGCCGGTGCCACCGCCGCCCGTGTCGCCGCCGGGGTTGCTGCACATCGACATGTCGAAGGTGCAGGTCACCGGGTCGCAGGCGAGCATGCCCGTGCCGGCGCCCAACGACGCGCACGTCGCGCCACCCAAGTCCGCGGTGTCGCAGGGGGCGGTGCCGGCGCCGCATGCGGGCATGGCCGCGGGCGTGCCGGTCGCGCCCGGGTCCGACGTTCCGGTCGGGTTGCCCGTCACCGGATCCATGGTGGTGCCGGCTGCCATCGGACCGAAGGCGGTGTCGCCGCCGGTGCCATCGGCTTCTGCGGCGCCACCCGAGTCATCTCCGCACGCGACCAGCAAGAGCGCGCACAACCCCACCTGCGATGCGATTCGCATTTCCCCTGCTCCGATCCCATGGGGACGCACGCGATGCGCGATCGCATCGACCGTCAACCCGACACGCGGCTGTGACGAAGCAAGGCCCGTTCGCGTTGCCAGTGAATGCGCACCGTTGTCGTCTTTGCGCGCACGACACCCAGCACCCCCCGCGATTGCTGGGGAGGCCCCTGCGCTTCGCTCACGCGCGGCGGCGTCGACGGGCGCGTGGTCGCAGGTTGCGGCGGACCTGCACGAGCAAGGGCAGGTCGCCCTCCTCCGCGGGGCGCATCCAGATCGTGAACATGTTGACGGTCATCACGAAGTTCGACGCGGTCATCGCGAGGAAGCGGAATTGCGGCCACAGGACCGACGCGCCGAGCGCACCGAGGAAGCCCAGCGTCATCGGCGCCATGCGCCAATCCACCGCGATCGCCAGCATCGCGCTGATGCAGAACCAGGTCAGCGGCCACAGTCCCTGCACCAGTGGGATCGGGAGCTCGAGCAGCCAGCCCGCGCCCTCGAGCGCGGGCAGGGCGATCATCGCCACGGCCATGCCGCCGAGCAAGTGCTGGGTTCGCCGGCTCTCGAGCACCTGGGGCAGTCCCAGCAGCACGACCCCGCCCATGACCACCAGGACCCCGATCGCAAACACGCTGGGCGCCACCCGCTCGATGACGCCGTCGTCCGGCGGCTCCATCGCGAAGTGGCCGACCAGCGGCGCCAGGGTCCAGGCGAGCCCGAGCAGCCCGGCGACGATCCCGCGGTTGCGGCTGCCGGTGCGGATGTCGGTCGCGCGCCGCAGGCGCTCGAGCTCGCGCACGTGCTCGGCTTGCTTGCGCTCCGCGGCCAGTGCGGCCTCGACGCGTTGCACAAGCGCGGCCCCCGGCTCGGTGACGGTCCCGAGTAGTTGCGCGGCGCCGCGCGCATCGCCGCTGGCCAGCGCGTGGTCGATCATGGTCGCGGTAACCGACACCAGGCCTTCCCGAGCCTCGCGGTTGTCGGGCCACAGCTCCAGCGCCTGTCGATAGCTGAAGCGGCACTGGGCAAAGAGCTCCTGGACGTCGGCGAGCTGGGCCTCGTCGCCCGAGTCGATGCGCGCCGCCAGCTCCAGCGCGCGCGTCCCCGCCTGCTCCTGCAGGCGTCGCGAGCTGGTGTGCTGCAGGAAGCCCTGCAGCGCGAGCCGCAGCTCGAGCGCGCTGTCGAAGCGGCGACGCGGGTCGGCCTCGAGCGCGCGACGGCAGATCTCCGCCAGCTCGGGTGGCGCATCGGCGGCAAAGCGCGGGTCGGACCGCAACACCGAGGCGATCATCGTCTCCATCGTCTTGCCGGTGTGGGGCGGTCGGTCCGCGATGATCTCGTGGAGGATCGCGCCGAGCAGGTAGACGTCGGTGCGCGGACCCATGTCGAAGTCCTCATCGCTGAGCATCTCCGGCGCCATGTACTGGGGCGTGCCGGCCAGCTGCACCGCGTCCTCCACGGAGGGCAGGAAGCCCTCCTCGTCCTCTTCCAGGCTCAGGGCCAGGCCCCAGTCCATCACGTAGACCTCTCCGAAGCTGCCGATCATCACGTTCGGTGGCTTCAGGTCCCGGTGGATGATGCCGCGGCTGTGGGCGAAGTGGATCGCGTTGCAGACCTGCATCAGCACGCGGATGTTCCACTCGAGCAGGTCGTGCTCGCCGAAGCTCTTCTCGACGGCGGTGGCGTCGCCCATCAGCTCGCCCCACTCCACGCCCTCGATGTGCTTGAGCACGAGCTGGGGCACGCCGCCCTCGTCAAACTGCAGGTCGTGGATCGGCAGGATGTTGGGGTGCTCCAGCCGCCCCATGATGACCGCCTCCTGCAGCAACATCAGGGTGGCCTGCTCGCCCTGGGAGTCGTCCTTGAGGGACTTCACCGCGACCTGCCGGTCGAGGGAGATCTGCTCGGCGGCGCGCACGATGCCCATGCCGCCCGCACCGAGGGTCTCGCCCAGACGCAGGGCCTCGGCGCGCACCGGGCTCGGGCCCGCGCCTCCGTCGCCCTGCGCCGCCTGCGGCTGGGCCAGCTCGGTCCGCCGGATCGAGCGCTCGGGGGCCTCGGTGAAGGCGACCGTGTGGGTCGCGTGGGTGTGGGCCAGGCGCCGCGCTCGCGCTGCCGTGCTGTCGTCGTCCCGCGTCGCCACGGCCAGACGATAGCAGCCCCGGGCCGGGGCTGAGTGCCCGACTGGAGGGCTTGATTCAACGCATCAGAGCGCTCGCTCGCACGTTTCATACGGTGTCTCCCACGGCGTCTCAATGGCGAGCACGTCCACGTTTGCGGGTTCAGCTTCGACGCCGACGGCCCGACCCTGGCCCCACGCTCTAGAGCAGCGGGTCTGCGGCCCTGAGAATCTCTCAAGATTTCTCAAAGGATCCGCTCCGGTGCCCGGTGCGAGCCTGCCGGTCGTGTGGGACTGCGCCGAAAGGGACCCGAGATGTCCGAGCCGTTCTCCTTCGTAGCGCGCGCCGCGCGCCGACCTCACCCGTCGTGGTGGCTCTCCGCGCTGGCCGTGGTCGCCGCGCCGACCCTGCTCGCCTGCGCCGACGACGCCAGCTCGCGCATGCGCGCCCCCTCCGGGGGGCCGGGCGCCGGGTCCTCCGCCGGCGCGGCCACGGCCACGGGAACCGACACCGACCGCGGCATGTTCGGCAACGCGGCGGGTACCTCGGCCCCGGCGACGCCCACCGGACCGGTGGCGAGCGACCAGCCGATCGCACCCGGCGAGGAGTGCGGAGCGGTCACGCAGATGGCCGAGAACACCTTCCAGCCGGCCGACATCATATTCGGCGTCGACACCTCCGGCAGCATGGCCGAGGAAGTGCAGCAGGTGCAGGCCAACCTCAACACCTTCTCGCAGCAGATCATCGACAGCGGCATCGACGTCCGCGTGATCATGCTCGCGACGCGGCAGGATGGCTCATCCCTCGCGAGCGGTGGCCAGGCGGTCGAGGGACCGTGCATCGCCGCGCCGCTCGGCTCGGGTCAGTGTCCGGACGACTCCAACCCGCCGACCTACGTCCACGTCGACGCCGCGGTCACCAGCTGGGACGTGCTCGACGTCTACATCAACAGCTACTCAATGTACCGCGAGCACCTGCGCGAGGACGCGCTCAAGACCTTCGTCACGATCTCCGACGACAACGCCGACGACTCGACCCATCCCCTGGCCGCCCTCGCGCCCGGGCTGGGCGTGCCGCTGCCGGTGATCAAGAGCGCCGACGCCTTCATCGCCGCGGTCGAGGGGCTGGAGTCGGATCCGGCCTCGGGCATGTGGTCCGA
The DNA here is from genome assembly GCA_028817855.1 of Myxococcales bacterium. Classification (GTDB taxonomy): domain Bacteria; phylum Myxococcota_A; class Polyangia; order Polyangiales; family JAFGIB01; genus JAOUOP01. The sequence goes on from JAPPOT010000854.1 coordinate 4,978, forward strand.
CTGGCGCTACTCCGGCATCTACAGCTTCACGCTCTGCCCCTCTGCGGCTTCGGGCGCGGTGGGAGTGGTGCATCAGGATCTGGTCGATGCCACCGGGGGGGTGGCGGGTGACCTCTGCCTGCAGGAGTTCGCGCCCGTCTTCGACGAGCTGGCGCGCCAGGTCGTGGCCTCCGCGATGCTCGCCTGCGACTGGGCGATCCCGCCCCCGCCGGACGGCGAGGCCTTCGATCCCGGCCGCTCGAACGTGCAGCTCACGCTCGACGGCGCGGTCGAGCAGCTGCTGAAGGCCGCCGACGTCTCCCAGTGTCGCGATGGGGACGGCTGGCACTACGACGACGAGGCCGCGCCCACGAAGGTCGTGGCCTGCCCCTCCACCTGCGGGCGCATCCAGGCCGCAGTCAGCGCCCAGGTCGATCTCCAGTTCGGCTGCGACACAAAGCTCCGCCCCCCGGAGTGAGAGGCGAAGTAGCCGCCGCTGAGGGAGGGGGAGAGCTCGCCGGCGGGGTTTTTCGGAGATGAACAGCTGATCACGGGCGGTCGGACGAACAAGCAATTTCCCAAGAATCTGACATGGTTGGGAAATGGCCAGCCGTCCCAAGGCCCAATCCGCCAGCCAGCAGCCCCCGGGCCGCTCCGGCCGTCCGCCAGGACGCTCAGGCGTCCATGTGGGCGAGGAGCAAGCGCGTCTGCAGATCCTCGGCGGTGCCGTCGAGCAGTTCTCGGAGCACGGCGTGCGCGAGGTGTCGGTGGAGGACATCCTGCGCGCGAGCGCGATCTCGCGGCGTACCTTCTATCGCCTCTACAAGAGCAAGGAGAAGGTGGTCGAGGCGCTCTACCGCCTGGGTACCGATCGCCTGCTCGAGCAGTGCCGCGCCGCGGTGGCCGCGCACGCGGACCCGATCGCGCAGATCGAGGGCTGCATCGATGCCCACCTGCGCAATGCCCGCGAGCTCGGTCGCCTCGTGTGGGTGCTCGGGGGCGAGGCCCAGCGTCAGGAGTCGGCGATCCACGCCGCCCGCATGGAGGTGCACGAGCAGCTCGTCGAGCTGATGATGTCGAGCGCGACCGCCCGCGAGCGGCGGCTCGATCCCTGGCTCGTCCGCGGCCTGATGCTCGCCCTCGAGAGCGTCACCCGCTTCGCGCTCGAGGAGGGCGACGAGGGCCGCGACGTGAGCGACGCATGCATCCAGCGCGCGCGCCGCGTGATGATGCGAATCGCCACTTCCGCGCTCGCAGCCCAGGGCGAAGGTGTGGCAGCGCTTCCGACGACCGCATGATCTGGGCCGGCAACCATGCGTGAGTTTCGCTTCAGCGTCTCGATGTGGTCGGCGGCCTCACGAGAGGCGTGGCGACAGAAGGCGCGGCGGGCGGAGGCGCTCGGCTTCGACATGCTGGTGGTGCCCGACCATGGAGCTGCACGCCCTCGTGCAGGCGGTCCTCGCCGATGAGAACGTGCAGCAGTCGGCCGAGCGCATGTCCGCCCGCATCCCGGGGCCGCCGGCGGAGCAGCTGCTCTCGAGCCCCTTCCTGCTCTTCTGCAGTCCGGAGCGCATGACCGACGCCCTACAGGAACGCCGCGAGCGCTTCGGCCTGTCACACTTCACCGTCTTCGAGCCGGTGATGGAGGCGCTCGCCCCGGTGGTCGCCCGCCTCGCGGGCCGCTGACCCGGTCGCGCCCGCAGCGCGCGGAGCGGTCCCGTGCTATAGGTCGCAACGTGCAGCGGGGGACGGTGCTCGAGGGGATGGTGGCCGTGGCGCTACTCTGCATGGCGCCGTCGGGGTGCAGCTCCGAGGCTGCCTCCGGTGGCGACGCGGCGGGCGATGGTGGCGCGCGTGTGGAAGATGGCTCGCGCGCCCAGGACGGTGCAGCGGACGCCGACGGCGAGGCGGGGCGCATGGCCACCGGGTCCGAGAGCGCGACCGGTGGCGATCGCGGCGGTGGGGGCGAGTCCTGTCCTGCGCGCAGCGACGATCCGACCGCGTGCTGGGATGGAAACCGCGACGCCTGCTTCCTGTGCCTCACGCCCGACGCGCCCCGGCAACCGTGCATGGGCACCGGCGGCGGTGGTGCACCCACGCCGCCGCCGGGCGCCGGGCGACCGCCCTGCAGCGAAGACAGTGACTGCAGGGTCGGCCGGCTGTGCGATCCGGGGCATGCGCTCGCCGACCGACGCGGTTGCCGCGGGCCCTCCTGCAGCGCGGACGGCGCGCCGGAGTGCTACGAGGGCACGGTCTGTGATCCCGACAGCCCCGCAGCCGATCCCTACCCGGCAGCGACGCTCGAGCTGCTTGGCGTGTGCCTGCCGGGCAACTGTGTGACGGGCTGTCGCATCCTGCGCTGCGACGAGCCCGACGGCGCCCGCTGCGAGATCGGCGTGTGCGACCCCGGAGCGCCCGACAGCGACGCGACGTCCGGTTGCCGGGGCTTGCGCTGCGACGTGGGCGAGAGCTGCCCGGATGGGTTCGCCTGCAACGCCGACGCCAACTGCATGGCTTTGCACTGCAGCGAGCCCGGCGGCTTCACGTGCGGGCAGGGCATGCGATGCGTCGCCGATCAGCCCGGCACCGGCTGCGTGGCGATCCCGTGCCACGAACCCGACGGCACCGTCTGCGTGGCAGGCGAGCGCTGCAACGCGAATGCGCTGCCAGGCGACGGCGGCTGCACGCCCATCCACTGCAGCGAGCCCGAAGGCCTGCCCTGCGAGGATGGAGCGGTCTGCAACCCGAGCCGCCCGGTCGACCGCGGTTGCGCCGAGTGCCTCACCAACGACGACTGCGGCTGCGGCTACTGCGTCGACGGCACCTGCTACGCGCAGCCGGGCTACTGCGAGCTCGGCTGCGCCTGATCGGGCGGGCCCCACATGTCGACGCGCTCGCTGGCGATGGAAGCGCTCGCCCGGCTCGCGGGCGGCTGACCGTCGAGCGTCCGCGACGCCGTCTCCAGGTGCTGTGCTACCTTGATCGGCATGTCGTCCGCCAGCACCTCCACGAGTCCGCGGCGCGCCGCGCGGGCCGGAGGTGTCTTTCGGTTGCTCGTCTTGTACGCGCCGGGTTCTCAGCGGCCCGGTCAGTCGAGCGTGCTGGAGCGGCCGCTGCTGATCTCGCGTGAGGAGGGTGAGGGCGGGGCGCGCTTCGTGCTCGACGACAGCGAGGTCTCGCGCCGGCACGCGGACCTCTCGAGTGAGGGGGAGGACTGGGTGCTGGTCGACGAGGGCAGCCACAACGGCAGCTTCGTGAACGGCGAGCGCGTGCGGCGCGTGCGGCTGGCGGCCGGCGATGTGATCCGCGTGGGACAGCACGTGCTGCTGCTCCAGCATCTGGACCTGGCGGCAAGCCAACGCCTCGCACGGCGGCGTCTGCCGGACAGCCCCCTGGTGGGCGACGGGCCGGCGATCAAGGCGGTCGACGAGCAGCTGAGCGCCTGTGCGAAGCAGGGCGGGCCGGTGCTCGTGCTCGGCGAGAGCGGCACCGGCAAGGAGCTGGTCGCGCAGCAGCTGCACGCGCTGAGCGGGCGTCAGGGCAAGCTCGTGCCGGTGAACTGCACGGCGCTCGGCGAGCAGGTGGCCGACAGCGAGCTCTTCGGGCATGTGAAGGGCGCCTTCAGCGGTGCCCTGCGCACCACCATGGGGCTCTTCGGCGAGGCGCGCGGTGGCACCCTGTTGCTCGATGAGCTGGGCGACATGCCGCTCGAGCTGCAGGCGAAGCTGTTGCGCACCCTGGAGACCGGCGAGGTGCGCCGCGTCGGCAGCGCGACGCCGGAGCACGTGGACACGCGCGTGGTGGCTGCCACGCACGTGGACCTGGAGGCGGCGGTCGAGGCTGGCACCTTCCGCGGTGATCTGTGGGCGCGCCTGCAGCGGCACGTGATCCGGCTGCCGCCGCTGCGCGAGCGCCGCGAGGACGTGCTGCCGATCGCGCGCCACGTGCTGCAGGGCCTGCGCTCGCGCCACACCGTCACGAGTGACGCAGCCGAGGCGCTGTTGGCCCACGACTGGCCCTACAACGTGCGCGAGCTGCGCAACGTGATCGAGTCTGCGTGCGAGCAGGCGCGCGGTCGCCGGGCGATCGACCTCGAGCACCTGCCGGAGGCCCTGGTCGAGCGGCTGGCCGCGCGCATGGACGCGCCGGCCACGCTGCCGGTCGGCCGACCCCCGGAGAGCGCGCAGGAGTTGCGGGCGCTGCTCGCCCAGCACGGCGGCAATGTGGCGAAGCTCGCCGAGCTCCTCGGCAAGGACCGCAAGCAGATCTATCGCTGGTGCGAGCGCTTCGGCGTGGATCCGGGTGAGCGCCCGTGAGCGAGCCACGGCTGCCGAGCCCCGGCGAGGTGGTGGCCGCGAAGTATCGTGTCGAGGCGGCCATCGGTGCCGGCGGCATGGGCGCGGTCTACCGCGCGCGCCACGAGCGCACGGGCAAGGCGGTCGCGCTCAAATGGTTGCAGCCCGAGCTCGCGCGCCAGGAGCGGGCCGCCAAGCGCTTCATCCGCGAGGCGCGGGCGTCGGCGCGCATCCGCCATCCCAACGTGGTCGACATCTACGACGTGGAGGAGCAGGACGGCCACGCCTTCCTGGTGATGGAGCTGCTCGAGGGCGAGACCCTGCGCGACCTGCTGCGCGCGCGCCGGCTCTCGATCGACGAGTGCCTGGCGTTGCTCGTACCGGCGATGCGCGGGGTGGCTGCAGCCCACGCGCGCGGGGTGGTGCACCGCGACATCAAGCCCGACAACCTCTTCATCGCGCGCCACGCCGATGACGCGCAGCGAAGCGTGCCCAAGGTGCTGGACTTCGGCATCTCGAAGGTGGCGGCTGATACGCCGCTTGCGGAGGGGACGCTCACCGCGACCGGGGCGATCCTCGGGACCCCGCACTACATGTCGCTCGAGCAGCTGCAGGGCGAGGAGGTGGATGCGCGCTCGGACATCTACGCCTTTGGCGTGGTGCTCTACGAGTGCCTGGTCGGCGAGCGTCCATTCGACGGCGAGAGCTTTTCGGCGATCGTGGTGAAGGTCGCGACAGAGACGCCGGTCGATCCATGCAAGGCGCGGCCGGAGCTGCCGGCGGGGCCGCGGGACGTGGTGCTCAATGCGATGGCCCGGGCGCGCGAGGCGCGCCCC
>JAPPOT010000139.1 GCA_028817855.1 Myxococcales bacterium
ATCTGCGAGACGCAGTCCTAGAGCCTCGAGGATTTTGCGCTTCGTATCCATGCGACACCCCAGGCCCTTTTCGACGCGGTCGATCGTCAACACCGAGAGACCTGCACGTCGCGCCAGCTCCGCCTTGGACATCATGCGTTCGATACGGACTTTTCGAACGGCATTCTGGGGTTTCTTGGACTTGCCCTTGGAACCCGATCCGGACTTCCCTTTGGTCGCCTTCGCCTTGCTTCCCTTTGCTCTGTCGGCCGCCCTCTTCTCGGGCTTCTTGCCACCCGACGCTCCCTTCGCGTCCTTCGAAGGCTTCTCCTTCGAAGCGCTCGAGCCTTCCTTCGATGAAGAGGAAGTGCTCGATGAAGCGTCCGGCGATGCCGACGTCACATCCACGGACTTTTGATTCTGTTCCATGGTCCGGGAACCTGTTGGAACGGCTCGGAATCGGCCGTCCAAACTGCTTAACATGTTAGGACCCCTGGCCATCGAGCGTCAAGCAACTTTGAATAATTGTCCGCAAAGTTAAGCGTAAATTATGCGTCAATTATACGTCACTTCAAGGGGCACCCGGATCTCCGCGGCCAGCTGCTGCCACGCGCATTCTCCCGATTGTCAATGAACGACGAACGTCGATTAATATGGTGGCGGAAGGCTCCCCCGAGATCAAAAAACAGGGCCGCTCGCGTGCGTCGGAGACCGCGCGCTGGGGTGGGTGAGTGTAGTTAGTTGCGCGTTCTACCCTACAGGTGGGCGGGCTTCGCCGTACTTGTCCTGGCGGTGCTGCTGCCGTCCCCGCAACGCGCCGAGGCGGAGCGACGCCACACGGTCAAGCAGGGACAGTCCCTGTCGCGGATCGCGAAGCGCTATGGCGTGACCGTCACCGACCTGCTCGCGGCCAACGGGCTCAAGCGCGATGGCCGCATTCGCGAGGGTCAGGCCATCATTGTCCCTGACCGGGGAGTGGTCTACGTGCGCCCGGGCCAGACCCTGGCGGGAATCGCCCGACGCCACGAGGTCTCGGTCGTGGAGCTGGCGAGGCAGAACCGCATCAAACCCAGCGCGAACCTCCGCGTGGGCCAGAAGCTCATCCTGCCCGGCTTCGAGGCCGCCGAGGAGAAGTCCAAGGCCGAGAAACGCTGGGGCAAGCCAAAGCGACCGGGCACCGCAACCTTCTACCGGGTTTGGTCCGAGGAGCGCCGGCGCATCACGCTGGTTGATCGGCGCGAGCGGGCGCGCCGCCCTGCCCTGCGCCAGCTCCGTCAGCTCCTGCGACCCAAGGCCTCCAAGAAGCGCAAGCAACCCCACCCTCGCCTCGTGCGCCTCCTCGCTCAGATCTCCGACCACTTTGGCGGTCGGCGTATCGACATCATCAGCGGCTACCGGCTACCGGGCGGATACACGAAGGAGAGCAGTCGCCACGTGGATGGACACGCCATCGACTTCCGGGTGCGTGGCGTGTCCCTCAAGGTGCTGCGGGACTACTGCGCGCGCTTCGATCACACCGGCGTGGGCTACTACCCTCGTGGCCGCTTCGTGCATCTCGACGTACGCCGGAAGAACGCGCGCTGGACCGACTGGTCGCGTCCGGGCGAGCCGCCCCGCCGGCGTCCCCCGGGCAGCAAGGCACCGGCCGTCGCGGCGGGCGAGCTGTCGGACGCGCCCGCCGCCGAGGACGACGGCAAGCCCCCGATCGACGACGGGGGCGAGTTGGCCGACGACTGAGGCGCCCGCGTCAGCGACAGGACACGATGCGTGCTGCCGGGGCGCCCGCATCGACGGGCACCTCGCAGTAGCCCGCGACGCACAGCAGCAAGCTGCCACAGCGCTGGGTGCCCCCGTCTTCGCTCACGTTGCAGTCGGCATGCTCCTCGCAGGGTGTGCCGCCCGCGTCGGGCATCTCCCGCTGTGCCGCGCAGCCGCAGAGGGCGAGCAGCAGGAGCGCGAAGGGCAGGTGCGGCATCACGGGCCAGAGCCTACCCGCTGAGAGCCACCCGTTGCTACTGGATGCCGTACTGCTGCAGCCGCCGGTAGAACGTGCGCCGCGGGATGCCGAGCGCCTTGGCCGCGCGCGCACGGTTCCACCCGTGGTCTTCGAGCGCGGCCAGGATCCGTACCTTCTCCGCGTCCTGGTACTCGGCCCGGCTCTTCACCGGCACTTCGGCGGGTTCGATCGCTTCCGGCGCCGGCGGCATCGCGCTCGCGACGATGCCGCCGACATCGGGCTGGGGCGGCGCCTCGGGTGCCGGTGCGCCCATACCGTCGAGCGCCAGATCGGTCGCCTCGATCGTTGCGCCATCCACCATCACCCACGCCTGCAGCAGCAGGTGCTCGAGCTGGCGCACGTTGCCGGGTAGTCCGTGACCGAGCAAGCGCTCCATCGCCCCTCGCGACAGGCGCTTTGCCGGGCGCCCATCGCGCTCCGCGAACGTGTCGAGGAAGTACTGGCACAGCAGCGGAATGTCCTCGCGCCGCTCGCGCAGGGCCGGCAGGCGCAGCTCCACGACGTTGAGCCGGTAGAAGAGGTCCTCGCGGAACTCGCGGCGCGCGACCATCTCGTCGAGGCGCTTGTTGGACGCCGCGATCACGCGCACGTCGACGCGCTCCTCTCTGTCGCTGCCCACCTTGCACACGGTGCCCTCCTGCAGCACGCGCAGCAGGTCCACCTGCATCTTCGCAGGCATGTCGCCGACCTCGTCGAGGAAGAGCGTGCCTCCGGAGGCGCGCGAGATCAGGCCGCGCTTGTCGCGGTCGGCCCCGCTGAAGGCGCCCTTCACGTGGCCGAAGAGCTCGCTCTCCAACAGCGACTCGGGGACGCTGCCGCAGTTGATCGCCACAAACTGCCCCTTGGCCCGGCCTCCGCCGTAGTGGATCGCGCGCGCCACCAGCTCCTTGCCGGTGCCGCTCTCGCCGTGAATGACAACCGGGACGGCGGCATCCTTGAGGCGGTCGATCGTGTCGAACACCCCGCCCATCACCGCGCTCTTGCCCACCATGCCGTGGCGCATCGCGCTGTCCTTGCGCGAGCGCCGCGCACGCTTGAGCTCGCGGCGCGTCTCCTCGAGCTCGTCGGTGCGCGAGGACAGCAGCTCCTCCAGGTCCTGCTTGGCCTTCTCGAGCGCGCCGTTGGCGGCCTCGAGCTCTGTCTGGCGCCGCTGGTTCTCGCCGATCAGGCGCGCGTTCTCGAGCGCGATTGCGGCCTGGTCGGCGAAGGCGTGCAACAGGTCGACCGACGCGTCGGTGAAGCGCCCACGACTGCGGCGGTGCTCGAGATAGAGCACCCCCACTGTGCCAGCCGGCCCCGAGATCGGGAGGCATGCCACCGAGCGCAGCATCAGCTTGTGTACGGAGACGAACTCGCTGAGGCGGCCGTCGTGGGTGGCGTCGGTGGTGACGATGGGCTCGCCGTCGATCAGCACCGCCTCCGCAATGGAGCGGCTGAAGGCCTCGTGCGGGTCGGGCTCGCTCCGCTTGGAGACGCGCACCGTGCGCTTCTCCAGCTGTCCGCTCGAGTCGGTGAGCAGCACGAAGCCGCGCTCCGCGCCCGACAGGTCGACCGCACTCTCGGTGATTCGCTCGAGCAGCCGGTCGAGGTCGTGCTCGCCCGCCAGGCGCTTGATGATCTCGAGTAGGCGCTCCGCGCGCGGGTCGCCGATCAGCGTGCTCAGCTCGCCGGATGCGGGAGCGCCGTGGGAGCTCTCCTCCGCGGAGACCGCGCGCGTGCGCGCGACGCGGCGGCGGGGGTCGTGCCAGAAGGCCTCGCGGTGCTCGCGTGGGATGCGCAGGGCGATGTCCTCGAGCACCTCGATCGCCATGCGGTTGAAGCGCCTCGCGGCGAACTCGGCCCCGAGCGCTTCGTGAGCCACGGCGCTTGCGGACAGGGCGCTCCACTCCACGTCGCGGTTGCGCGCCTCACGCGCGCGCTCGACGACCTCTTCGAGCCCGGCGAGCGCGCCTTCGGCGTCCCCGGACACGAGTCGCGCCCGAGAGGTGAGCATGTCGAGGCGCAGTCGCAGGTCGTCGAGGCCCTCGTTGTCGATGTGCTCGCGGGCGCTGGCCAGGCGTGCCGCCGCCGCCGATGCATCCGCCGGGCCCGCCCGGTCCAGCAGCGCCTCCGCGGCATCGAGGTTGTGGTCGGCGACCTCGCGCGTCTGCCCGAGCGCCTGATACTTCGCGAGCGCGTCGTCGTAGCGAATCAGCGCGCGGTCCACGTCTCCCGCGCGCGCTGCCAGGTCACCCGTGAGCGCGGTCGCCTGGGCCTCGATGTAGCGCTGTCCGGCGTCGGCCGCGTACTCCAGCACCGCCCCGATCTCTCCCTTGGCGCGCTCGAACAGCCCGAAGTAGATGTGGACGTGGGCCAGGTTGCAGCGCGCCTGTGCATCGGTCGAGAGACGGCCAGCGCGGCGCGCCAGTCGCGCGGCGCTCTCGTAGTGCTCCGCCGCACTGGCGGGCTCGCCCAGACAGTAGAGCATTGCCCCCAGGTTCTGCGAGAAGTTCGCCATCGAGCCCACGTCGCCGAGGCGCCGCGCGATCTCGAGGCACTGGGCGAACATGTCCCGCGCCGCCAGCATGTCCCCGACGCGGAAGTGGGCGATCGCGAGCGTCGCGCGAGCCGTCGCCTCGTCGCGCGGGGAGCCCGCTCGCCGGCAGAGCGCGACGGCTTCCTCGAGCTCGGCGCGCGCCGCGTCGTGGTCCGCGCGGTAGCTCGAGGCCATCGCCTTCGAGCACAGCAGCTCCGCGCGCACCAGGTCGTCCTCGACCAACGCAAGGCCCCGTCCGGCAGCGTCCAGGAGCGCGTCGTAGTCCGCGCGACGCAGATGCACCTTGGCCAGGTCGCGGCAGATGCGCGCGCGGGCCGCGGCCTCGACGTCCTCGGGGATGGCTGACAGGGTCTCGACCGCCTCTTCGTAGCGGCCGAGGGCGGTGAGCAGGTGCGCGCTGAGGATGGCCGCATCCAGCGTGAGCTCCGCCGACGCGCCGTCCCGGTCGCGCACCTCGCGCGCGAGCTCGGAGGCCAGCTCGAGCTCGCCGAGGGCCTGGCGCTCGCGGGCCAGCGACAGGCGCGCGCGGTCGCCGGCTTCGCCCTCGATGTGCTCCATCAGCGTCGAGTAGAGGCTGGCCGCGGCTCCGTGGGCGCCGCGATCCGACAGACGTGCCGCCGCATCGGGCAGCAGCTCGCGGATGGCATCCTCACGCCCCCCGCGAACCGCGAGCTTTGCGCGCAGCTCCACGGGCCAGCCCGACAGGGCGCGCGCGTCGAGCAGCTGCCCTGAGAGCTCGGCGAGGCGCTCCGCGGCACACGTCTGCAACAGTGCGCGCTCGAGGGCCACGTCCGCAAGCGCGACGCCGTCGGGCCGGATGCGGACCAGCCCCGCCTTCTCGCAGCGCGCCAGAAGCGGCGCCAGGCGCTCGGACTTGATGCCGACCACGCCGCAGGCCGCGGCCAGGCGGGAGGACTCGCAGGCGCCGCCGAGGGAGAGCAAGGTCTGCAGCAGCAGCTCGCCGCCCTCGGGCGCGCGGTCGATGCGGGCAGTCGCGAGCGCCACGCTCGCACCGGGTGCGGGCAGCTGCTCCACGTCGGCCACCGTCGCTGCGGTCAGCTGGGACAGGGAGGCCAGCGAGTCGACCACGGCGCCAGGAATGCCCTCGGTGTGGCGATGGAGCGCTTCGAGCACCGAGGCGTCCAGCGGACCCATGGCGTCCCCCGCGAGCGCCTCGACGTGCTCGCGCGTCAAGCGTGGAACCTCGATGGTGTCGCCTGGCGCCAGCTTGCGCACCGCCGGTGCGTCGGCGTGGGCCGCGGTTGCGACGGCCGCGATCGCGTTGTCGCCGTCGGCGTAGAGCGCCGAACGCAGGATCGATCCGAACAGGCCTTCCGTGGCGTCGAGGTCGTCCAACAGCAGCACGACGCGACCTCGCGTGCAGGCCGCCGCCAGCACCTCCGCGAGCGCGTCCGAGAGCTTGCCCTCGTCGTGATCGCCCTCGTTGAGCATGGTGATGGCGCGCTCCGCGGTCGCGGTCACGCTCGGCTGCTGGCCCAGGGTCAGCTGCCGGAAGAGCGAGGTCAGCGGCGCCGCCACGCCTCCGCTTGCGCCCGCCACCTCGACCGCGTGCACGCCGCGCAGCTGCATGCGCCACTTGAGCTCGCGCAGGAGCAGCGACTTGCCGCCCCCCACCGGCGCCTGAAGCAACACGCTGCGCGGGCCGGGCGTCGCGGCCGCGGTCGTCGACAGCGAGTGCAGGCGCCCCAGGGTCTCGGCATGACCGCGCGGTCGCGGCGCCACGAAGAGCCGGGGGCGCGCGTCGGCGGCGTCGGGCGGCGAAACCTCGTCCAGCGCCGCGATCAGCTCCTCGACCGTGGGCAGACGGTCGAGCGGATCGTGGGTCAGCGCGCGCCGCGCGACCTCGAGCCCTCCACCGGTCACCGGGTCGATGCCTTTCGGCAGCGCCGGCGGCTTGGCCTTGCCCTGGCCGAGCAATCCGCGCGGCCCGAAGGGATAGTCGCGCGCGAGCAGGTACCAGAGCGTCACGCCGAGCGCGAAGACGTCGGTCTGGGCGGTGCCCGCGTGCCCGCGCAACAGCTCCGGCGCCATGAATGCCAGCGTCCCGCTGCTGCTTCCGGGCTCCTCCTCGCCCTGCCCCATCAGACGCGCCAGGCCAAAGTCGATCACGTGGGGGTCACCCTGGGCGTCGACAATTACGTTGCCGGGCTTGATGTCACCGTGGACCACGCCCACGCGGTGCAGCGGCGCGATGACGCGGGCCGAGCGGCGCACCAGGTCGATCAGGCCGGCGGGAGGGATCCCGTCCGCCGCCACGTCCAGCGGCTCACCCTCGACGTAGTCGCGCGTGTAGTACGGGGCCTCACCGCTGCCGTCCTCGGCATCCATCACACCGAAGTCATGGACCTGTGCCACGCCGGGCACGGACAGCGAGGCCATGGTGGAGAACTCGCGCTCGAATGCGATGCGCAGTCCCTCGTCCACCCGCGCTCGAATGCGCTTGAGCGCCACTTCGCGCCCGCGCAGGAGCAGGTCCCGGGCGAGATACACGTCGCCGGCCGCGCCACGGCCGAGCATGCGAACCAACTCGTAGCGGGTGAGCACGTCCGCACGCTAGCACGCGGCCCATTCCTGCACAATCTGACACATGCACAAGACGGCACACCCTGGCACTGAACAAAATCTCTATTCGGCTGTGATCTCCCGTTCTTGGGGGCGGTGGCTCAAGCCTCGATCAGCCAGCCCGCGTCCTCGATGGCGTCCCCGATCTCCGCGATGTGATCGAAGCCCCGAGTCTCGAGGACGAGCTCCACCGCGGTCAGCCCCGGATCGGTGCGCGGTGCCAGGCGGTCGTGGTGGACCTCCAGCACGTTGGCGTTGCAGCGCGCCGTGGTCGCCAGCAGCGCCGCCAGCGACCCCGGCTGGTCCGGGATCAACACCCGCACGCGCATCGAGCGCCCGGACTTCACCAGCCCCCGCTCGATGATCCGCGCCACCACGTTGACGTCGATGTTGCCGCCGGAGACCAGCAACACCACCCGCTTGCCCGCGAGCGGAAGGTCCCCGCGCACGACCGCCGCGAGCGGTGCCGCGCCCGCGCCCTCCGCTACCGTCTTCTCGCGCTCGAGCAGCAGCAGGATGGCCTCCGCGATGTCCTCTTCATCCACCAGCGCGATGTCGTCGAGCAAGCTACCGTGCGCGAGCGTGCGCGGGGACACCGAGCGCACGGCGATGCCATCGGCCAGCGTTCGCGCCGGCTCCAGCTCGACCGGGGCACCCGCATCGAGGGCGCGTCGCATGGACGGCAGCGCGCTGGGCTCCACGCCATAGACCTTGGCGCCAGGCTTGCGCGCCTTGATCGCCGTGGCCACTCCGGCCGCCAGCCCGCCGCCCCCGACGGGCACGAGCACGGCATCCAGGTCTGGCACCTGCTCCACCAACTCGAGCCCGATCGTGCCCTGGCCGGCGATCACGGCGTCGTCATCGAAGGGGTGCACGAGGCAGCGCCCGCGCGCATTGGCGATGCGCTGCGCCTCTTCGGCGGCCTCGTCGTAGCTCTCGCCCTTCAGGATGACCTCGGCGCCATGGGCGCGCGTCGCGCTCACCTTGATCAGCGGCGTGCCGGTCGGCATCACGATCGTCGTGCTCACGCCGCGCCGCCCCGCGACGAAGGCGAGTCCCTGGGCGTGGTTACCCGCGCTGGCCGCCACGACCCCCGCCGCGCGCTGCTCGGGCGCGAGCTGCAGCAGCCGGTTGAGCGCTCCGCGTTCCTTGAAGGAGCCCGTCATCTGCAGGTTCTCGAGCTTCAGATGCAGGTCGCAGCCCGTCAGCTCCGAGAGCGTCTGCGAGCGCGGGCAGGGCGATTCGTAGATCGCGCTCGCGATCCTCGCCCTCGCCTGCTCGACCGCCGCTACATCGATCATCTCCCAAGCCTGCCACGCAGCCCGGGAGCCCCGCCAGCAGGGACGGGACGCCGCGTCCCCTCTCGGCGCCCGAGCCGCGGCGGCTCGGGGATGGCTCTAGAACCCATCTCACAACCTCCCGTGGATGGATATCGGAGCGCGACGGCGTCGAGCGGGCATCGGCGAACCGAGGCATGCGCGGGTATCGTTGAGCGTGAGGTGATGGCGCGGGCGGCGCAGCCCCGCCCGAAAGGCGCCGCGAGAAGGTTGTGAGATGGGTGCTAGTCCGCGTCTTCGCGGAGGCGCCGCTCCAGATCGCTCATGAACGCGCCATCACTCTTTTCCTTCTGCGCCTTGCGCTTGGGCGACAGCAGCACGACGGGCTTGACCTCGGAGTCGTCGTCGAAGGCGTCGATGCCGAGTCGATCGGGCTCGCCCTCGGGTGCGAAGTCCTCTTCTTCGAGCAGCAGCTCGTCCGGATTGAGCTCCTCGATCTCGGTCACGAATTCGTCGTCGACCACGCTCTGCGCCGGATGATCATGCACCGTCTCCACGGGTGTCGCTTCCTTGCGCTGGGCCTGCAGCGCGCGCAGCTCCCGCACCAGCATCCGCTCTTCCAGATCCTCCGCCGACGCTTGCCCGGGCGGCGGCGGAGCGGCATCGCCCACCTGTGCGATGCCCATCCCGGCCTCGTGGGCGCGCTCGTAGGGGAAGAGCGAACGCACGAAGTGCGAGACGACGAGCGGTCCCGAGACCAGCCCATGTCGCATGCAGAACTGGTCGATCCCGAGCGCCATGTGGGCGGCGCTCGGCGTGCGCTTGCTGCGGTCGCGCGCGAGCGCGCCCAGCACGATCTCTTCCAGATCGCGCGGGTAGTTGCGGATTTCACGCGAAGGCGGCGCGACGTCGTGGTCTACGATCTGGTTCATCACCTGGATGTCGCTGCCCCGGAAGAGGCGTCGCCCGGTCGTCAGCTCGTAGAGGATCACGCCGAGCGCGAACACGTCCGCGCGCTTGTCCAGGGGCTTCGCCCGCACCTGCTCAGGGCCCATGTAGGCGTAGGTTCCGCGCACCGCACCGGCATCCGTGTCGGCACGCGCGCTGGTCTGGGCCACGCCGAAGTCGAGCACCTTCACGACCGCGTCGAGCGAGATCATGATGTTGTGGGGCGTGACGTCGCGATGGACGATGCGCAGCGCCCGGCCCTCCCGGTCGCGCCGCTCGTGGGCGTGGTGCAGGGCCATGCAGACCTGGGAGACGATGCCGATGGCCACCGCCAGGGGCATGGGCTTGCCCGCCTTGGCGGCCGCGCGACACAGGTCCGCGAGGCTCACGCCGCGCACGTGCTCCATTGCCAGGTACCAGTAGCCGTCCGCGTAGCCGAGGTCGTAAACCTGCGGAATGTTTGGGTGAGACAGCTCCGCCAGCAGGCGCGCCTCGTCCTGGAACATGCGCAGGGCGTGCTCGTGCTCCGCGTAGTGCGGGAAGAGCCGCTTGATCACCACATCGCGGAAGAAGCCCCCCTGACCCCACTGGCGGGCAAGGAAGATCTCAGCCATCGCCCCGGCCGCGATCTTGTGGAGTAGCTCGTAGCGGCCAGTCCTTCCGTGCTTCACCGCGGCCAGTGTACCCCCTTGTGCCACGCGGCCAAAGCGCAGCAGTAGCTCACCAAACGGTGAGTTCCCTCA
>JAPPOT010000616.1 GCA_028817855.1 Myxococcales bacterium
GGTCGGGGGCGGGTCGGTCGACGGCGTCGATCAGGGCGCGCAGGCGGGCCGCCGGGTGGGCCTGCTCGCGGCCGCGGCAGAGGGCACGCCACAGGCGCGACTCCCAGCCGTCGTCGTCGCCGCGCTCCCAGCGGGCGATCCAGTCGGGGCGGTAGACCAGGTAGTCGTCGAAGGTGGCGGCGATCCGCTGGGCGAGCTGGATGCGCAGGGCGCCGTCGCGGTCGCCCTCGAGGTAGCGGGCGAGGGGGGCGAAGGCGGGATCCTTTAATAGAGGCGGCAGATGGCGGGCGACGGCCCAGGTCAGGGCCTCCTCGCCGAAGGCCTCGCCGCCCTCGGCCGGGCCCAGCACGGCGCTGGCGGCGCGCTCGATCAGGGCGCGGGGAAAGGGGAAGTCGGCGTGGGCCCAGACGCCCAGGCGATCGCTGAGCTGCATCGCCAGCCAGCGCTCCATCCCGCGGCTCTGGACGACGATCGTCTCGGCCTCGAAGGGGTCCCGGGGGCCGGAGACGACCTCGGCGAGGCGCCGGACGAGGCGCTCCGATCGGTTGCTACGGTAGAGGAACATGGTGGCTGGGCTCAGCGGGGACCGGGAGCGTACTACGAGAGTGGAAGTCGCGGGCGGGTCGACTACACTGGCGACAATTCGTCATGTTGCACGGCGCCTCACTGCTGGAAACGCTCACCTTCGTGATCCCGCTGGTGCTCTCCCTCACGGTGCACGAGTGGGCCCACGCGTACAGCGCCTACCGGCTGGGGGATGACACCGCGGAGCGGATGGGGCGACTGACCCTGAACCCGATCCCGCACATCGATCCAATCGGGACGCTGCTGCTGCCGATCATGGGCATCCCCTTCGGGTGGGCCAAGCCGGTGCCGGTGAACCCGGCGCGCTTCCGGCGGGACGTGGACATGAGGAAGGGGATGATGATCACCGCGAGCGCCGGGCCGGCGTCGAACATCGTGCTGGCGGTGCTGTGCGTGATCGTCATCGGGCTGATGATCCGCTTCGGGGTCCAGGAGGATGCGCTCAACGCGTTTCTGGGTCAGGCCTTCGTGCTGAACATCATCCTCGCGGTGTTCAACATGTTGCCGATCTACCCGCTCGACGGCAGCCGCGTGGCCGACGGCTTGATGCCGTACAAGTGGCGGCCGGCGTGGGAGAAGTTCGTGCAGTACGGACCGATGGCGCTGCTGGCGGTGATCGTGCTTCCGCGCCTGGTGGGCTTTCCGCTGTTCAGCTGGCCCGTGGACATCGCGACCACGGCGGCGCAGTTCGTGGTGGCGTTCATCGTGACGGTCTAGAACCCATCTCAAGACCACCTCGCGGCGCCTTCCGGGCGGGACGCCACCGCCCGCCGCCTCGCCTCACGCTCAACAATACCCGCGCATTGCCTCGGTTCGCCGACGCGCCGCTCGGCACCGTCGCGCTCCAGAGTGCACCCACGGGAGGTCTTGAGATGGGTTCTAGGCCCGCGGCGCCACTGCCTCCCCGTGCTAGGCTCCCGCGGATGTGGAACCTGGATGGGGAGCGGTTGGGAACGGCCCAGTCGCGGTTTCGCGAGTTCTTTGGCGAGCTCGGTACGGTCTTCGTCGAGCGTGAGGACACCATCACGCAGGTGGCGCTGTCGCTGCTGTCGCGCGAGCACATGTTGATGACGGGGCCGCCGGGGACCGGCAAGAGCGCGCTGGCGTCGGCGGTGATCGGGCGCATCCCGGACGAGCGCACGGGGGCGCCGAGCGTGTTCGCGCGGCAGGTGACCGAGAGCACGGTGAACACCGACCTGGTGGGGCCGATCGATTTCAAGACGCTGATGAGCAGCGGGCGCACCGAGCACTTCACCGATGAGGGGATGCTCGGAGCGGTGCACGCCTTCCTGGACGAGGTGCTCGACGGGCGCGACATGTTGCTGCGCTCGACCCTGAACCTCTTGCAGGAGCGCGAGCTCAAGCACGGGCACAAGGTCACGCGCGGCGACATCGAGTGCGCCCTGATGACCACCAACCGCTACATCTCGGACGTGCTCGACCAGTCGCGCGAGACGCTGCTGGCCTTCGTCGATCGCATCGCCTTCGTGAACTTCGTGCCGCGCGGCTTCGCCGACCCGAAGAGCATGGACAAGGTGCTGCGCGCGATGGTGGGCGGCGCCGGCTTCGCCAAGCTCGGCTGCTTGCTCACGGTGCAGGACCTGGACGTGCTGCAGGAGGCGGTGGACCGGGTCGAGGTCACGCCGGAGATGACCGAGCGGCTGGCCCTGCTGCTGCGGGAGCTCGACCACGAGGTGGCCTCCACGCGGCGCGCCGATCCGCGCTTCACGCCGACGCGCTATCTCTCGACGCGGACCGCGGTGCGGCTCGGGCGCGTGCTGCGGTCGGCGGTCGTCTACGACCGGGCGACGCGCGACCCCAAGCGCCCGCTGCGCGCGCTGCCGCGGGACTTCGAGCTGCTGCGAATGTCGCTGCTGCTGACCGGGCCGACCCCGGAGCAGGCCATCACCCTGATCGAGACCGAGACCGACGCCACCGAGCGCCGCCAGCTCGAGCTGATCCGGCGCGAGCGCGAGATCTTCGACGCCTGCATCGCGCGCCTGCCGGAGGTGAAGAGGCCGAAGGGGCGGCGCAAGCTCGACATCAAGCACTGGCAGCACATCGCCAACCGCGCCCTGCGCTCGGACGGCACGACCAAGCTGATCAACGCCTGCGAGAAGCTGGCCGAGGCGATGGAGCGCGGGCAACCGGGCATCGACGAGGCGCGCCCGATCCTGGAGCGGGTGGTGGAGGAGCTGCTGCGCCGGGCCACCGTCGCCGGCATCACCGCCGGCATCGGCCCCACCGAGGACGTGCACGCGATCACCGGCGAGCTGGCCGAGCTGGCGCGCCGCATCGAGAACAGCTCGCCGAGCCAGCGGCCGATCGCGCGCTGGTTGCGCGGGCAGGCCATCGAGATGATGGACCGCACGATCGCGCACGCACCCTCGCTGCTGGGGGAGAACATGGCGGCCCACATCGCGCCCGAGGAACCGCGCGATCCGGTCGAGGAGTCCACCAAGCTGCTGTGGCGCCTGCGCGCGCTGCTGCACGCGCGCGACCACCTGCAGAGCCTGGGCGCGGACGTGCGCGACCCGGACGGGGCCGCAACCCAGTGGGCGACCGGGCTCGAGCTGGTCGAGCAGGAGCTCGTGCCGATCTGGGATGACGCCCTGCGCGTGGCGGTGGAGCTGCAGCTCACCCACGCCAAGAAGAAGGATCTGTCCACGTTGCTCGACGGCCTGTCCGCGACCCTTGGGCAGATCGACAAGGCGACCGAGGTGCTGGCGCATCTACGCGGAGGTTCCCGTGACGCGGCGGCCCTGAAGGCCAAGGTGGCGGGACCGCGTCTCGGCCCGCTGGTGCGCGCGAGCTTCGACCGCTTCGACACCAGGGATCGTCTCGCCATCTCGGACGATGTGGACGAGCTGCTCGGACACCTCAAGGGCGCGGGCTTGGGCAGCGCGATCGACTCGCGCCAGCTGCTCCACTGGACTGCGCTGGCGGCGCTGCGCTCGGAGCGCGAGCGCGTCAGCGACCCCGAGAGCCTCAAGGCCGAGTACAAGGGCTACCGCATTCTGCGCGGCCAGGAGGCGCGCGTGTCGCTGACCTACGTGCTGCTCGACGTGGTCACGCGGGTGTTCCCGATGACCGCAGGGCTGCTCAGCGACCCCGCCCGGGTCGAGGCCGAGGCGATCGAGCAGGTGGGCGCCCTACCCCCCGACGTACAATCGGAGGTTGCCGAGCTGGACCTCGCCCGCACCGAGCGCGCGGTGCGGCTGCTGGAGCGCTGGTTCCACGCGCTGGAGCACACCACCGTCACGGGCGACGCGCTGCAGCACCTGGTGGACTCGCGCTTTCTGCACGTCGCCTTCGACGAGGGCGCGCTGGGCCGCTTCGGGCTCGAGGCCGACATCGTCGGGCGGGTCTTTCCGGCAGCGGCCGGGCGTGCGCGGGCCCTGGGCGAGCGCATCCGCACACTCCAGACGCAGGCGCGGGCGCGCGTGCAGACGCTGCACGGCCAGGGCGCCGAGCAGCAGTGGACGCGCATCCTCCAGCTCGCGACACCGGCACCCGCCCCGGAGCCGAGCTGAGCGGGGCGCGCGGTGACCGAGTCGTCCATCGAGCAGCGCCTCGCCGAGCTCGCCGTGCGCATCGAGCGGCTGGTGCAGGAGCCCGGAGAGGTGGGCGAGCTGTGGATCAAGCTCGCGAGCCCCGTGATGCGTGCGCTCAAGTGGGAGCCCACGCTCTCGGTGGAGAAAGCCCAGGCGCTGCTGCAGCACATGCAGTACGGCACCGACGGCGTCCATGACCTGCCCGACGCGGTCGCCGAGCTCGAGAACAACGTGCAGGAGCTGGAGCGTGCCTGCGTGGTGCACGACGAGGTGCCGAGCGCGTATCTGAGCTGGATGTGGCGGCTCTACGGCGTGCTGACGCGCGCCAGCGAGCTGCTCCAAACGCGATCGGGTGAGGCGGCGGTGGGCTTCGCGAGCGCCTCGGCCCTGCGCGTGCTGCCGCCGCTCACCAGCCAGACGCCGGACGACGAGGCGCCCATGCGGGTGGGGCAGGTCGACGCGCTGCTGGAGGCCGCGCTCAGCGAGAGCGAGCTGATCGGGCGGCGGCGGCGCCTGCTCGAGGCCGCGCGCGAGTTGCTGCTGGACACCTCGACCGCGGTCACGCTGGACCCGGAGCAGGCGCGCGCGCGCTACGACTACATCGCCCAGCAGATCACGCGCATGAACCGCTTCGAGGCGGCGGGCATCGATCCGGAGGTGGGGCTTGGCTACCAGCTCAAGGAGGCCACGCGGCGCCACCAGGGCGACCGCGCCCACGCCGTGCTCAGCGCGCTGTCGGAGATGGCGGCCCAGCGCGGCGACGATCTGCTCGAGGCCCAGGCCCGGCGTGGGCTCGAGCGCGTGCGCGGGGGCAGCCGCGAGACGGGGCACACGCTCGACTCCCTGCAGCGCTCGTGTCTGGAGAACCTGGGGCAGCCGATCGTGGAAGCGGTGCACGAGCACCTGCAGCGCGCGCGCGAGGAGCACGGAGCGCGCCCGCAGAAGGCATCGGTGATCGAGCAGATGCGCTGGGAGCAATACAAGCGCTACCACGGCGCGGGCGCGGAGGACGCGCTGCTGTCGGCCAGCCTGAGCGTGGACGGCGCCTTCGACCTGGGCGGCGTGATGAGCCCGATCCGCGTGAAGGAAGAGATCCGGCTGCGGCGCCAGGTCAGCTTTCCCACCCAGGAGATGGTGATCACCGGGGCGCGGCGGGTGGAGGACATCCCCGACGCAGTGCTGCGCGACCCGCGCACGATCCTCTACGACCTGGCGGCGGGGCGGCTGCTGGCGCGGCGCTTCGTGCGCGAGGAGGTGGCCCAGCGCGAGGTCGGCAAGATGGCGTCGGAGGTGCGCGTCTACGTGCTGGATGGCTCGGGCTCGATGATCGGCCCGCGTGCGCGGATGCGCGACGCGATCATGCTCTCGGAGCTGAGCACGATGGTGAGCCGCCTGATGGAGCCCGACCGGGACACGCACACGGTGCTCTACTACCGCTACTTCAACGAGAAGCTACTCGCGGCCACGCGCGTGGACAGCCCCGACACGGCGATGACGGCGATCGGCGACGTGGTGACGAGCAAGCACATCGGCGGCACCAACATCGAGCACGCCCTGCTGGCGAGCTTCGAGCAGATCCGGCAGGCGCGGAAGGACGACCCGGACCTGGCGCGGGCGCAGATCGTGCTGGTCACGGACGGGGAGGCACCGGTCGAGCTCAAGAAGATCGCGCAGGCGCGGGCGGCTTCGGGCGAGCTGCCGATCGGCGTGAGCGTGGTGGCGCTGGGCGAGGAGAACCCGGCCCTGCGCGAGATGGCGGCCCTGCAGCGGATGCGCGGCGAGCGCGTCTTCTACCACTTCATCCCGGACGCGACGCTCGAGGCGATCGTCAGCGGGCGCGCCCACGGCACGCTGCCGGTGCACCTGCCGGCAGGGGTGTCGATCGCCGAGATCGCGCCGGAGCTGACCGAGCTGGCCGACCAGATCGACGCCACCCTGCGCGAGCGCGACATCGAGGCGATGGAGGGCGTGGACGACTGGACCACGGCCCTGCGCGAGGTGGGCCTGGACCCGACCGAGGCCCTGTGCGAGGGCGAGCGCGCGCGGGTGGAGGCCCTGCGGCGCGACCGCGACGCGCTGCGGGCGCGCTTCGACCGCTGGTTCCCACCGCCGCCGGCCGAGGGCGAGGCGCGGGACTCGCAGGCCACCGCGCGGCGCGCGGACGACGACGCGGAGGACCTGGAGAGCGTGCGCGCCCTGCTGCACGGTGTCGCCAACGTGGTCGACGTGGTGGCGAGCTCGGAGCTGCGACGCCAGGCCGATGCGGTCGAGATCCTGGAGCGGCTGTTGCTCGACGCGGGCATCGGTCCCTGGCGCTACCACGAGCTACAGGCCCGGTACCGGCGCGAGCTCGCTGACGCGATCGCACCGGTCCGGGCCAGTGTAGGTCTGGCAGCGTCCCCGACCTAGGCGAGGCGGCGACGGCGCATCAGCAGCAGGCAAAAGGCGAGCGCGAGCGGGAGCGCGAGGCCGCCGTGGCCGCGACCACCGGCCGAGCACAGGCCGCCGTCTTCCTCGTCCTCGGCGTCGCCGTCGGGCTCGGCCTCGGTGCGCATCTCCGGGCGCGGGTCGCTCACGTCGGCGTCGTCGAGGTCGGCGGCGTCATCGCCGTCGCCGTCGCCCCCACTGCTGCGGCGATCGCTGCAGGTGGGCTCGGGAGGAGCGATCGTCCAGCTCTCGTGGGGCTCGTTCTCCTCGCACACCACGCCGACGATGCTGTCGTCATCCCACCCGCTCTCCACGAGCCAGCCGTCGACGCCGCAGGACCCCGGCTTGGGGAAGCAGACGTCGAGCTCGGTGAAGGCCGCGGAGTAGTCGGAGCCGCCGGGGCGCTGATCCACGTCGGTGATCGGCGCGCAGTCGAGCAGCTCGCCACCCGTGTCGACCGCGGCGGTGCCCGCCTGACAGCCCGTGGCCGCGAAGCCTCCCACGTCCAGGCAGCTGCCGGACAGCACATCCGGCATCCCCTCGCAGGCGTT
This sequence comes from Myxococcales bacterium, assembly GCA_028817855.1. GTDB lineage: Bacteria > Myxococcota_A > Polyangia > Polyangiales > JAFGIB01 > JAOUOP01. The sequence goes on from JAPPOT010000616.1 coordinate 7,118, forward strand.
GCGCAGCTGGATGCCGCCGGCGGCCAGATCGACCATCGCCTCGTCCGGCACGCAGGTCACCGAGGGCTGGCCATCGAGGTCGGTGAAGCGACGCGCCACGAAGCCGTTGTCACACGCGCAGCCCACGCCGGCCTCGGTGCCGACGCACACGCCCGCGCCGCAGTAGACCGCGGCGCAGTCCTGGACGGCCACGATCGCGTCGTAGGCCGGTCGGTCGACCACATCGTCCTCGCAGCCGAGCAGGTGAAGGCGACCGACCGATGTGCGCAGGGCGGCCTGGTCGCGGTTGCCGTCGGGGTCGAGCTCGAAGCGCGGGTCGAAGGTCATCTCCTCCGGGCTCAGGCGCGTGGTCCAGCGCGTGAAGCGCGGGTGCTTGTCGGCCAGCTCACCCATCATCCGCTGCGCGGCGACCAGGTCCTCCTCCTCGGCGCAGTCGTCGGCTTCGAAGTCGGCGCCGGGGCACTGACAGACGCCGTCGCCGGCCAGGCCGCAGAAGTCGTCCTCGTCGCAACAGCCGCCAGGGTCGTTGACGCCGGAGCGCGGGGGCTCGCCCGCGTACTCGCGCACGAAGCCATCGCCGCCGGCCTCGTCGATCGCGCGCGCCATCGCCATCGGGTAGTTCACGCGGTCGTTCCGATCGAGGCTGAGCCCGCCCACCTCGACCTCGGGGTGGTCCTCCACCCGGAAGTCGGCCTCGCCGAAGATGTAGGCCGTGACCGTGAGGTGCGGCTCGGCGGCCACGGCGGTGAGCTGCAGCGGAATCATCGGCTGGTCGGCCGCGTAGCGCATCTGCAGCGGGCGGATCTCGTCGCTGTCGGCACCGGGCACCAGCTTGGCCGCCACGAAGAGCATCCCCTCGTCCAGGTAGGGCTGCATGAACGGGGTCATGGTGTCGTTGACGATGAAGCCCTCGTCGTTGAGCCAGTCGACCACCTCCTGGGCGCCGGCACCGCCGAGCACGACCGTGTCGTAGGAGCCGATCACCTGGCGCTGCAGCACGTCGACCCTCGGCGCGCCGAAGGCGCCGTCGCCGTCGCCATCGCCGCTGTCCCCGTCGCCCGAGTCATCGCCGTCGAAGCTGGCGCCTCCATCGATGCTGTGGTCGCGGTCCCCGCAGTCCGGCTCCGGATGCCACTCGCAGTGCCAGCGCGGTGGCGGGCACAGCGAGCTCTCGAACACGCCGAGCTCCGGCGCCGTGACGTTGTCGAGCATCCCGAAGAGCTCGGGCGGGGTCAGGTCCAGCTCCGGCACCGCCGGTACCGGCACCAGCCAGCCGAACTGCTCCGGGTCGCCGGCGTAGCGGATCAGCACGTGTGCGGTGACGGTGCCGTCCTCGCTGGCGAAGATGATCTGCTCGGCCTGCTGATTGACCGCGAAGTCCGAGTCAGGCAGCGGCAGCGGCGGCGCCAGGCACCCGCAGGCGAGCGCGGCCGCGGCATCCCAGAGTACGTAGAGCCCCCCCAATAGGAAGGCCGCGAAGAGATTCCCAAGAATACGCATGAGCCCTGGTTTGCCACGAGGACCTTGGGCAATCGAGGCGAAGAAGAGGAGAATGTGTATGCGGACTCAGAATACAGCGGGGGGCGCCTCGGGGGCCGCGGGATCCACACAAACGGGCGGGTTCCCGGCCCCTTCCCGGGCAGCTGGCCTTGGCGGCGGCGGGGCTCTGCGCTCGGCCTCCAGCACCAAGGCGGCGAGCTCGCGGGCCGCGCGGGCGGACGCCGGCGGCAGCTCCCAGGGGGTGTAGTCGCTCTCGCGCGGGTCCTGGCCGGTGATTGCGCCGAAGAGCACGCAGGCGGCCAGGTAGGAGCCGGCCCAGGTGGGGTGGGCCCCGTCGGGCTTGTAGATCTCGAGCTCGGGGCGCGTGGTCAGCGCCGTCAGGAAGGCGCGGCCCACGGGGGCGACGCGCGCGCCGTGGCGGACGGCCAGGGCGCGGTAGGCCTCGCCCACACGCGAGGCCATCTGGGGCGGCGTGCGCAGCTCCGCGTGCTCGCGGTAGAGGGGCGCGCCGGGATGACGCGGCCAGGTCTCGTAGAGGATCGGCTCGCCCCCGGCCTCACGCACGGCCTGGGCGAAGCGCGCGGTGTAGTCCTCGAACTCGGCGCGCCGGTCGATCGGGCGCAGGCTGTGGCCCTGCAGCACCACGTGGCTGTAGCGCCCACTGCGGACCCGCGCGCGCGTCTCGTGCACGCGCCAGTGGCGACGCAGCGTGTAGCCGCCCCGGGCCACCGACTCCGTCGGCAGCGAGACGCCGGCGGCCTCGGCCACCCGGCGCAGCATCAGCGGCAGCACGTTGAAGCGCGTGTAGCTGTTGCCGAGCAGGAGCACCCGCGACGACGGCTCGGCCGCGACCTGCGGCTCCTGTCCCGCTGCCGGCAACAGCGGTGCGACCAGGGCAGCGCACAGCGAGAGCACAGCGGCGAGGTACGACCCACGGCGAAGCACGGCACCCATAGGATAGCGCGCGCGCGCCTGTGCAGCCTCGTTTTCGGTGTTCATGTAGGCCGACGTAGGGCGCGCTCGCTCCGTGGCGAAGCCGCGTCGGGACATGACAAAATGGGAGGCCCGATGGCGCAACCGCCCCCCGACCTCCTGGGCCGGCTGGCCGTGCACTACGGCATGCTCACCATGCCGCAGCTCAACGCGGCGACCCAGCAGCAGGACCGCGCGCCAAATCGCAAGATCGGCGAGATCCTCGTCGAGCTCGGCTACATCACCGAGTCGCAGCTGGCGCAGCTGCTCGAGGCCCAACGCCAGTACCTGGCGCAACAGGCCGGCAGCGCGGCTCAGGTGCTCGCCGACGCGCAGCAGCAGTCGCCCCGCTCCGGCGCCGCGCTACCCGCCGCGGTCCCGGGTGGCCGGCCCCCGGCTCGACCACGCTCCGGTACCGGGCCGGTCGCGCGTGCGCGTCCCCCGACCGGCCCGGTACCGGAGCGTGGT
>JAPPOT010000106.1 GCA_028817855.1 Myxococcales bacterium
CCCCTGCAGCGCCCGCGCCAGCACCGGCGGCAGCCGGCGGCGGAGACGACGAGAGCTCCCACTGGCACGAGGTCTTCGACCAGTACATCGCGACGCGCAAGCAGTGCGGCGAGGCCACCGACAGCCTGACCTTCGAGAAGTTCTCGGGCACGCTGCGCAAGACGCGCGACCAGATCCTGCAGAAGCCCGGCGTGAAGTCGGTGCGCTTCGCGGTGCAGGTGAAGCAGGGCAAGGCCGCGCTCAAGGCCCAGCCGATCAAGGGCTGAAGCCCCTCACCGAGCCACCGCGCCCCTTTCATTGCCCTGAGTCGGGCGCGGGTACTACGATCTCGAGCAGCCCATGGAGGCTTCTGCGCCCGCGGTTTCCGTCGTACTGCCGACCTTCAACGAGGCCGACTCCCTGCCCGTGATCGTGCCGCGCATCGCGCACACCCTCACGCAGGCCGGAATCGAGGGCGAGATCATCGTGGTAGACGACGACTCCCCCGACGGCACGGCGGACGTCGGAGCGCAGCTCGCGGCCGAGCACCCGGTGCGCGTGATCAAGCGCACCGAGGATCGCGGTCTGGCCAAAGCCGTAATCGCGGGCTTCGAGGCATCCGACGCCGAGGTCGTGGTCGTGATGGATGCCGACGGCAGCCACCCGGTCGACGCGCTGCCCGGCATGGTCGAGCTGATCATCGAGGACAAGAGCGACATCGTGGTGGGCAGCCGGCACGTGCCGGGGGGCGGCTCGAGCAACTGGCCCCTCTTCTCCCAGCTCAAGTCCAAGTTCGCCGCCTCCCTGACAATCCCGCTCACCAGCATGACCGACCCCACCACGGGGTTCATGGCGGTGCGGCGCTCCATGCTCGCGGGCCTCCCTCTCGACCCCGTGGGCTGGAAGATCGTGCTCGAAGTGGTGGTGAAGGCCCACCCGGCGCGTGTCGCCGAGGTGCCGATCGTCTTCGAAGATCGCGAGCTGGGGGAGAGCACGCAGCGCCTGGGCGTCTTCCTCGAGTACCTCTCACACCTCTCCAAGCTCTACGCCTTTCGCTTCCCCGCGCTGACCGAGTTCCTGAAGTTCTGCCTGGTGGGGCTCTTCGGTGTCTTCGTGGACCTGGGGGCCGTGATCGCGGCCAAGGAGACCCTGGCGCTCGACACGCGCGTCTGCGCTGTGATCGGCTTCGCGGTCGCCGTCACCAGCAACTACACGCTCAACCGCTTCTGGACCTTCCCCCGCGCTCGCGAACAGCCGGTGCTGTGGAGCTACGCGACGTACGTCGGCGCGAACCTCGCTGGGCTCAGCGTGCGAATGCTGACCGTCCACCTGCTGATGGTGCTTGGCGACATCGATCGCGGCTACGGATACGTCCTCAGCAACGCCATCGGCATCGTCCTGGCGACCGCGCTCAACTTCATCGGCGCGAAGTACTTCGCCTTCGACCCGGACCGCCTCGCTTTCGACGCGGAGGTGCCGGCGAGCCGACCGCCCCAGACGATCGGACTGGCGCGCCGCGCCCAGCACATGGCGCTCCTTCTGCTGTTCGCGGTCGGTCTATACACCGTCGTCGCGAGCTACGGCCCCACAGAGCTGCGCACCGCCGACGAGGCCGTCAACGTGACGATGGCGCGCAACATGGCGGACAGCGGCGACTTCGTGGTGCGCCCCTCGGTGCACCCCTTCGGCAAGGGCGACTGGGTGAGCGAGGACCTCCCCGACCTCGGCAACCTGCCCCTCTTTCCGGCGCTGCTGTCGATCACGCTCCCGAGCCAGGGTCTCGGGGGCGTCGCCTGGTTCGCGCTGCTGCCGCTGTGGGCGATCGTGTTCGTCAGCGCGCGCCTACTGCGGCCGCTCGGCAGCCGTCCGATGTTCTACGCGGCGGTGCTTCTCGCCAGCTCGCCGGTCTTCCTTCAGCAGTGCTTGCTGCTCGAGTTCGAGCCCCTGCTGACGGCTTTCTGCACCGCCGGGCTCTTCTTCTTCGCCAAGGGGACGGCCGCTCGCAGCCCGCGCGGCTGCTTCGTCGGAGGCGCCCTGGTAGGCCTGGGCTTCCTGACCAAGATGTGGCTGATCGTGCCCTACGCCACCGCCTTGTGCGCCTTCGTGCTGGTGCAGACCACGCTGGTGCGGGCGAGCGAGCGCCAACCGCTCGCGTTGCGACGCAGCGTGATCGCAGGCGCAGGCGGCTTCCTCATGACCGCCGGCCTGCACTTGCTCTTCGTCGCGCTGGTCTCGCCCGGCGACCTGCCGCACTGGGTGCGCGGCGTCTACCTGGCGATCTTCAGTGGCGAGGGGGTGACCGGCGACAAGGTCAGCGGCGCCGGCCCCCACGCCGAGCGTTCGGTCTGGTTCTATCCCGCCACGCTCTACCGAGCCCATTTCTACCTCCTGCCCTTGATCCTCTTCGGCCTGCCCGCACTGCTGCGGCGCAACCGGCCCCACGCGATCGCGGTCCTCGCGATGACGGCCGGCGCGCTACTCGGCCTGGTGGCGCTTTCCGTGCCCGCTGCCAAGGAGCCTCTCTACGCGCTGCCTGTCGTGCCACTACTCTACATGCTGGCCGGTCTGTGCCTCGCGGAGCTGGAAGAAGACGAGCCCAAGCACGGCCCTGCCAACACCGGCATGGTGAAGGCGGGCATCGCGATCGCCTGGACGGCCTTCGTGGTGCTCGGTCTCAGCCATCTGCTGGGCTGGGGCCCCTCCGGCGCTTACCTGGGCATGCACGCCGCCGGTGTCGCGGCGGCGACCGCACTCGGGCTGACCTGGCTGCGGCTGCGACGCCTGGCCGTCCCGCTGCTGCTGTGCTGCGCGCTCGCGTTCGGCGGCACCGCGGTCGCGGGCCTGCGCGCGCCGCTGCCCGACCGCCAGCTCGCCGAGGCACTCCGGAACCACGTACGGACCGACCCGCCCTCGCAGCCGTCCTTCGTGGCACCGCGCAGCAAGGTGCTGACCGGCTACCTGCACCAGAGCGGGAGCGGCTGGTCGCCCCCCCTGCGGCGCGCGATCGCCTCCGGTGCGCCGCTCCAGCACAGGGCCTACGTGCTCGGTCCGCGTCAGGCGGCCGTGCCCGACGCGGCGCGTCTACTTGCACGCTTGCAGGCCGAGCTGCTCGAGGTGCGCGATGGCGTGCCCGAGGGCTACCGCGTCTTCGTCCGCTGAGCGCTCAGCCCCGCTGCCGGAACCACTCGACCGTCTCGGCGAGGCCGGTGGCGAGGGGCGTGGGTGGATGGGCCCCGAGGAAGTCTCCCCCGTCGAGCACCGAGCGCTCGACGTCGCCGGCGCGGCGGTCTGCGTGGCGTAGCTCGGGCTCCATGCCGATCGCCTCGGCCAGCTTGAGCGCGAGCGCCTGGGTGGTGCAGCCCTCGCCGGTGCACACATTCACGATCGGCTCCCCGAGCTTGCCGCCAAGCGCGAGCAGGTTGGCACGCACGCAGTCCGCGACGTAGACGTAGTCCCGAACGCAGCCCTCGTCACCGACTTCCTTGCGCGCGTTGATCTGCAGGGACTCGCCGGCGAGCAGGCGTTGGGAGAAGATCGCGACCACGCCCGCTTCGCCGTGGGGATCCTGACGCGGGCCGTAGACGTTGGCGTAGCGCACCACGCGGTAGTCGAGGCCGCGCTCGTAGTTGTAGGCCTCGAGGTAGTGCTCGGCTGCGAGTTTAGAGCAGGCGTAGGGGCTGAGCGGACGCGGTGGCCAGCCGACGCGCGCGCGCTCGCCGTCCGCCACCTCGCCATAGATCGCGCCGCCGGTGCTCGCGAAGACGAAGCGCTCCAGCTTGGTGCGCGCGCTGGCGTCGAGCAGGTTGATCGTGCCCAGCACGTTGATCTCGGCATCGCGCCCGGGCTCCCGTGTGCTCACCGAGACGCTGGTCTGGGCCGCCTGGTGCGAGACCTGCTGGGGCCCGAACTCGTCGAAGACTCGATCCACGAAAGCCCCGTCGCGGATGTCGCCCTCGAAGAAGGTGGCACCGCCGGGAACGTTCTCACGCCGGCCGCTGCTCAGATCGTCGACGACCGCGACCTCGTGCCCATCGCCGAGTAGTGCGTCGGCGATGTGGCTGCCGATGAAGCCGGCTCCCCCTGTTACGAGAATACGCATGGCGGCGCATGCTACACGCGGAGCGTTCGCGCGCAAGCAGGCCCTCCAGCTCCCCACCAGAAGCCATCGGCCGGTGCGAGCACCGGCCGACGGGGAAGCATCCGTACCGTCGCGAACGAGTGTTTGGAAAAAAGAATCTCTTGTTGAATAGGTGGGAGATCATGTCGGCCGCTTCAGGCTTCCCGATGAAGCTTGTCGGGCCTGCGCACCACGACCGAGTTTCAATCCCGGGGCTCAACTGAGAGTAAGGAGATTCTTTTTTGCCAATACGACCTCGCTTCGCGACAGAGGGACTGAGTTAACGTAGGTGCAGCCCCTGCACCGGTCAAGGGGCACTGTCGCGACCGAGCCAGGGCACGTCGCCCACACCCGCGGAAGCATTGGCGCTACGGGCCATGACGAAAATCAGGTCGCTCAGCCGGTTCAAGTATCGGACCAACTCCTCGCGTACGGGCTCCGCATCCGCGAGCTGGATCACCCCACGCTCCGCGCGACGACACACGGTGCGGGCGACATGCAACGTCGATGCTCCGGGGCTGCCGCCGGGCAGGATGAAGGTCTTGAGTGGCGGCAGGCCTTGCTCGAGCTCGTCGATCGTGGACTCGAGCGCGGCGATGTGACCGTCGGCGATCAAGTCCACTCCGAGATCCACATCCTTGCCGGGCACGCGCGCGAGCTCGGCGCCGAGCGCAAAGAGCTCGCTCTGAATGCGATGGATCTCGTCATCGAGGCGCGCGGGTAGATCCGCAGCGCGGGCCGCACCGAGCACACTGTTGAGCTCGTCCACGTCGCCGTAGGCCGCCACGCGCGCGCTTGCCTTGGAGACGCGCGCACCGCCGAAGAGCCCCGTCTGTCCTCGGTCGCCGGTCTTGGTGTAGATCTTCATCCGTCCTCGCTCCCGAAGCGCTGCCCGGCCACCTCCCGGTGTCCGGCGTGGAACTGCTCTGCAGTCATGCGCTTCTTGCCCTCGAGCTGCAACTCCTCGATCACGAGCACGCCGGCGCCACACACGACTTCGATGGCGTGCCGGTCGGCGCGCAGCACCGTGCCCGGCGGGGCGCCACCGGCATCGGCTTCGAGCACGCGCGTGCGATGGATCTTGACGCGTTTGCCATCCAGGGTGCTGTGGGCCCCCGGCCAGGGCGAGGTCCCGCGGACGAGATCGTGAATGGACTGCGCGCTCGCTCTCCAGTCGATGCGGCCGTGGGCCTTCTCGAGCATCGGCGCCATCGTGGCGGCCTCGTGATCCTGGGCGCGGGCCGGCAGCTCACCGGCGAGATAGCGGAGCAGGTCGCCGCGCAGGAGCTCGGCGCCGAGTATTGACAGGCGCTCCGACAGCGCACCGGCGGTCTCCTCGGGCCCGATGGCGGTCTTGCGGCAGGAGATCACCGCGCCGGTGTCCATGCCCTCGTCCATCTCCATCAGGCAGACGCCGGTGGTGTCGTCGCCGCGGATGATCGACCACTGGATCGGCGCGGCCCCGCGCAGGCGCGGCAGGAGCGAGGCGTGCACGTTGACGCAGCCCCGCGCCGGAGCCCCCAGCAGCGCGGGCGGCAGGATGCGCCCGTAGGCGACCACCACCGCCACCTCGGCCCCGGTGGCGCGGATGCGCTCGGCCAGCTCGGGCCGGCGCACGCGCTTGGGCTGGATCACCTCGATCCCGCGCGACTCCGCCAGCACCTTCACCGGGGGTGGTTTGAGCTTCATCCCGCGCCCCGACCGCCGATCGGGCTGGGTGACCACCAGGCGCACGTCGGCGATCTCGCACAGCGCTGCGAGGCACGGCACCGCGAAGTCGGGCGTGCCGAAGAAGACCGCCGCCGGACGGGCACCGTCACTCATCCTCTCGCTACCCTCGCTCCCCTCCGGGGTCGAATGCGCTCGCGCCTATTCGGCCGCGTCGGGCGAAGCCGCGCGCTTGACCATGGCGCGGTGTACCAGACGGCGGCGCAACAGGCTCAGGTGATCGACCATCAGCTTGCCGTCCAGGTGATCGTTCTCGTGCTGGACCGCGATCGCGAGCAGGCCGTCGGCCTCGAGCTCGAAGGTCTCGCCGCTGGCGTCCTTCGCCCGCACGAGAATGCGCTCGGCACGCTTGACCTCTTCGTGCACGCCCGGGAAAGACAGGCATCCCTCCTCGTAGCAGACCGTGCCGTTCTTCTCGACGATCTCGGGATTGATGAAGACGCGCAAGTCACTGGGCTCGTCGTCACCGGTCGCCACGTCGATCACAAAGAGGCGCTTGGACACGCCTATCTGGGGCGCGGCCAGGCCCACCCCGGGCGCCGCGTACATCGTCTCGGCCATGTCCTCGACCAGCTCGGCGAGCTCCTCGTCGAACTCCGTCACCTCCTCGCCGGGGACGCGGAGCCGCTTGTCGGGATAGTGGAGGATCGGTCGAACGGCCATCGCTACTGACTTCATCTCTAACACCGGCGCCTCCCAACGGCAAACGTGGGCGCGCGGCATATGGCCCTCAACTAGCTGTAATCACAAATATTTCTCGACTAGGGGTATCCCCAGTTTCTGCGCCGCTGCGAGCCCGGAAGGCTCGAGTGAAGTCGGGCCGAACGGAGTGCGAGCAGCACAGGCCTACTCGATGTACGTCGCGCAGCGCCGCGCGAGTACGGATCGAATTCGCCGAGAATTGCGGGCGCAGTGCGCAGAATCTAGGGACACCCCCCTAGAGCATCGCTACCGGATCGACGTCGAGGATCGCCCGCGCCGAGCCCATGCCCTCGTCGATCCGGGCCGCGAGGGCGGTGACCACCGCGCGCAGGTGGGGGCGCTCAGGCGCCTTGAGCAGGGCGCGGAAGCGATAGCGGCCGCGTAGACGCGCGATCGGCGCGGTGGCCGGCCCCAGCACGATCACGCCACCGTCGCGCGCGGCCGGATGTGCGCGCGCGAAGCGAACCAAGGCGTCGGCCGCCTCGCGGGCCCGCTCCTCGCTGCCCGCATCGACACGCACCGCGACCATGTGCGCGAAGGGCGGATAGCTCAGCTCCTCGCGCGCGCCCATCTCGCTCTCGCAGAAGCCCAGGTAGTCGTGGCGGGTCGCGAAGCGCACGGCGGGGTGATCCGGCTGGTAGGTCTGCAGCACGACGCGCCCCGCTCGCTCGCCGCGACCGGCCCGGCCGCCGACCTGGGTGAGCAGCTGAAAGGTCCGCTCGGCCGCGCGGAAGTCCGGGAACGCCAGGGACTGGTCGGCCAGGATCACGCCGACCAGGGTGACGCCCGGCAGGTCATGCCCCTTCGTCACCATCTGCGTGCCGACCAGCACGTCCACCTCGTGCCGGCGCAGGCGGTCGAGCACCGCCTCGACGCCCTCGCCGCTGGCGGTGTCGCGATCGAGCCGGGCCACGCGGGCGTCCGGGAAGACCTGACGGAGGGCAGCTTCCAGCTGCTCGGTGCCCACCCCCAGCTCGATCAGGTCGGGCGAACCACACAGGATGCAGGCGCCGGTGTTTGGCGTGGAGAAGTCGCAGTAGTGGCAGCGCAGGACGCGCGCCGCCCGGTGCACGGTCAGCGCGACGCTGCAGGCGGGGCACTCGAGCAGCTCGCCGCACTGGCCGCATCGGGCGCTGGGCGAGAAGCCGCGGCGGTTTAGAAAGAGGATCGCCTGCTCGCCCGCCTCGAGACAGCTGCCCAGGGCCTGGTGCAGGGGCGCCGTCAGCAGACGCTGACCCGAGGGCGTGCCGCGGTGCCGCGACAGGTCCACGACCTCGACCGGCGGCAGGGTCTGGCTGGTGGCCCGCTGGTCGAGGGTCAACAACTCGAGCCGCCTCTGCTGGGCGAGGCGATAGCTCTCCAGCGACGGGGTCGCGCTGCCCAGGATGCAAACGGCGCCAGCGCGGTGAGCGCGCAGCATCGCCATGTCCCGGGCGTGGTAGCGGAAGCCGTCCTCCTGCTTGAATGAGCCGTCGTGCTCCTCGTCGACCACCACCACCGCCAGGTCCTGGACGGGAGCGAAGAGCGCCGAGCGCGCGCCGATGGCCAGCTGGACGCGACCGGCGCGCAGGCTGCGCCAGGCGTCGTCACGCTCGCGCGCGCTCAGCTCACTGTGCAGCACCGCGATGGCGTCGCCAAAGCGCCCGCGGAAACGCGCCACCAGCTGTGGCGTGAGCGCGATCTCCGGCACCAGCATGAGCGCGCCGCGGCCGCGCGCGCGGGCCTCGGCGATCACGCGCAGGTAGACCTCGGTCTTGCCCGAACCGGTGATGCCGTGCAGCAGGAACCCCCCACCGCCGTCCAGGGCCGCGACGAGCTTGCCGATGGCCAGCACCTGACCGGCATTGGGATCTGGGGCGGGCACGACGGGGGCCTCGTCCGCGAAGAAGCGGTCGGCAGGCACCTCGCGCTCCTCGGTGTTCACGAGACCCTTGCCTTCGAGCGCGCGTAGCACGCCACGCGGGTTCTTCGCGTGGCGTCGCAGCTCGTCCAGGGTGACCGAGCCGCGCTCCCGCAGCAGCGACAGCAGCAAGCTTTGGTTCTTGCCCAGGCGCGGGAGCTCGCCCTCGTGCGGCGCCGGGCTGGCCACCAGCACCCGCCGGGTGGCGATACGCGTACCCGGCAGGGCCTCGCCGGGATCCAGGAAGCCACCCTTGCGCAGGGCCGCCATCGCCTCCGAGGGCAGCGCCGGCGCGGCCGCGCGCAGCACCTCGCCGATCGGGTGCAGGTAGTACTCCGCCGCGCGCGCCAGGAAGCCGAGCAACTCCGCGTGGAAGAGGGGCTGGGGATCGAGGATGCCCGCCACGTTGCGCACGCGCGTCCCCTCCGGCGGCGGCTCGGCCGGTCCGAGCACGAAGCCCGCGAGCTTGCGCGGCCCGAAGGGCACCGCCACGCGAGAGCCGACCCGCACGGCGTCCTGGAGCGCGTCGGGCAAGCCGTAGGTGAAGGTCCGGCGCAGGGGCACGGGCACGGCGACCTCGACACGCTGGCCCAGGGGTGCATCCTCGGGAGCGCTGCCCGTCACGCCGCATCCTCGCGCAGCAGCGCGGCGACGGGCTCGTAGTGCTCGCGCCCGATGGGTTCGCCGGGACCGTGGCGGAAGAGCGCGCGCGCCAGCCCTGCCGCCTCCGCCACGGGAACCCCCAGCTGCAGGCAGCGACGCTGCATCTGCTCGGCGAAGCCGCCGCGACCGCGGGCGATCACCCGTGGCGCCGAGTCACCGTCGCCGTAGGCGAGCGCCACCGCCCAGCCGCCCGTGTCCATGACCAGCACGCGTGCGCGGACCAGATCCGCGAGAGTCGCGAGCTCTGCGTGCAACCGCCGGCGCTCGGCACGCAGGGCAGGGTCGCCCTCCTCCTCGCGGCGCTCCCGCATGCGCTCGCGCCGACCCATGCGCTGGGCCGCGGCCACCTGCACGCGGCGCAGGACGAGATCGACCGCGCCCACGAAGACGCCCGCGAGGGCGAGCGCGAACATCAGCCGCAGGAGCAGGGCCGCGAGCCCGGACAGGCCGTCCGCGAGGCCCCCGAGCGATGCAGCCTGTAGCCCGGGCACGCTGGGCGCGACCACCCAGGCGACCACGGCTGCGAGCAACAGCCACTGGACGAGCGCCAGCACGCCGAAGGTGACGCGCTCACCGGAGAACATCTCGCGCAGCGCGCGCGCGGCGGACGGGCGCGGCCTGGCGGGACTGACGGCGCGAAGCGTGAAGCGCCCACCGACCTGGCCGAGGCCGGCGACGATCGCACCGCCCGCGATCGCGAGCAGCAGCAGCCCCACCGGCGACAGCAGCGCAGCGTAGCTGGGTGCGAGAGCAGGCCAGGTCTCCGCCGGCATACCCGAAGCGGCGGCGACGCGAAAGGAGCGCTGGATGAGCTCGGCCAAGCCGCGTGCGAGGCGCTCTCCGAGCCAGCCGACACAGAGCACGAGCGACAGGAGCGCGACGGCGGCGGTCAGTCCGGCGCTACGACCCACCTGGCCGAGCTGGCGCGC
>JAPPOT010000336.1:0-31211 GCA_028817855.1 Myxococcales bacterium
GCGACCTGATGAGCGAGCAGGGCATCCAGCTGCCGGGGGACTTCGCGGTGCCGACGGACCCCTGGCCGGCAGACTGAGGAAACGCAAACCTCAAGGTGCCCGTGCCCGTGCCCGACGCGCGGGCACGGGGCACACCCGCTCCGTGCCTACATCGGGCAAAGGGCAAGCGCGAGGGCACGTTGGGACGCGCGGTCCGGCTGCAATCTCTGTGGTCCGAAACCCGGCTTTCGAGGTCCGTACCCGCCCTTTGTGGTCCGCGGCCAGAAAGTCTCCCCTGCGGAGACTTTCTCACTCGTGGATCGCCTGGTGGAGGGTCTCGGCCATCTCGAGGATGGGGGGACCGGGATCGTCGACGAGCTCGAGGTCGAGCTCGACGATGCGGCCACCCGGTTGGCAGAAGCGCAGCTGCTGCATCCCGGGGTGGTTGCAGATCGGGGCGCCCATCTTCGCCTTCGTGATCAGCACCTCGGGATCGAGGGCCAGGATCATCTCGGCGTCGAGGGCGGGCCAGCCCTCGTAGCGCTCCGCGGCGGCGTCCCGCAGGCCCGCGTGGGTGATGACGTCGTGGTAGCTGGTGCCGCGCGTGCCGCCGAAGAGCTGCTTGCCGTAGAGGCTCAGGTAGAGGCCGCGCGGGCGGGCGTCGTGCGGGACGTGACGGGCGATGGCCCGCATCCGGCGCTGCAGGCGCTCGGCCAGACGCGCGCCGCGCTCCGGGTGCCCGGCGAGGGTGGCGACCGCGTGGATGTTCGGGATGAGGGTCTCGAGCCCGCGCATCTCGCCCAGGTCGAAGAGGGTGATGCCGCGCTCGCGCAGGCGGGCGGCGAAGCGGGGATCGCCAAAGCGGTTGGTGATCAGCAGGTCCGGCTCGAGGGCGAGGATCGACTCCAGGTTCTCGAGCGACTCGAGTGCGGCGCGGCCGCCGTGGAGGTGGCCGAAGTGGGAGCTGCGCTTGCTCCGGCCGGTGACCGCCACCACGCGCTCCGGCTCGCAGACCTCGGTCAGGATGTGGTCGGCGATCAGGCTGACGCTGGCGATGCGCGCGTAGCGGCGCAGGGGCACGACCTCGCCGCCCGCGTCGCGCAGGGCAGGGCTGCCATCGGGCATGGTGAGGGTCTCGATCGCCTGGGTGGTGGGCGCGACCTGGGCCACGCGCGTGTGGGTCTCGGCTCCACGGCCGGCGGCCGAGAGACTCAGCACGACCGCGACCAGGACCGCCGCGCCGTTGAGCAGACCGATGCGCGCGCCGCGGGTCACCGGCCGTCCTCCAGTCGAAAGCCGAGGGCGTCGTTTTCGATCAGCGTGACGCCGTAGACGCGTGCGACGTGCTCGGCGGTGATCACCTCGTCGGTGGTGCCGTTGGCAATGGCCTCACCGCGGTCGAGCAGCAGGGCGTGATCGGTGCAGCGGCGGGCGTCTTCCAGATCGTGGAGCACGACCGCGATGGCGTGGCCGTCGTCGGCCAGGGAGCGCAGAGTGCCGCGCAGCGACAGCACGTGGGGGATGTCGAGGGAGGCGGTGGGCTCGTCGAGCAGCAGCACCCGGGCCTCGGTCGCCAGGGCGCGCGCGAGCAGCACCCGGCGCTGCTCACCGTAGGAGAGCTCGGGGAAGAGGCGCTCGGCCAGCTCCTGCACCTGCACGCGCTCCATTGCGCGCTCGACCGCCGCGTGATCGCTCGCGGTGAGTCTGCCCAGGCCGCCGCGGTGGGGATAGCGCCCCTGGGCGACGACGGCAGCGGAGGTCATCCTCGCGCTGAGCTGGGAGCGCTGTGGCACGAAGGCCAGCTGGCGTGCACGCTCGCGCGCCTCGAGGGTTTCGCTGTCGTGGCCGAGCAGCTCGACGCGGCCGCTGTATGGCAAGAGGCCCGCGGCGGCGCGCAGCAGGGTGCTCTTGCCTGCGCCGTTGGGGCCGAGGATGGCGGTGATAGAGCCGGCGGCGACCTCCAGGCTCACCCGGGTCAGCACGGTTCGGCCACCGCGGACGACGGAGACGTCTGCGGCCTTCAACAGCACCTCAGGCACCGTCGCCTCCACGCCAGGTGCGCAGCAGCACCGTCAGGAAGAGGGGCGCGCCCACCAGGCCGGTGATGACGCCGAGCGGGACCTCGGTGCGCGCCGGGATGGTGCGTGCCGCCACGTCGCACAGCAGCACGAACCAGGCGCCGCCGAGCGCCGCAGCGGGGATCAGTCGGCGATGCTCGACGCCGAGGATGGCGCGCAGCGCGTGGGGCACGATCAGCCCGACGAAGCCGACGTTGCCACCCAGCGAGACGGCGGCGCCGGTGAGCGTGGCAGTCCAGACAATGGACCAGCGGCGCACCGCCGGCACGTCCACGCCGAGCGAGGCGGCCTCCTCCTCGCCGCTGGCGAGCACGTCCAGCGGGCGGCCCCAGAAGAAGCCCGCGACGATGCCGAAAGTCGCGAGCGGCAGGGCCATCCACACTTGATCGGCGCCGGTGCCGGAGAGGCCGCCCAGCACGAAGGCGACCATCGCCCGGCCGAGCTCCCACTTCTCCTGGGCCATGCTCATCAGGAAGTTGCCGAGGCCGAGGAAGAGGGAGGAGAGGATGAAGCCGGTGAGCAGCAGCAGCACCAGGTCGCCGTGGGTGCGGGCGATGGCGAGCAGGATCGACAGCGCCAGCAGCGCGCCGAGCAGGCAGCCGACCGGCAGGAACATCTGCGGCAGCACGGTGGTCGGCAGCACCCCGACCAACACCAGCTGGTAGAGCATCATCGCGGCCTGGCCGCCGAAGGCGGCGCCGGCGGTGGTTCCGAGGATCGAGGGGCTGGCGAGGGGATTGCGGAACAGGCCCTGGACGACCACGCCGGCCACCGCCAGGGAGGCGCCGGTGAGCATCGCGGCGCACAGCCGGTAGCCGCGCAGGGAGAGCACGGCATCGCGCACGCTCTCGTCGGCGACGTCCGCGTGCCCGAAGAGCAGGGCCGCGGCCGCGGTCGCGAGCAGCAGCACCAGCAGCAGCACGTACACGCGCGCGGCGGTCATCACAGGGCGTGCACCGCGCGCGCGGCCAGGGTGGTGCCGGGGGCGACCTCGATGAAGCCATCGCGGGTCGGGGGAGCGTCGCCCTCTACGCGGAAGCGATGGAGGCCGAAGATCGGCGCCTCGATCGAGCCGGCGTCGGGGACGAGCAGCAGGCCTCGCGTGGAGTCGAAGGCGGGCTGGCCGAGGGCGAAGGTGCCGTCGCTTTCGAGCAGCAGGGTTTGCTCGCCGCTGGCGAGATCGATCAGGAAGAGGGCGTCCGGCATCGCCTCCTCGCGGCTGCGCGCGTCGGTGCCGCCGGTGGCGACGGCGACCAGGCGGGTGCCGCCGAGGGAGGCGACGAACTGCGCGCTAGGGGCTGCGCCCTCATGGTCGGCCAGGGCGAAGCGCTCGACGACCGAGGCGCTTCCGGTCCCGTCCACCTCCAGCAGCAGCAGGCCCGTGCGCGGGCCCAGGTCGCGCCAGTCGCCGATGCAGGCGACGATCACGCGCGTCGGGGCGTCGGGCACGGGGTAGACATCGCCGCAGTTGGCGAGGCCGTCGAGGGTGAGGGCGTCGGTGACCTCGCCGGCGACGGGGTCGACCACCGCGACCATCCCCTCGGCGAAGTCGAAGCCCGAGAAGGCGAGCGAGAGGGTGCCGCGCACCAGACCGACCACCAGGTGAACGCCGGCGGGCGCGAGGCGTGACGGCCGCGCGTAGGCGGTGCTCTCCACCTCGCCGTCCGGATCGCCGTCGTCGTCGATGCGCTGCTGGGTCACGGTGGTGTCGAAGCCCGAGAGATCGATGCGCTGGTCGAGCTGACGCATCTCGCTCGGATCGAAGGCGAGCAGGTCCGTGCCGCGCAGGTCCTCGGGCGCCTCCGGATCGGCGTTGGGCGCCCAGCGCGAGACCCACGCCAGGCCCTCGTGTACGAAGTAGACGTCCTGGGGATTGCTGTCATAGCTGGCGCGCGCGTCCGGATTCTCGTCGACTTTGAGCTGGCCGATCACCGCGCCGCGCTCGAGGTCGAAGTGGGTGATGACGCCGATACTGCGCTCGATGGTGGTGAGCCGGCTCGAGGACGCGGAGATGGTCGGCAGGGCGACGTCCTCGGCCAACGGCGTGCGCAGGTCCGGGTTGGCAATGCTCGGGCTGGCCCAGGCGTGGGCGCTGACCTCGGCCTCCGCATCGAGCAAGGAGATGGCCGTGGCCCCCTGGTAGTTGGTGGAGACCACTGCGAAGCGGGCGCCGGGCGCGGGCTGCAGCGGTTTCGGGACCGGCTCCTCGCAGGCGAGGGCGAGCACCGCGCAGCCGAGGGCGGGTAGCGAGACTCTCACGGCAGCTCCTCGCGCAGCCTGACCGAGGCGAGTACGGTGCGTCCCGGCAGCAGGAAGCCACGCAGGTCGGAGCCCTGCTCGTCGAAGAGGTCACGCACCGTCAGCCGAAGCTCGGTGCGGCCACCGTGGAGCAGGGCCGCCGCGCCCGTGTGCACGAAGAGCTGCGCGGCCTTGGGCAGACCGGTGTTGCTGGGATCGTCGAAGCTTGAGGAGAGGGTGTCGAGCTCGGCGAAGAGGCGCAGCTGGGAGACCGGGCCCAGGGCGGCGCTGCGCAGCTCGGGGCGCAAGTGGGTGACGAGGCGCGGCCGGTTCGGCAGCTCCTTGCCGAGGGCGTCCTCGCTGTCGAGGGCGGTGGCGGCGGCGCTCAGGTGCAGGTGACGCGTGACGCGCGCCTGCAGACCGGCCTCGAGGCCGCGGATGTGGGCCTCGCCCAGGGCGCGCGGGGCCTGTTGCCCGAGGTTGCTGCGCACGAAGACGACCAGGTCGTCGATCTCCGTGACGAAGCCGCGCAGCTCGATGCGCGCGGCCAGCGGGCCAGCCTCGAAGCGGGTGGTCGCGGAGAGGTCGTAACTGCGCGAGCGTTCGGGGCCGAGGGTGACGTTTCCGGCGATCAGCGCGCCGTCGCCGAACAGCTCGAGCAGGCTGGGCATCCGCTGGCCCGTGGCCGCGGACGTGGCGAGCGTGAGGCCCGGGACCGGGGTGGCGCTGGCCGCCGCGCGGTAGGTGGCGGCGGTGTCGCGCACGCGCGGCTCGGTCAGATCGCCGAAGACCTCGGCGGCGAGCTCCGCGTCGGTGTGCTCGACGCGGACCGAGGGGCGCAGCTCGTAGCGGCCACCGCCGAGGCGCCCGTGCGCGCGCGCTTCGAGCGCGCCGGCGAGCGTGCTGCGCGTGGAGGCCGGGGTGGCGATGAGCGAGAAGGCCTCGTCGACCTCGCGGCGCTCGGCGCGGGCGCTGGCGAGCGCGGTGAGCTCGAGGAAGGGCGTGACGCCGACGCCGCCGGCGATGCGGCCGAAGGCCTCGAGGGTGCGGTCCTGGCGCTCGCTGCGCGCGGTGACGCCGATCTCGCGCAGGGGATCGCTGAAGCTCGCGTCGCCGAGGCGCCCGCTCGCGAGCAGCTGCAGACGATGGGCGCGGTGGCCGCCGGGTGCGGCGCGCTCCTGGTCGTAGGCCAGGCCGAGCACGGCGCGCGTGTTGCGGCGCCGCGCACGCAGGGCCGGCTCGGCGACCGAGCCCGGCTCGCCAGCGACGCGGCCGAAGCCGAAGCCCAGCAGGGAGAGCTCGCCGCCGGCGAGGGGCAGGCTCCCGTAGAGCAGGGCGTGGCCCTGGTGCAGGTCGGCGTTGTCGCGGCGGACCAGCTCGTCGTCGCTGGTGTCGAGGGCGGTGGCGTTGTCGAAGCGCAGCTCGAAGTCGCCGTCGGCGCGCGTCAGGCCCGCGGCGGTGAGCAGGCGCGGGCCGGTGCCGGCACCGGCGGGCGCGACGGCGGAGCTGGCCTCTCCGGCCAGCAGGCCGTGGGACCCGAGCGTTGCGCCGGCGGAGAGCTCGCGGGTCCGGGCGCGGCGCGGCTGCAGCTGGATCACGCCGCCGATGCTGCCCTGGCTGAGCCAGACCGGTGCGCCGCCACGGTACACGACCACGCGCTCGAGCAGGGAGGCGGGCACCGTGCTGAGGTCGAAGGCGGCCGCGTCGGCGCCGCTGAGCGGCAAGGTGCCGAGCAAGACCGAGGTGTGGTCGAGCTCGGCGCCGCGGATCGAGGCGCTGGTGAAGCTGCCGAGGCTGCCGGTGCGCACAGGGCGCGCGCCTGGCACCTCGACCAGCACGTCGCCGACGCTCTCGGCCGCCGCGGCCCGGCCGTCCATGGAGACGGCGGTTGCGCTGGCGGCTGGCTCCTCAACCGCGCCCGGCGTCTGCGTGACCCGGGCGCGGGCGCCCAGCTCCTGCGCGCTTGCGGCGCGGGCGTGACCGTGGGCGAGCCCGAGCCACAGGCCGAAAGCGAGCAGCGGAAGTGCGATCGGGTGCGCTGTGCGTGTGGTTGATCCCATCCACCATCCCCGAGGCGGTTTGGAGAGACGTCCGCCTGGGTAGGTTTCCGGGCTCGTGCTGCCGGGTCTCCCCGGTCGCCCACCGCCTTCCCGGCTCGCGCCAGTGGCTGGCGGCTCGCTGCTCGCGAGCGCGCCGTGGTGGGCTGTCATCACATACCGTGACGGGTTCGCGCCGGCCTCTCACCGGCTTCCCTGATCCCAGGCGGCTGGAAAAGTGCGCCCTGCGGCGCGGAGTGTCAAGGTGCGGCCGGGGCCGCCGAAGCGGCCCCGGATTTGCGGGCAGACGCCGGGCCGTCAGGCCGTACGCCGGCGCCGGCGCAGGGCCAGCAGGCCGAGCGCTGCGGCCCACAGGCCGAGCGAGGTCCCGGCGTCGTCGCCTCCGACGGCGCAACCGCTGTCGCCCTTCTTCTGCACCCCATCGCCGGAGCCGGCGGCGCCGTCGTCCAGGCCGGGGTCGCCGGTGTCGTCGCCCGCGAGCATCGAGGGACCGCCTGGATCGTCGGCGGCGGGCTCGTCGTCACCGTTCATGGTGGCGTCGTTCTGGTCGTTGATCATGTCGGTGATCATCGGGCCGTTGTCGGTGACCATCTCGCCCTCGCCGCTGGTGCCGTACTGCAGGATCTGCAGCGCGGCGGGCTCGTCTTCGATGTCGATCGGCCAGACGCCGAACTCGGTGCCCATCACGGTGTCGCCCTGATCGAGCTCGACGGTCCAGGGCTGGGCGTTGGGGTCGCCGTTGTCGGGGCAGCCGACCACGCGGTCGGCGACGTGCACGTTGCTGACGTCGCCCAGGTCCGGGTTGAAGTCGAAGATCGGGTCCAGGCTCATCTCGTCGGCGCTCATCGTCGTGTAGAGGCGCGTCATGTAGGGACGGCTGTCGATCAGGTCCTGGGTGTCCCACATCGGCTTGATCACGTCTTCGAAGAGGCGCGTCAGGAACTCGCCCTGGTCGAAGGCGAAGCCGACGTCGTTGGAGTAGCAGAGGAAGCACAGCTGCAGGTCGTCGAAGTCGACGTCCTCGGGCAGGGTGACGGCGGCGGCGAGGGCCTCGTCGAAGCCGTCCCAGCCGGCCCAGTTCTGGGTGGCCTGGTTGTACATCTCGACGTCGCTGGCGAAGGTTGTCGAGGAGAAGTCCATCCAGGTCTGGCGTTCCCACTGGAACACGATGGTGTCCATGAAGGCGTCGGTGCTGCCGGCGAACTCGGTGACGAAGCCCTGGCCACCCGCCTCGTCGGCCGCCTTGGAGACGACCTCGTTGTAGGTGTCGCTGGGGTTGAACCAGTCGATCAGGGCCTCGTTGAGGATCAGGCCCTTGTAGTTCTTCGGGATCGCGCGCTCGTTGGAGAGCACCCAGACCTTGATCGGCATGTCCTCGGTGGCGGCCACCGCAGTGGGGCGGATCGGGATGAGCGGCAGGTCGCTGTCATAGGTGATCATCACCGGGCGAATGGCGCCGCTGCTGTTGCCCTTGGTCAGCCGGAAGGCCACCAGGTTGAGGCCGTCGTCCAGGTAGGGGCGCAGGACGTCCGGGCCGATGTCGGTGACGTCGTAGCCGTTGTCGGTGAGCCAGTCGACGGCAGCCTGCGCGGCGTCCTCGGTGGTGGGGTCGACCGCGATCGTGACCGAGTCGTACGGGCCGACCTGCTTCTCGGCCAGCACCGAGACCGGGTTGGGAGCGCTCTCGTTGCCGAAGTCCCCGTCCGCCATCGGGGCGGCTGCTGTGGTGGGGAAGCCGAAGTTGCAGTCCCCGTCGAAGACGGTGTTGAGCTGGTAGGTCGGATTGGTGGCATTGTTGAGCCGGTCGAGCGCGGCGTTGGAGGAGACCTCCACGTCGGGCACTCCCGGGATCGGCAGCAGCCAGGCGAAGCTCTCGGCCGGGCCCTCGTACATGATCTGGATGACCGCCGTGATCGTGCCGTCCCCGTTGTCGGAGAAGATGATCTGCTCGGCGGCCTGGTTGACCGGATTGGCCGCGGAGCAGAAGAAGCCGCCGCAGGCGTTGGCGGGCTTCGGGGTCAGCCCACCCCACGTGAGGGCTGCGGCCGCGATCAGCGAGAGCGTCGCAAAGGTTCGATTTTTCATTGGTTCTCTCCCAGGTGCAGCGGAGTCCTGGCACACCGTGGCACAGGCCGCGCTGCCGGTGGCAGAGTAGAGCAAACCCCGTGCCACCCAGCGGGCCAAGGAGCTGTGGTGTGGGCTGTCTCCACACCGGGCGCAGAACCTCTCCCTTGCCCCCCGTGGCGACGACCTGGGAAGGTGAAGCTCGATGCCCGTGAAGCCGCTGTGCGAGCGCCACCTGGCTCCCCTGGTGCAGTACCTGGGTCACCATCCAGATACATCGATGTTCCTGAGGTCGAACTTGCATCGCGATGGGCTCGGCGGCCCCAGCGGGGCGCACCATGCGACCTACGTCGGAGCCTTCGATGGCGACCAGATCGTGGGGGTGATCGCGCACTACTGGACCGGGGTGCTGATCCCCCAGGCGCCGGTGGAGCTGATCGACGCCCTGGCGCGGCTGGTGGTGGCGATGTCGGGCCGGCCGGTAACGGGGGTGGTGGGCCCGGCCCAGCAGGTGGCGCCCGTGCGCAAGGCGCTGGGCCTGAGCGACGCCTACGCGCGCATGGATAGCGCAGAGTACGTATACAGCAACACCCTCGCGGGGCTGGAGCCGCCGCCGCTGGCGCAGGGGGAGGTCCTGGAGCTGCGGGCTGTTTCCGAGGTGGAGGATGAGCCGGTGCTCTCCTGGTACCGCGCCTACGAGATCGAGACGCTCGGGGCGCGCGAAGGGTCGGACCTGGAGAGCGCGGTCAGGGCGCGCTTGCGGCGCAATCGCAAGGACGGCCTCGCGTGGATCGCGCACCACGAGGGCGAGCCCGTGTGCGTGGTCGGCTTCAACGCGCGGCTGCCGGACGTGGTCCAGGTCGGCGGCGCCTACACGCCGCCCGAGCACCGCGGCAGCGGCTATGCGGCGGCCGCCTCGGTCAAGCTGCTCTGCCAAGTGCGCGACGAGGGCGTGGAGCGCGCGAGCCTCTTCATCCAGCGCGACAACCTGGCCGCCCAGCGCACATACGAGAGCGTCGGCTTCCAGCGCGTCGGCGAGGTCCAGCTGGTGTTGTTCACCTGATGCGCGGGTAGGGCGATGGGCGTGAGGCGTTGCGTCGGAGAGCTCACCCCGCCAGGAACCGATCCAGGTCCTGCTCGATCAGGTCGATGGAGGCGTTCCAGAAGTCCGGCTTGGTGAGGTCGACGCCGAGCGACTCTCGGGCGACCTCCTCGGCGTCGGCGCTGCCGGTGCGCCGCAGGAGCGCTTCGTAGCCCGGGAGGAAGTCGGGGCCTTCCTGCTTGGCGCGCGCGAAGATGCCCAGGCTGAAGAGGTAGCCGAAGGTGTAGGGGAAGTTATAGAAGCTGATTTCCGTGATGTAGAAGTGGAGCTTCGAGGCCCAGTACCAGGGATCGAGCTGCGCGGGATCGAGCGTCCCGCCGAAGTTCTTGCGCTGGGCGTCCTCCATCATCTGCTTCAGCTCGCTGAGCGAGAGCTCGCCCGCGGCGCGCCGCGTGTAGAGCGCGTGTTCGAAATCGAAGCGCATGGGTATGTTGCACAGGAAGACGGCGGCCTCGAGCAGGCGCTGGTCGAGAATCGCGCGGCGCGTGGCCTCGCTGGCAGAGGGCGCCTCGAGGGCCGCGTCCACGGTCAGCTGCTCAGCGAAGGTCGAGGCGGTCTCGGCCAGCGTCATCGGGTAGCTGCGCGCCCACGGGCGCATGTCGCGCATCACCCAGCTGTGGAAGGCGTGGCCGAGCTCGTGGGCGAGCGTCTGTACGTCGCCGCTGGCGCCGTTGAAGGTCATGAAGACGCGCGACTGGCCGATCACGCTGGAGCTGGCGCAGAAGCCGCCGGGGCGCTTGGCTGGACGCGGGGTGTAGTCGATCCAGCGGTCGGCGAAGGCGCGCTCCGCGAGCTCGGCCAGGCCGGGGTAGAAGGCGGCGAAGGCCGCGCTGACGTCGCCACGCGCACGCTCCCAGCTCAGGCGCTCGTCCCGGTCGCTGGGCAGGGGCGCCATCAGGTCCTGGAAGCCGAGCTTCGGGACGCCCAGCAGCTCCGCCTTCTTCGCGAGATAGCGGTGGGGCACGTCGTGGCGCGCCCGCACCGCACCCAGCATCGCGTCGAGCGTCTGGCGCGAGATGGCCGAGTCCAGTAGCGCGGGCTCGAGGAAGTGATCGATGCCGCGCCGCTCGTACAACGACAGGCGCGTGCCGCTGATCGCGTTGAGGCAGGCCGCCACCGTGTCGCCGACCTGCTCCCAGGCCGCGTTGCTGCCGCGCAGGGCCGCGGTGCGCACGGCGCGATCCGGATCCTCCAGGAACGTGCGCGCCATCGCGACCGGCAGCTCGCGCGCCTCCTGTCCCTCGACCTCGAGCTGGAAGCTGAGCTTGCCGGAGACCTGGCCGTAGAGCCGACCCCAGGCGCTGATGCCGTTGACGCCAAGGTCGGCGGCCAGCCCCTCGAGCGTGGCCGCCATCGTGTGTCGCGCGCGCTTGCGCATCCGCGTCAGGGCGTACTGGGCACCGTCGAGTCGCGCGTCGGCTAGCAGCGCCTCGAACTCGGCGTCGCTCGCGGCCTTGAACGCCGCCCGCACGGCGACGAGCGCCTTCTGCAGCTCGGCCCGGGCGGGTCCTAGCGAGGCGGTCTCGCGCTGGATGGCCTCATCGCCCGAGTCCGCAGCGCTCAGGCAACCGAGGTAGGTACGCAGGTGGCCGAAGCGGCGCTGGAGCTCCTCCAGTGCGCACAGCGCCTCGGCCCAGGCCGCGCGTGTCTCTGCGCCAAGGGGGCCGAGCGCTTCCAGCGTTGTGCGCCTCCGCTCGACCTCCTTGAGCACCTCGCGCTTGTAGACCACGTAGTCCTCGGCGCCGAGCTCCGAGAAGAAGGGCGTCATGTCCCAGTCCGGCTGTCCCACCTCGAGCGTCTTCATGGCATGCAGCCTAGCAGGGCCCCGCCGGGCCGGGCAGGGCCGCGCGGGCCGGGCGCTTCCGCTAGCGCAGTCGGAAGCTGACCTTGGCGAGGCGCTTGGGCTTGGGCAGCCGCCAGCTGCGGATCTCCTCGATCACGCAGTCGACCTTCTCGTCGGGTTGGGGGCGGTTGGGGATAGCGCCCGCGGCGAGGATGCGACCGCGCCGACCGACGTAGGCGGTGACCTGGAAGCGATTCCTGAAGCGGCGCACCTTGCACCCGCGAAAGACGTCGCGCGCCTTCTTGCGCAGCACGCGACTCAGCAGCCCGGCGTCCATCGGATCGGCCGGGCGGTAGGCGGGCTCGACGTGCATGTCCCACGAGAACTGCGCGGTCGCGCGCCCCGCCGGGCGTGGAAACTCGGTGGCGGAGACGACCTGCGTCAGGCATCGCTCGAGCGGGCGATGGCCGATGGTCGAAGAGCTGGCGCTGACCTCCTCCACCTTGCCGTGACCGTCGACCTTGAAGTCGAAGCGGATCGTGCCCTCGACCCAGGCCTGCCGCCGGCGCACCTCGTGGATGCACTGGTCGAAGGCCTCCTGGCGCGCGTCCATCGTCTGGTGGACGTCGTCCTTGTTGAGCGTGCCGGTCAGGCCGCGCACGCGCACCTGCGGCAGTGGATCGGGCTCGCTCTCCGCGATGGGCGGTGGCGCCGGCGCAGTGGGCTTGGGTCGCGCGACCGCTACGGTGCTGCCGCCACAGCCGGCGGCCGTGATGAACACAAGGGACGCGATGGCAAGGGGCGTGAGCAGCTTACCCACCGCGAGCGACGGTAGCGAACGGGGTCCGACCGCGCATCCCTGCTCATTGGGGGAAGAACCTTGAAGGGCGTAGCGCTTCGTGCTGAGCTGCCGCCCATGTTCGTCGGGAGCGTTGCGACCGCGGAGCACATCTGCACGACGGGTGGGATGGCGTGAGCGAAGAGCTGCGCAAGCGGATCATCGAGACGCTCGCGGGCGCGGACGGCGCCGTGCGTCGCGCGGGCGCGGAGCTGGTGGTCGATCACGTGCTCGACTTGAGGGTGACCGCGCTCGTGGACGCCGAGAGCTTGCTGCCGATCTTCGTGCAAGCGCTCGACGGCGACAACGTGCAGCGCGCAATCGATCGCCACCTGCTGCCTGCGATCCCGCGCGTGCGCGCGCAGCTCGATGACGCCGGCGAGAAGGTGGGCGATGGCTTGCCCGAGGCGGTCAAGGAACGCATCGTCGAGCTGTCGGCAAACCCCGCCGGCCCGCGCTTTCGGTGGATGCGAGGTGCGCTCGACCCGGCCAAGCTCCGCGACCTCTTCGCACCGGTCGTGCAGGAGATATTGCTGCAGTTCGTGCGCAGCGTGCCGGGCCTCGGCGGCGACGCTGGCGGTGGCGAGCCCGCGACCGCCGGCAAGCCCAGCCGCGGCGTCGCTTCCGGGCTCGTCGGCCGGCTCGGGCGTGAGGTCTCGAAGGGCACCGGTCGACTCGTGAGTGTCGGGCGCAGTGTCGCCGATGGGCTCGGTGTCGACCTCGAGGGGCGCTTGCAGGAGACCGCGCGCGACTTCAGCCAGGGCGCCATGGCCGGGCTCCAGCGGGGCCTGCGCGAGCGGATGCAGAGCGATCAGGGGCGCGAGATCCTCAGCGGGCTGTCGCGCAGCGTCGTCGATCACATCATGGCCACCCCGGTCGAGACGATCCTGAAGGACCTGGATAGGCTCCCGCTCGAGGCCGCCATCGCCCTCGCACCCGACACGCTGCGCCACGAGCTCGGGCGCGAGCTGGTGCGGGCGCTGCTGCGCGGCGAGATCGCCGCTTGGCTCGAGCTCGAGGGAGCGCGTACGCTGGGGGAGCTGCTGGAGGAAGCGGGGCTGCGCGCCCAGGTCCGGACGCTCGCTGTTGAGCGCGGCCACGCGGCCGCCGCCGAGCTCTTCCGCAGCACGGCGTTCGCGAGCTGGCTCGAGCAGCTCCTGCCAGACTGAGCGCTCGCCACCAGCGATTCGGGTTAGGGTAGGGCGCCCATGACTGCGTTCCTGGTCTCGCTTTCGATCGCGATGGTGCTCACCTCGCTCTTCGCCTTCCGCCATGACAACTGGCGCCGGCCGCGATTGCTGGCGGCTTACTTCACCGTCTTCCTCGTGCTCGAGTGGGTCGCCGAGGCGTATCTCCTTCCTCCGGGCGCCATCCCGCTGGAGGTCGCCTACGTGTGCTTTCCGCTGAGCTTCGCTTTCGCCGCGGCCTGCTACGCGATGCACCGCTACCAGGCCAGCATCGACCGGTAGCAGGAGTCTGCATGCCGTCGTACCACCCTCGCGCATCGGGCCAGGCGCTCACACGAAGGTCTGAAGCGTCGGCGGCAGGTGTCCGGTGTCGTTGATGCCGAGCACCCGCCCGCTGCCGTCGGGGAAGATCACGACGGTCGACATCCCGCAGTGGTTGATGTCGCTGCGCCACCAGTTGGACGGGTCATCGCCGATCGCGAGCCGGATCAAGTAGCGGATGATGTTGCCGTGGCAGACCAGCAGCTCGCGCCGGTCGCGGCCTCGCGTCGGGCGGAAGAAGCGCTCGAAGGCGCGTTCCATCCGCGCCCGGTCTTCCGCCAGCTTGTTCCGTGGGACCCGGTCGATGCCCTGCGGCTGGGTCGGCACGCCCTCCAACAGCAGCCGACTGCGCGCGAGCGGCGCGTCGATCTTGGTGCCGATGATGTCCGCAGTCTCGAGGGCGCGCGTTGCCGTGCTCGCGTAGACGCGATCGATCGGGTAGGCCGCCAGGCGCTTCGCGATGCGCTGCGCCTGGCGCTTGCCCAGCCCGGTGAGGCTGCCGAAGCCGGGACGGTCATCCTCACGCACGAATTGGCCGTGCCTCACCAGCAGCAGGATGCGATTGGCCACGGGCACAGTGTGCCACGCGCGGGGATCACTCGCCGGTCGGCTCGGGGCAGGCTTCCGGCACGGGCCCGCTGCTCTCGCGCGCGGTGGACAGCACCGCTCGCCGGTCGAAATCGTCTTCCACGCTCGGCAGCGGCTCGTGGGGCATGTCCAGGCCCGTCAGCACGGCCTCGACCCGGGCGATACGCCCGTCCATCTCCTCGACCGTCGCCTCGGCCTGACGCACCTTGCCCTTGAGGCCTGCGCAGGTCGCGTCGTCCGAGCACAGGGACTGGCGCGCCGCGTGGTAGGTCCGGTACCAGGCGCTGTCGCCGGGGCGGTTGAGCGCGTCGGCCCTGGCCTTGGCCTTGGCGTCGAGCGCCTTCTCGACCGCCTCGAGCTCGCCGGAGGCCTTCTTGCCGGACCCGGCAGCCTCGTCCTTGACGGCCTGGAGGGCCTGTCGATACTCGCCCCAGGCAGCCCGCGCGGGCTCGACCGCCTCCTTGCAGCGCTCCTCCGCCGACTGGCAGCCCAGGCCCCAGCCGAGCGCCAGCAGCCCGCCCAGCCAGCTCCCCAACCTGTTCCGCGAAGCGCGCACGCACCCAAATTGAGAACGAACGGCTCGTGCGGGTCAAGATGTGGCGGGCGGCGGCTCGGCCCGGGCCGTGCTAGAACTGGCGCCGTGCGGAGCGGGCAGGTCTCGGGGGCTGTGCTGCTGCTGGTGCTCGTCGCCGGTGGCGGCTGCCACGAGGGCGGGGGCGACGAGACCATCCTGCTGGCCGGCGGGCCGCACCCGGAGCCGCCGAGCGACTCGCCGACGCCCGGGGTCACCCCCCCGCCGGCGACCGACACGCCGGGCGCGAACACGCCGACCGATCCTGCCGAGCCCGGGATGACTCCCGCGATGCCGGACGATCCAGGGACGGCGCCCATGGACGGTCAGGATGCGCCGGTGGGCGATCCCGTGGCCCCCCCACCCGACGGCGGCGTCGGCACCGGGGTGGAGGTCGAACCCTGCGGCGAGGACCCGGAGTCCGACGCGGGCGCCGTCCTGCCGGACTACTCGAGCAGTGGCGATGGCGCCGAGGTGTCCGACGACCCGGCGGCCGACGGTCCCTTCAGCGTGCTGCGCCTCGACGCCACCGTGCCGAGCCCGGATCCGGCGCGCGCCGACCTCTCGGCCACGTTCTACGCTCCCCGCACCGCCGCGGTGGTGGCCGACGGGCCGCTGCCCCTCGTGCTCGTGATGCACGGCTTCGCCACCAATCACGTGCTCTACGAGCACTTCAGCAACCACCTCGCGAGTCACGGGCTGCTCGTGCTCGGGCTGACGTTGCCGAGCAGCCTCATCGCCGAGCACGACAAGAACGCGCTGGAGGCGATCGCGGCGATCGACTTCGCCCTCGGTGATGATGCGCCGGTGGCCGTACGAGGGCGTGCGGATGCGCGGCGGATCGCGGTCGCCGGGCATTCCTTCGGTGGAAAGATCGGGTTCTACGCCGCGTCGATGGACCCCCGTATCGACATCGTGATCGGCTGGGACCCGAGCAACGCGGGTGGGCCGCCTTGCCTCGTGGATCCCAACTCCTGCAACGACTACCCGGTGGCGCCCAATTGCATGGCGATGGACTCCGGTTTGCTCTCCACCATGAGCGCCGAGACCTTCGTGTTCCGGGCCGCGCCCGACGGCGCCAACCCCGAGCCGGCCCACAACGCGATCCACTTCTTCCGCGGCGCACCGGCGCCCGCGACGATGGTCGACTACGACACCGCTGCCGCCCATGGCGACTGGGCCAATGTCGCCTCGATTCCGATCGAGCACACCAAGCGGCTTCAGCTGTCGCTGCTGCTCGATCGCTTCACCGGCGCGCCAGGGGTCGGCGAGTGGTCGCCGGGGGGCGCCCAGATCGACCAGGGGCCCGGCGTTCGGCGCGTGCTCTACAAGTGAGCGCCGTCAGCGCCGGTCAGGTGAGCGCCGTCAGCGCCGGCGAGCGCGCTCGCTGCGTCGCTCGCCTCGATCATCGCGGCGCGCTTCCTCCGCGTCGGGGTCTTCGACGCGCACGTGCGGCCCGTCCTGGTCCCGATTGTAGCGCTCGAGGCGATCGCCGGCCGAGCGCAGAAGGGCCTCGACACCCTCCTCGACCACACGCTCGAACTGGGCCTCGGCGTTGCTGCGGCGCTTGCGCTCATCCCGTGCCCACTCGCGCTTGCGCTCGCGCTTGCGTCGCTTGTGCTCTCGTTTCTCGAGGCGCCGCTCGGTGCGGCGCAGGGTCTCCTCGTTTGGAGCGAAGGCTCGTGCCGCCCGCCCGCCGAGGTGGAGAACGCTGAAGAGGGCAACCCACTGGACCCACCAGCCGGGTCCCGTGAGCAGGTCGATGCCGAGCATCAGGGCATTGAAGCCCAGGGTGTTGCCCAGGTCCTGAAAGAAGCCGCGCTTGAGCTCGGCGCGCACCTGCACCTCGCGCTCCGCCTGCTGTCGCTCGTCGGCCAGCTCGCTAGCGGCCCGCTCGAGCTGGGCGGTGTCGATGCCCACCTCCGCGGCGGCGGCGACGAGGTCCTCGTGGCTGACGCCGTCGGTCTGCTCGCGCTCGAGCGCGCGGCGTAGGATCTCCTCGGCCTGCTCGCGGCTATAGTCCGGCACTGCCGGGAGCTTAGCAGGCCTGCGGCTCGTGTGTGACAGCCGCTTCCCCCCGTCGCCATGCGCTCCGTTGCGTGTATGTTCCCCCGGATGGAGGCGGCCGGCGGCCGGCGTGGAGCTGGGCTGAGTAGTGATGAGGCGGCCGCGCGGCTGGCGCGCGACGGCGAAAACCGGATGCCCGGTGACGAGCGCGAGGGCTGGCTCGAGATGCTCAAGGAGCTGGTCAGCGAGCCGATGCTGATCCTGCTGATGGCGGCCGCCGTCCTCTACTTGATCCTGGGGGATCTGCAGGAGGCGCTGATCATGCTCGGCGCCGTTCTGGTGGTGATCGGCATCGAGCTCTACCAGGAGGGCAAGACGGAGCGCGCCCTGGACGCGCTACGTGATCTCTCGAGCCCGCGCGCGCGGGTGTGGCGCGACGGCAGCGAGCACGAGGTCGACAGCCGGCAGGTCGTGGTCGGCGACCTGCTGCTGATGGGGGAGGGGGATCGTGTCGCGGCCGACGTGGTGGTGCGCGAGGCCCGCGGGCTCGAGGCGGACGAGTCGCTGCTGACCGGAGAGTCGGTGCCGGTGCGCAAGCGCGTTGCCGAGGGCGCGCCGGAGCCGACGCCACCGGGTGGCGATGACCAGCCATTTGCCTACGCGGGCACGCTGGTGGTGCGCGGGGATGGCGTGGGCGAGGTCGTGGCGACTGCTGCGGCCACGCGCATGGGGCGGATCGGCGCGAGCCTTTCCTCGCTGCAGGTGGGCGCGACCCCGCTGCAGGAGCAGCTGCGGTGGCTGGTGTGGGTCGTGGCCGCCGCCGGACTCGTGGCGTGCTTGCTCGTGGTCGTGGGGTACGGGCTCAGCCGCGGGGACTGGCTCGCGGGGCTGCTGGCCGGAATCGCGCTGGCGATGAGCGCGCTGCCCGAGGAGTTCGCCGTCGTCTTCACCGTGTTCATGGCACTGGGCGCCTACCGGATGTCGCGCGCCGCCGTGCTTACGCGCCGCACGCCTGTAATCGAGGCCCTGGGTCAGGCGTCGGTGCTGTGCGCTGACAAGACCGGAACGGTGACCGAGAATCGGATGCGCATCGCGGAGGTGGTGAGCGCCGACGGCGCGGTCGCACGGCCGGGTGAATCGCCGCTCGCAGGCGCAGCGCGCTCGGTGGTGGACGCGGGCGTCGCCGCGAGCCCGCAGGATCCGATCGATCCGATGGAGCGGGCGTTCGTGGAGCTCGCGGGTGTCCACGACCGCGTCCCGCTACGGACCTATCCGCTGACTCCCGAGCTGCTCTGTGTCGCCCACGTCTACGGACAGGGCGAGGCGTCGCAGGTCTACGTCAAGGGCGCACCCGAGACCGTGCTGTCGCTGTGCGGTGTCGAGCGGGCGGAGCGCGAGCGCGTGTTGGGGGAGGTCGAGCGCATGGCCGCCGGCGGGCTGCGCGTGCTCGCGACGGCGCGCGGCAATCATCGTGGCGTGCTGCCCGAGGACGCGCGAGGCTTCGAGCTGGAGCTGTTGGGTCTGGTCGGCCTGGCCGACCCGATTCGGCCGCGTGTGCCGCCCGCGGTGGCCGAGTGCTATGCGGCGGGGATGCGCGTGATGATGATCACCGGCGACTATCCGGTGACCGCCCGCGCGATCGGCGCCGAGGCGGGGCTCGACGTGAGCGCGCCCGTACTCACCGGCGCGGAGATCGAGCAACTCGACGACGCCGACCTGGCCGAGCGGCTGCAGCGCACCTCGATCGTGGCGCGCGCCGTGCCCAACCACAAGCTGCGCATCGTCGAGGCCCTGCGTGCGCGCGGTGAGGTGGTCGTGATGACGGGCGATGGAGTCAATGACGCCCCGGCGCTCAAGGCCGCTCACGTGGGCGTGGCGATGGGCGGGCGCGGCACGGAGGTGGCACGCGAGGCCTCGGACCTGGTGGTGACCGACGACGACTTCGGCTCGATCGTCGAGGGCGTGCGGATGGGCCGGCGCATCTTCGACAACCTGCGCCGGGCGACCGCGTACATCGTGGCGGTGCACGTCCCGGTCAGCGGGCTGGCGCTCTATCCCGTGCTGCAGGGGTGGGAGCTCGTGCTGCTGCCGATCCACATCATCTTCCTCGAGTTCATCATCGACCCCACCTGCTCGCTCGTGTTCGAGTCCGAGCCCGCCGAGCGCGGTGTGATGGGCCGGCCGCCCAGGCCCAAGGACGGGCGCCTCCTGACGCGCAAGCTGCTGGCAGTCGCGCTGCTGCAGGGGCTGAGCGTGCTGGCGGCGAGCATCGCGGTGCTTCTGTGGGCGCGCTCGCTGTCCGACGTTCACGAGCACGCGCGCACGCTGGCCTTCACGTGCTTGGTGAGTGGAAACCTGGGCCTGATCATGGTGAACCGTTCATTCCGGCACACCTTCCTCAGCACGCTGGCCACACGCAACGTGCCGATGTGGAGTGTGTTGATCGGCGCGTCGCTGACGCTCTCCGTGGCGGTCACCGTTCCCACAGTGCGCGACATCTTTCACCTGGCGCACGTCGGCCTACCGGAGCTGAGCGTGGCTGTGGCTGCTGGCCTGCTCTCGCTCGCCTGGCTGGAGGCCGTCAAGCCATTCAAGCCAGAAAGCCTGGCCGATGCTGCAGGGGGGGTGAAAAGCAGGTAACACGGTGCCCCACAGCTCGTACGTAAGATCGCGCGCGGGACCGTGGTCCCCATGCCGGGAGGGTGTCGGTTGTCTCAACTCAAGACTTTGGCCGTGGGCCTGTGCGTGATTGCGCTCGGCTGTGGCGGCGAAACCTACGACGGGGGGGAGCAGGACTCCTCGAGCTCCGGCGCCACCGACGGAACCGCGGGTACGGGCACTCCGGGCTCACCGATGGACTCGGCTCCGGGGAGCGACAGCACGCCCTCCGGTGACAGCACTGGCACCGATGGTCAGTCGGATACCATGCCCGAGGGACCCGACCCGGCGTCGACCCCCGGCGATACGGGAGGCGATGACGGGCAGGCCGGCGCCGGAGACGAGCAGCCGGCGGACGACGACCCGGCCGACGGCGACCCGGCGGCACCCGACTGCGCTCCGGTGGATCCTTGGGCGGGTCCAGGGGCCGAGGAGATCTGCGGCGACTGGGTCGATGACGACTGCGACGGCGAGGACGGCGCGTGCCCGACCACCGAGGCGTCGGTGACGGTTCCGGCCTGGGACTGTCAGGGGCTCCCCCCCGAGGAGGTGCTCGCATGGGCCCCGGTCACCGCCGGCGGCGGCTGCGGTGTGATCTTCGGCGCGGCCGGCGCCTTCTATTTCGCCCCACTCGGCGTGAGCACCAGCTGTCCCTCCAATTTCCAGGAGCGGCGGCACGCGTGGACGACCGTCGAGGGCGACTGCGAGACGCTGCTGCTGGTCTCCTACTTCGACTTCGACAAGCCGTCCGACTTCTCCGAGTACGGTGAGGACTTCAACTACGATGAGCAGCCGCTCTCGAACGAGTGCCGGAAGGTGCTGATGTACCTCGCCGGCGATCTCGAGTTCAGCTACCTCGCCAGCAGCGAGGAGGTGGCGCGGGAGCGCCTGGCGCTCTTCCCGCAGCTCGAGATCGGCTGCCACGCCTGGACGGGTACGAGCGACTTTGCCGAGGTGGAGCTGTCGAAGACGCCGTTCATGTTCAACGAGGGCTTCGTCGCGCCGGATTGAGGCGCGCCCACGATCTCTACTGAGCTGCGCACGGATCGCCGGCCGTCTAGGATCCGGTTCCTTCGTCCTCGTCGGTCTCTTCGGCGAGGTCGGGCTGCGTGTGGAGGCCGCCGGGCGATTGCCTGCGCACGCGCATCCGGCTGATCAACGGATGATCGGACCGCCGCTCGAGCTCCTCCTCGCGCGCCGTGCTCGCCCGGCTCGGGAAGTCGAGCCAGTGGCGGGTACGCTCGAAGGGATAGCTGGGCAGCGAGACCTTGCGGCGCGGGTAGGGACGGTCGAAGGCGAGCCAGTCGATCGGCACGCCGCCGACGTGGAGCCGCGCGATGGCCCGCAGCAGCGCATCGAGGCTGCCGTCCCGGCGCCCGCCGAGTGACATTGCGCCGAGCCAGCGTTCGGGGGTGATCGCGGGCAGGTCGTCGGCCACCGCTGGGGGCGCACCGCCCGGTCCGACCACCAGGTGCAGGTCGCAGCGCTCACGGGCGAGGGCGTCGTGGCCCTGCTCCTGACCGGGCGGGCGATAGAGCTCTCGCACCCAGTGGTCGGCCCCCGGCAGCTCGTCGAGGTTGAAGGCCCGCCCCTGGGACGCCAGGACCAGTGGCACCGAAGGTCCCAGGTAGTCCACCTCGGCGAGCGCCGCCTTCAGCTCGCGCAGGCTCAGACGGCGGGCGCCGGGGGCCTGCAGGCCCTCGATCACGAGACCGCTCCGGGCGGCCAGCACGACCGCCTGCTCCCAGCTGAGCACTCCGCTGGCAGCGGCCGCCGCGTACTCGCCGGCCCCGGCGCCGTGGACAGCGGCGGGCTCGAGGCCGAGGCCGCTGAGCACCACGTGCAGCGCATACTGCAACGAGACCGTGCACGCGCGTCGATAGCTCGGCGAGGCGAGTAGCTCACGCGAGAGGCGCAAGTCCGTGCCGTACAGTACGCTCAGGAGAGGCCGCGGCAGGATGGGTTGCAGCAGCGCGTCGCAATGGAGTAGGGCCTGTCGGAACTCCGGGTGCGCGTCGTAGAGGGCGTAGGCTCCACCCGAGTGCGGGGTCAGGTCGGGGAAGACCAGCGCGACCGAGCTGTGATGCCCGGGCTCGACCCTTCCCCGCTGCGTTTGCGGGTTCGTGGCGCCTGCAGCGAGCTGTTCGAGGCTCGCGCGCAAGGCATCCACGGTGCTGAAGTGGATCGCGACCCGGTGGGCCAGATGGCTGCGTCCGACGTTCGCCGTGTAGGCGATATCCCCCACCGGCTGATCCGCAAGGCGGGAGGCGGTGCGAGCGGCCAGCGTGCGAAGCGCGGGCTCGCTGCGTGCGCTCAGCGTGAAGAGGTGCGAGCTACGTTCGTTCTCCGAAGGCAGCGGCGTCTGCAGGGGCGCCTCGCGCAGCACGGCGTGGGCATTGGTGCCGCCGAAGCCGAAGGTGCTCACGCCGGCGAAGCGCGGGCGCGCGCCCCGCTTCCAGGGCGCAGCGGCTGTCGGGATCTCCAGCGGCAGCTGCTCGATGCGGATGTCGGGATGGACGTCCCGCAGGTGCAGGTGCGGTGGGATGTTCTCGTGGTGCAGGGCGAGCGCGGTCTTGATCAGACCCGCCATGCCAGAAGCGGCCTCGAGGTGCCCCAGGTTGGTCTTCACGGACCCGACCAGCAGCGGCCGATCGGGCGAGCGCTCTTCGAGGGCAGCGCCCAGGGACCGCAGCTCGACCATGTCCGCCACCGGCGTGCCCACGCCGTGGGCCTCCACGTAGTCCAGGTCGTCGGATCCGATACCGGCCGCCCGCAGTGCCTTGCGCACGACCTTCTGCTGCGCGAGCCCATTGGGTGCCAACATTCCGTTGCTCTTGCCGTCGTGATTGACCGCGCTGCCCGCTACGAGCGCATAGACCCGGTCGCCGTCCGCGGTCGCGCGCGAGAGGCGCTTGAGCACGACCACCCCGCAGCCTTCGCTGCGCACGAAACCGTCCGCCGCCGCGTCGAAGCTACGGCAGCGGCCGGCCGGCGACAGGGCGCGCAGCTGGGAGAAGTACACGCTGCCCTCGGGGGCGAGCACGGCGTTGACGCCGCCGACCAGCGCCACCTCGCAGTCGTGTCCGCGCAGGGCCTGGCTGGCGTGC
This sequence comes from Myxococcales bacterium, assembly GCA_028817855.1. Classification (GTDB taxonomy): domain Bacteria; phylum Myxococcota_A; class Polyangia; order Polyangiales; family JAFGIB01; genus JAOUOP01. The sequence continues at coordinate 22,579 of JAPPOT010000336.1, forward strand.
TGCAGCGCGACGAGCGACGACGCGCAGGCGGCGTCCACGGTCTCGCTGGGTCCCTTGAGGTCCAGGAAGTAGCTCACGCGGTTGGCGACCACGCTCGGCGAGTTGCCGGTCCCGTAGTCCACGTCGACCAGGCTCAAGTCGCCGCCGTACAGGATCGCGTAGTCGTTGGTCGAAACCGCCGCAAAGACGCCGGTGTCGGTCTCGGCCAGCGCGGCCGGCGACTGGCCGGCGTCCTCGAGCGCCTCCCAGCAGACCTCCAGAAAGAGGCGCTGCTGCGGGTCCATGCGCGCCGCCTCGTGCGCGGAGATCTCGAAGAAGGGCGCGTCGAAGAGGTCGATGCCCTCGACGTAGCCGCCGCGGCTGGTGACCATCTTGCCCGGTGTGGCGGGCGCTGGGTCTACCAGCGCGCGCGCGTTCCAGCGTCCGTGCGGAAGCTCGCCCGTGGCATCGACGCCGTGACGCAACACGTCCCAGAAACCCTCGAGAGTCGCGGCGCCCGGGAACCGGCACGCCATGCCCACGATCGCGATCGGATCGTCGTGCGCGCTGGCGGCCTGGGCCAGCAGCGGGGTCGGGCGCTGCGGTCGCGTGGTCTGCCCCGCCTCGGCCCGCGCCAGCGCCCGCGCGAGGCTGACGATCGTCGGGTTGTCGTAGGAGATGGTGGCGGGCAGCTCGATCTCCAGCCAGCCCTCCAGCTCGTCGAGCAGCTCGGCGGCCACCAAGGAGTCGACGCCGTAGTGCGCCAGCGGTGCGGTGGGCTCGATCTCGGCGAGGGGCTTGCCGGTCCGGGCCGCGAGCCTCTCACGCAGGTACTCGGCGATGATCTGCTCGCGGCGATGGGAGACGGGGCGCGTGTATGTGGCCGGCGCGGGCGGCTCCGAGCCGGGCACCGCCGGGGAACTCTCCGTCTGATACGTAGTCAGGCGTGGGTCGATCGTCGGTTCGGACGGCGGCGCGGTCTGCTGAATCGGTTGTGTTGGCGGCGGCGGCCGGATGGATGGGGTGGAAGTGCGGGCGCGCGGTGCCTCCGTCGCGTCCGGTGGCCGGGCGCGTCGCGTGCTCCAGCGCCGCATCACGACGAGCTCGTCGTCGAGGAATGCCTGGCGCATGGCGCGCCGTTGGATCTTGCCGCTGGCGGTCTTGAGGGCGCTGCCCTTCCTGATCAATACGACGCTGGTGGCGGCGAGGTCGTGGGCCTCGCGGATCGTCTCAGCGATCTGTTCGATCAGGGCGTCGAGCGGGGGCGCGATGCTGCGGTGCACCTCCTGCACGACCACGAGCTCCTCGCTGCCGTCACCGGCGACGGCGAATGCAGCACCCGAGTCCGGAAGCAAGGCCTCGTGGACGCCCTGCACCGTGCGTTCGATGTCCTGCGGGTAGTGGTTGAGCCCGCGCACGATGATCAGGTCCTTGAGGCGCCCCGTGATGAACAGCTCCCCCCGGTCGAAGAAGCCCAGGTCCCCGGTGCGCAGGAATGGGCCGTCGCCGCTGTCGGCAATCCGCGCGCCGAATACCTCCGCTGTCTCTCGCGGCCGATTCCAGTACCCGCGCGCGACGGAGGGCCCCTGCACCCAGACCTCTCCGACCCGTCCCGGCCCCGCCTCCCGGCGCGTCTGCGGATCCACGATGCGGATCTGCTCCCCCGGTTGTGCCCGCCCACACCCCACCAGCGGCCGACTCGGCGCAGAGGTCCCGAACCGCTGCGCATCCCCGGGGTGGCCCTCGGCCACGCCCTGTTCCAGTTGCCGAGCGTCGTAGGCCCGCACCACCGGTCCGCGTCCGGTGACGCCGCCGGATACCATCAGGGTCGCCTCGGCGAGGCCGTAGCATGGATGGAATGCGCTGCGCCGGAATCCATGGGCGGCGAACTCTCGCGCAAAGCCTTCCAGCGTCTCTGCGTTCAACGGCTCCGCCCCGCACGACACGATCCGCAAGCTAGAGAGGTCGAGTCCATCGCGTTGCTCAGGGCGAATGCGGCGCCGGCAGAGCTCATACGCAAAATTCGGCGCGACCGTCATGGACGCTCGATGGTCGGTGACCGCGCGCAGCCAACGCTGCGGGCGGCGCAGGAAGGCCTCGGTCGGCATCGTGACGCACCGGGCGCCAGCATGGAGGGGAGTGAGCAAGGCGCCGATCAGGCCCATGTCGTGGTAGGGCGGCAGCCAGGAGACCATGGTCTCTTCGGGGGCATGCCCGGTGGCGTGTTGCATCAGGCGCAGATTGGCGAGCAGGTTGCCATGGGTGATCACCACACCTCGCGGGGTGCTCGTGGAGCCCGAGGTGTACTGGAGGATCGCCGGGTCGGTTGATGCGGGGGCGCTGACTGCGGCCTGCGGGGACACACCGTGTGCGCGGTCCACCAGGATGCGCTCGAGCCTTGCGAGGTCGCCAGGCACATCGTCGAGCAGCCGCGCCGTCGCGGGTGTGCTCAGGATGGCGGCGGCGCGGCAGTCGCGTGCAATGTCACCAACTCGCTCCACCGCGCGCGCGAGGGCGTGCGCCACCGGGGGGTAGGCTGGGACCGCGATGCAGCCACCGTACAGACAACCCAGCAAGGCTCCGAGGTACTCGATGCCAGCCGGGCAGAGCAGCAGGATCGGCGTTCCTCGCAGACCGCGGCTCACAAGCTCGGCGCCCGTGCGCGTGGCCATGCGCTCGAGCTCGCCGAAGGTGACCTCGCGCTGCACCCGTTCGCCATCCGCGAGGAAGACGTACGCCACCTCGTCAACGCGCTCGGCTGCGTGGCGCTGCAGCACTGCGACCAAGCTCTCGCTGCTTTCTCCGCTCGCCATGTTGAGCTGCTGCCGCTGCGGCTGCCGCTTCCGTCACCCCATCGCAGAAGACGGGTTCCGGGATGACAATCTTGGTCTAGCCCTGGCCGCCAGACCTCGCGCGGAAACGGAATGCTTCGTAGTATAGTACGGCGGTCGACGTGAGATGGCACGGTGTTCAGGGCTGGACGCCATTTCAGTTCGACACTCCCCCCGCATTCGTAGTCGCGGTGGGTGGGCGTGTGCCCCTATGAAGCTCGATCTGGCTGCGTCGACGGAGCTCGTGCTGGACGTCGGTGGCGACTTTCCGCCCGACGATGCCCGCGTGCATGCGCCCCACGGCGAGAGCCTCGGCCGTGGCCTCGTGCTCGAGTGTGTGGTGGCCCTTGCCGCGGAGCGTGAGCGCGTCGCGCCGAGCCTCCGCGCCGTTCGGCTGCAGCCGGCGCAACCCCTCGCACGCGTGAGCTCGATCGTGACGAGGCACATGGGGCCGCTGTTGTCCGCGGAGGTGGAGCTGCAGTCCAGGCGACAGCCCGCGGTGGATGCGGTGATCGGCGCTACCGGCATCGGCGCCCCCCCACCCATGCCACCGCTGGGCGGCGCCGGGACCCGCACCGACGCCACGTTCGATGCGGGCGGAGGGGCTGGGTTGGTCTCGCGGACCACGCGCGCCGGCCGGGAGATCGAGATCGAGCTAGTGCCCGATCCGCCTTCCGGTCATTCAGAGTATGCGCTGCATCCTCAGTATTGGGAGTTGGCGTTGCTCGCGATCGGCACCGCCTGTCAGTTGCCAGATGACGCCGTGATCTACTGCGACGCCGTGGATGTGCTTCGCGCGGGCTCGGCCATCGCCCGCATCCGCACGTCGGCGGCGGGGTCCGAGCATTAGAAGGCGGTCGATGTACGGCTGCTGGACTCGTCTGACACGTTCGTCGCGGTGCTCTCAGGCTGCCGGGAGGCAGTGCGGCAACAGGCGGAGGACGAGGCGCGAGTCAAGTGGATCGTACGCGCGACCACCGGACACTGGGAGCTGGAGCCCACGGACAACCTCTACGAGCGGGGTGCCTCGTCCCTCGACCTGCTCCGAGTCGCGTCGGCTACCGCGGCGGTCGTCGGACGTACCATCGAGCTCGCGCCCTTCATCGCACAACCCACGGTGCGCGGGCTCGTGACCTTGCTCACGAGCGCCACATCCGGTGCTGCGCCCAAGCTGCCGCCGGGTGCGACCTTGCAGGAGGGTGCGCCCTTCGAGGTCGCCCCGAGCCAGGAGCCGTTCCTCTTCGTGGAGCGCGCGGAGACCGGCCCGCCGCGGTTCAACGAGTTTGCCCTCTGGCGCGTGCGTGGTCCTCTCCAGCTCGATGTGCTGAGGAAGTGCCTGGGCGCGCTCGCGCAGCGCCACGAAGCCCTGCGAGGCTATTTCACCCGACGGGAGGGACGGTGGGTGCAAGAGACGTGGTCCTCGGATGACGCCGAGGTTCCGCTGGAGATGCTGGAGGCTTCGGTCGATCACACGCTGACAGGTGCGCTGCGCGACTCGATTCTCGCGCGCTTTCCCATCGCTTCGGCACCCAACTTCCGCGCCGTCCTTCTGCGTCAGGGCGAGGATGACTGGCTCTTGGGACTGGTCGCTCACCACGCCATCTGCGACGGATACTCGTTGTCCAACATCGTGGTGCCCGAGCTCTCGCAGCTGTACTCGGAGCGGGTGCGTGGCGACGCCCGTTCGGCGCTCGAGTCCGCGCCATCGTTCGCTCGCGTCGCGGCGCGGGAGCGCCACTGGGTGGCCTCCAGTGCGGCCGCGGCCCAGCTCGACTTCTGGGCGAACCACTTGCGCGGGGTCGAGGACATCCGCTGGCAGCGGTCGCCTGTCCACTCCGGCCTGGCTCGGCAGAGCACGGGCTGGCACCTGTTCGAGCTCGAAGGCGGGTCTGCGACCACGCTCGCGGCGCGCGCTCGCGAGATGGCGGTGACGCCGTTCACCCTCGCCTTCACGGCCTACCGGCTGCTCATCCACAGGCTCTACGGGCTCGCCGACGCCCCGATTGGGATCCCCGCCGCAAACCGGCTATCCGCCGACGCCGATCGGGTCGTCGGAGCGTTGGTCAACACTGTCGTGCTCCGCGTGGTGTTGGCGGCAGACGACCGGGTGACCGACGTCATCCAGAAGGTTCATGCCGAGCGGGCCCTCGCGCTGGCGAATCAGAGAGTCCCGTTCTCGGGCGTCGTGCGGCAGCTCGGGTTAGCGCACGGGACCGCGCGGAGCCCAGAGTTTCCGGTCGGTTTTTCCTACCAGGAGCGGGTGCCAGATCTCGAGCTGGTGGGCTGTTCGGCCGAGGCCTTCGACTACGGGGTCGGCGGCGGACGGGTGGAGCTCGCGCTCCACCTGCAGGAGCGCGGGGAACGGCTTGCCGGGCGCGTGGAGTACGACGCGCTGGCGTTCTCGGATGACGAGGCGTCCATGGTCGCGTCGCTCTATCGAGAGCTGTTGGGCGTCGTGCTGAGCGATCCCGGTCGCAGGGTCCGCCAGGCCGGACGACGTCAGAGACGGTCGAGCGTGCCACCCGGCGCACCGGTCGACACGGTCTGGCGCGTGTCCGTCGTGGACAAGATCGTCGCCGTGGCCAAGAGCCGCCCGCACGCAGCGGCCGTGGTTGGCTCACGGATACGGCGAACCTACCGCGAGCTCGTGAGCGATGCGCGCGCCCTCGCGTCGAGGTTGCTGGAACTGGGCGTCGCACCGGGGGAGTTGGTCCCCGTCGTCGTCTCGCGCTCCGGGGGGCTGCCCATCGCGGCCCTCGGCGTGATGATGAGCGGGGCTTGTTTCGTGCCCGTGGACCACGAGGAGTCGGGCGCAGCACTGGAGGACAAGCTCCGGCCGTTGCTCGCGAGCGGTGTCTGCATCGTCGATTCCGACACGGCCGAGCGCGTTCGGAGAGTCGCCGGGCGGCGGCGCCTGTTGCGAGTGGATCGGCTTGCTCCAGCCACCCGGCCGTCGCTGCCGCGGTGTCGCGCGGACGACCTCGCATACGGGATCTTCACGTCCGGGACCACCGGCGTGCCGAAGTTGGCCCTGTTGGAGCACGGAGGGCTCAGCAACCTGGCCGGAGGTCAGCGCCTCGTGCTCGGGATCCGTCCGGACGACCGAGTCTTGCAGCACGCATCGCACGGCTTCGATGCCATGATCGCGGAGGTGATGGTTGCGCTCTGCGCCGGTGCTGCGCTCTGTGTGCCAGCGTCGCTGGAGGATCGGGTCGGCAGGGGGCTCCATGACTTCATCAAGCGCGAGCGAGTGACGGCCGCCACCCTTCCGCCCGCGGTCCTGGCAGGGCTCCCGAGAGAGTCTCTGTCGGAGCTCCGCCTGCTGTGCGTGGCAGGCGACGCGTGTAGCAGGGAGCTGGTCGACCTGTGGGCGGGAGGTCGGGAGTTCTGGAACCTCTATGGTCCCTCCGAGTGCTCTGTGTGGGCGTCGGCCGCGCGCCTGAGACCGGGCGAGGAGCCGCACCTCGGCTCCGCAGCCCCAAACACGGAGCTGCGGATCGTGGCGCCCGATGGTGAGCTCGCTCCTCAGGGGGTCGTCGGTGAGATTCACATCTGCGGGTTGCCCGTCGGTCGAGGCTACTTTGGCGGGCACCTTGGCGCCGACGACGGCTTCTACGAAGATGCGGACATCCCCGGGCGGCGGTGCTATCGCACCGGGGATCTGGCCGTGTGGACCGAGGAAGGGCGCCTGGTCTTCGTCGGTAGACGAGACAATCAGGTCAAGGTCCGCGGGGTCCGAATAGAGCTCGAGGGTGTGGAGCGCATCGTCTCGAGCGTTCCCGGAGTCGACGACGTCGCGGTGGTGCGCGGCGAAGCGGACTCGGGGCTGGTGGCGTGCGTGGTGTCCGCGACGCCCTCCTCCGTCGAGGCTGGCTGGGCGACGGTCCGCGAACGTCTGCCGGCGACGGCTCGGCCCGTTCTCAAGTTCGTGAGCTCGCTGCCGCGGAACGCCTCGGGCAAGGTCGTCCGTGAACAGCTCACGGGCGACCGGTGGCCGAGCGAGACCCAGGGAGGGTCCCGCGTGGAGCCGTCCAGGGCGGCCGCGCTCTGGAACTTGAGCTTGGGGCTTCCCTCGGAGGCGCCGGCGTCGTACGGCGACGACTACTTCCAGGTCGGGGGCTACTCGCTCGGCGCGGTGCGCCTGATCGAGCGCATCGAGGAGGATCTCGGCGCGAGCGTGTCGCTGGCGGAGTTTCTACAACAACCGACCCTCGGCAACCTCGCGGAGCTCGTCGAGCGAGGTGGGCGGCAGGCGAGGCGCGCCACTGAGGATCCCGACCGTGACCTCGAGAGGCTCTCGCTGAGGGAGTTGCCTGCTGCGCGCCGAGGCGGCGACCGGGTGCTCGTCACCGGAGCGACCGGGGCGCTCGGGCCAGCGCTCGTCAGGGCGCTCTTGGCCTACACCACGGGTCCCATCGCGTGCCTGGTTCGTGGGTCGAGCAAGGCGGAGGCACAGCAGCGGCTCGAGGCCACGCTCGAGCGCGTCAAGCTGCACCGCAGCGAACGTCAACGGGTCCATGCGGTCGTGGGCGATCTGGCTGGTGATTCGCTCGGGCAGGTCGAGGAGGAGCTGGTCGCCGCCGGCGATCTGGGAGCCGTGGTCCACGCGGGTGCCTCGGTCAACTTTGCGTACACCTACGACACGCTACGCGATGTCAATGTGGGTGGCACCGCGCGCCTGCTGAAGCTCGCCGCCCGCCTCGGTGCGACGTTCAATCTCGTCTCGAGCCTCTCGGTGTTCGAGGGGCGGCGAGAGAGAGGGCCGATCGCGGAGGACGAGGCGCTCCCCACCTGGCGGTCCCTGGCGACCGGCTACGCGCGCACCAAGTGGGTGTGCGAGGGGCTCGTCGAGCGGGCAGCCGCGAGGGGACTCGGCACTCGCGTGTTCCGTCCGTCGCTCGTGGTATCAGCCGCGGATGAGCTCGGCTCCGGGGGCGCCGAGGCTCTGGAGTCGCTCGTGCGAGTCTGTCTCGCACTCGGACTTGTCCCTCGCGGGCTACCTCTGGTCGACGTCATTCCCGCTCGACACGCAGCGGACCTGATCGCCCGAGCATGCCTCCGCGAGGAGTGCCTTGGACAGACGCTGCACGTTGCGAGTGGTGTTCTGCTGCGCGCGCAGCATCTGCTCGACGCGGTGCGCAGCGCTGGGATCGAGGCCGAGCAGGTCAACCTCCATGACTGGGTCCGGCTTGCGGACGAGGCCGGGCTGTCCGGGAACGTGGCCGTGTTTCTGGCGCGGCACCGCGACGTGCTCCCCTCGGGGGAAGGCGTCTCTCGGGCGCGCCTGTCCGCGCTCTTTCGTGGGGCCGCCGTCGACGAGGTGCATCAGGAAGCCTTCCTCGTGGACTACCTGGGCGGTCTGGCGCGGCGCCTGCGTTAGCGCGGATATTTCACCGGCCTAGGCGACCCGCATGCGTCGTTCGGGAATCTCGAGGAGCCCGGGTGCAAACATGGACACCCAGCGGTCCGGATCGCTCACGCCATCCTCGGCCAGGGCGCTCGCAACTCGCTGTCGCCGCTCCCGGTCTGCGTTGAGCGCGGCCAGGCCGAGCTCCGCGTAGCGCGCGAACGCGGGCATCTGGTGCTCGTCGACCCCCCCCACGCACCGCTCCAGCAGCCGCTGGGCGTGCTCCTTGCGACCGCGAAGATTGTGCACGCCAGCGTCGAGGAGGTCTGCCAGACAGTCGGCGTCGGGGCGCTTTGCCTTGCGCAGCACCTTCACGTGTGGAGCGATCAGCGCTTCGGAGTGTCGGTCCGAGTCCGCCGCCATGCGTGCGAGCAGGGCACGCGCGCGCAGGAAGTTGGCGCTGATTCTCAGGAACA
>JAPPOT010000336.1:31221-33072 GCA_028817855.1 Myxococcales bacterium
TGCTGAAACGCTCCCAGTGCTCGTCGAGGTAGTCGCACGCCTCGTGGGCACGGCCGGCGTAGATAAGGCTGTCGACTGTCCGGTTCATCACCCACATGTGGAAGTTGTCAAACGTCTCGCCGAGCGCGGAGCGTTGCTCTTCAAGCAATCGTAGGGCGGCCTCGGGATCGTCACGCAGCAGGTGTGCGAGTGGCGCGGATAGCGCGAGGAAGCCGAAGGTGAACCGATCGTCCCGCTCTCGGCCCTCGCGCTCGAGGTGTGGGGTGTCAAGGAGGACATCCTGGAAGCCGCCGGTCTGTTCGATGGCGCCGAACCGGAAGGTGGTTGTCACGACCCGTTCCCAGGACGCCCCCGTGCACTGCTCGCGGAATATCGCCTCCGCGCGCGCCGCCGGCTCCCGCACAGAGGTGAACTTGCCCAGGAACAGATTGGCGCCAGCGCGAGCCATCGCCGCGGTCGCCTCCGCGTATGGTGTATCGACCTCGCGCGCCAGCCGTCCGACGATGTCCAGGCAGTGATGGGCACCGCGCTCGTTGGCGTCCCATGCATTCATGAATGCCTGCCACGCGAAGGCCTGCAGCAGGTGGGCCGGATCGCCACTGGCGATCGAGCTCCGTAGGTAGTGCGCCTGCAAGAGCGCTCCGGTGAGCGGCTCGGTGGCTCCGAATTCACGGAAGAGGGCGGCGAGCGTCTCCACGCGCTCGTGCTGCCTGGTCTCGTGTGAGGGCCGCCGGCGTGGCTTCGGTCTGCTGCCCTGGGCGGCGACCAAGCCACGGTTCCAGACGATCGCCGCGAGCAGGCCCGCGGGCGACTTCGGGGAACGGATGCCGACGTCCGAGAGGAGTCGCTTCGCCAGCTCGCCGCCCTGCTGCATGCGACCACTGCGCAGGTACTGTTGCGCAGCCAGCCTCTGAAGCCGCCGCATCTCCGCTGGCGGCGCGCCCTCCGCGGCCCGAATGAGCGCTTCGGCGGCCTGCGCTCCGCGTCCGGCATTGGCGAGTGCCTGACCCAGCCGCTCGTGCAGCTCTCGGCTCTCCGAGGCTCCCGGCGGCAGCAGCTCGATGGCGCGACGATACAGCTCCGCAGCGCGGTTGAAGGCGAGCTTGTCCCCGGCGGCGTGGGCGGCCTGGATCGCGGTCTCGCCCGCGCGGATGCCGTCGCCGGCCCCGGTGTAGTGTTCGACCAGGCGCTCCGGGTCGCCCACGTCCCAGGACTCGATGGCCTGCGCGATCCCGGCGTGGGCGACGCGGACGGCGTCGGCGGGCATGCCAGCGACCACGGTCTCCCGGACGCGGTCGTGGTAGGTCTCGGCGGTGTCGGTCTGGCGGGTTCCGCGGGTCCGGATCAGGCGGGCGGCACGGAGGCTGAGCATCGAGGCACGCTCGCCGGGGGGGAGACCGGCCGCCTCGAGGGCGATGCCCTGCTCGATCGGGCCTGCGGCGACGCTGAGGACCTCGAGGAGGCGTTGGGCGTCGCGGGGCATTCCGCGCACGCGCTCGGCGATTACCTCGTCGAGGGAGATGGAGTCCATGCCCACAGGGGTGTGGTGGTGGCCGCGGTCGGAGCGCGCCTTGAGGTGCTGAACGAGCTCGGCGATGAAGAAGGGCACGCCCTCCGCCTCGCGCGCGATGCTGGCCGAGAACAGCGCGTTGGCCGTGGGTTGGTCGCGCAGCAGCTCGGCCGTGAGCTGGGACGCTTCCTCGTTGCCCAGCGGGTCCACTGCGACCTCGATCACCTCGGCGCCCGAGTCCGTCAGGCCACCCTCGCCGAGGATGTGGCGAAGGAAGGGGCTGTTCTCCGCCTCGTCGCGCCGATAGGCGCCCATCAAGAGCAACGCGGGCGGGTCGGGCG
>JAPPOT010000555.1 GCA_028817855.1 Myxococcales bacterium
CGGGTGGGGGGTGCGGGCGCGCGCCACGCGCTGGCTCGGGGACGGACAATCGAGGCCTGGGGCCCCGAGACACCGGCCCCAGCTGTGCGGCGTCCAGTAAAGGCTGGGAAAGCTCGAGGAAATCGGTGGTGCGCGCTGCACGACTCCGCTTCCCGGTAGGGGTCGCGGCGCGAGGCCAGGAATTTTCTCCGGCTCGCGGCGCTTGGCGTCCGGATCGGGCGCGGCGGCGATCTCGCGCCTGGACGCCATCGCCACGCCGCCTTCGAGGGGCTGGGCGCCCGTCTCTGCCGATGGCCACGCCAGCGTGATACCACTGGGCCCGAAGTGGGCGGCGCCCGCCACGCCCTAGGTCTTGCGCACGATCACCGACATCCAGGGCACGCGCCACCGCATCACCGCGCAGATCGCCCTCGCGCCGCGGCGGATGGTGGCGCTCTCCGCGGCCTGGGGGTGGATCATAAGGCCGGGCTGATCGACCAGGCTGACGATTGGCAGCGCACAGGTCGACATTCCGCGTGAGCTTCTCCGCCGCCGGTGCGGTGACCGCCCCAGCGTAGTACATCGGGTCGTTGGCCAGCACGCCCACCGCGTGCCTGCCGATGCGCGCCGGCCCGGTGCCCTGCGAGGGCCCGAACCTGGGTGCGACCTCAAAGTCGACCGGAGCAGGCGCCCATTGGCCCACCCGTGCTCCGGGTGACGCGAGCTGCTAAGAAGCCTCCGATGGGCCTGCGCGTCGAGCTTGTGCCCCGGATCGCGGAGATTCCGGCGGCGGATTGGGACGCGCTGGCGGGTCCGGACGATCCCTTCGTGGAGCACGGCTTCCTCCTCGCCCTCGAGACCAGCGAGAGCGTGGGCGCGGACTCGGGCTGGCACCCGATGCACGTGGCGGTGTGGCTGGAGACGGAGGGCGCGCCCGACCGGTTGGTGGGTGGGCTTCCGCTCTACGCCAAGACGCACAGCTACGGCGAGTACATCTTCGACTGGAGCTGGGCCGGTGCAGCCGAGCGTGCCGGCATTCGCTACTACCCGAAGCTGGTCTCGATGATTCCGTTCACGCCCGCCACGGGCAAGCGCGTGCTGATCGCCGCGGACGTGGACCTTCGCGAGGTGGCGCGTGCGCTGCTCGCGGGGGTGGAGGCGGGGCGCGATCGGATCGACGCCTCGTCGGCGCACCTCCTCTTCCTCGAGGAGCAGGAACGGGACCTGATGGTGGCCGAGGGGCAGCTGCTGACGCGGCTGACCAATCAGTTCCACTTCCGCAACGCCGGCTACGAGAGCTTCGACGACTTCCTGGGGCGCTTTCGTTCGTCGCTGCGCAAGCAGGTGCGGCGCGAGCGGCGTCAGGCTGCCGAGAGCGGGCTCGAGCTGCGTGTGCTCGAGGGGCCGGAGATGACCGAGCGGGACTGGGACGCGCTGCGCGGCTTCTACTTCGACACCTGCTACCGGCGCGGCTCGGGACCGTACCTGACGCGGCGCTTCTTTCGGGACCTGGCCGAGACCCACGCCCACCGCGTGGTCGCCTGCCTGGCCTACGATGGCGAGCGCGTGGTGGCGGGCACGCTCAACTTCCAGAAGGGCAAGCACCTCTACGGGCGCTACTGGGGGTGCACCGAGGAGCATCCCGGGGTGCACTTCGAGCTGTGCTACTACCGGCTGATCGAGCGCGCCATCGACCAGGGCCTGACACGCTTCGAGGCCGGCGCCCAGGGCACCCACAAGCTGCGGCGCGGCCTGATGCCGGCGGCGATCCACAGTGCGCACTTCATTGCCGATCCGCGTCTCGCGGGGGCCGTCGCCGAGTTTCTCCCGCGTGAAGCCGATGCGATGCGGCAGGAGATGGCCGAGCTGAGCATGCACGGGCCCTTCCGCCGCGGGTGAGGGCGCTACGACGGACGAATCCGGCCCCCAGGCTGTGGTCCCCCAGCTAGTGGGGGTGAGACGGGTAGCTGATACCCCTAGGCGGTCGGCGGGCTGGCGGGGTAGAGTCCCGGGCTCGTGCGCTCGATGGCGTCAGGGTGAGCCCCGCGGGCGCAGGGGACAGGGAGGCGAGATGTTTCGATTCGTGGTGGTGTGTCTTCTGGCGCTGGGCCTGTGCGCGGCGTGCAGCGACGACTCTTCTTCGTCCGACATGGACCGCATGCCACCGCCCACGGGTGATGGCGATGGCGACGGCACGTCCGGGATGGGCGGAGACGGCGACGGAGACATGGGCGACGACATGATGGACGGCTCGCCCTTCGGGACCGACCCCACTCGCAACGACGTGACGCCCGGAGCGATCTGCGCACGGCTCGCCGTGATCCAGTGTGCCGGTGAGCAGGTCTGCTGCGACACGCCGAGCGCCGACCAGGCCAGCTGTGAGGCGGATGCGGAGAGCGCGTGCACGACCGGGCTCGGCCTCGACGCGGTCGCCGGCGACGCGGCGGTGGGCTTCGACGCGGCGGCCGCGGCGGCCGCCATCACGATGTACGAGAACCGCGCCATGCAATGCGATCCCTCGGCGCCCGCCTGGGCGCTCTCCCCGGATGGTTTCACGGGCGCCTTCACCGGCACGCTGGGCCCGGGCGAGGACTGCATGCCGGAGGGCGGGCTGGAGGCGGACCTGCCCGTGATCTTCGCGGCCCTGGCCTCGTGCACCAACGTTGCGACCCAGGCCTGCCTGCCGACCGAAACGACCTGGACCTGCGAGCCTCGCGGCGGCGCGGACGCCGCCTGCTTCACCGACCTGAACTGCCAGGACGGCCTCTTCTGCGATCCCGCCCTGACCACGATGGGCACCTGCAAGGCCCGCAAGGCCGCGGGCGAGGCCTGCCTCACCGCCAACGAGTGCAGCTCGGCGGTGTGCAAGGACTCGGTCTGTGGCGCAGACGACGACGTCCAGGCGGCCTACTGCCTGTAGCGCTTGTCTGAGCTGCGCATTTCCCTGCTAGAGTGCGCCTGCCGTGTCCGACACCGACCAGAGCGCCGGGGGCGAGTCTGCCGATCGCCGGACGGCGCTTGAGCGTCTGCTGGGTGCCTTCGCCAAGGTCGAGGCGGGCGAGGGCATCACGGTCGTCCTGATGTTCATCACGATCTTCCTGATCCTCAGCTCGTACTACGTGCTGAAGGTGGTCAGGGAGGGGCTGATCATCGGCAGCGGTGGGATCATGGGGCTGTCTGGCGCCGAGCTGAAGAGCTACTCGGCGGGCGCGATGGCCTTCCTGCTGATCCCCGTGGTGCGGGGGTACGGGACGCTGGCGAGCCGCGTGAACCGGGTGAAGCTCCTGAACATCTCGATCGGGGTGGTGATCGGTTGTCTCGGGCTCTTCTACGTGCTCGGCCATCTCGGCGTTCCGCTCGCGCTGCCCTTCTTTCTCTGGCTGGGCATGGTCAATGTCTTCTTGATCAGCCAGTTCTACTCCTACGCAAACGACATCTACACGGAAGAGCAGGGCAAGCGGTTGCTCGCCGTCATCGCCATCGGGGGATCGCTGGGTGCGATCCTCGGTCCGAAGATCGCCCAGCTCGGCAAGGACTACACGTTCCTGCTGATGGTGCTCGCGGCCGCTGTGCTCGGCATCTGCCTCTTTCTGTACAACGTGATCGACCGCCGGGAATTGCGGGTTCGGACGGGGGCGGATACGCAGGAGCAGCCGCAGGAGGAGGCGCCGCTCGGCAAGGAGGGTGGTTTCCAGCTTGTCATCACGGACCGCTACTTGCTGTTGATCGCGCTGATGTTGCTGATCGCCAATCTCGTCAACACGACTGGCGAGTACATCCTCACGACCACGGTGGAGCAGCACGCCATCGAGACCGTGCCCGATGCGAGGTTCGCCCACATCGAAGACCTGGAAGAGCGCGCGTTGGCGATCAAGGAAGCGCGGCGTCCCATCGGCAACGAGTTCTATGGGAGCTTCTACGGGCTCGTGAACCTGGTCGGGTTTCTGATCCAGGCCTTCCTGGTCTCGCGCATCTTCAAGTACGCGGGCGTGCGAGCAGCGCTCTTCGTGTTGCCGGTGATCGCGTTCGGGGGATATCTGGCGATCGCGTGGCTCGGCGGCCTTGCGGTCTTGCGGGTGGCGAAGACGGCGGAGAACAGCGTCGACTACTCCCTGCAGAATACCGTGCGGCAGGCCCTCTTCCTGCCCACCAGCCGCGAGGCGAAGTACAAGGCAAAGGCGGCGATCGACACCTTCTTCGTCCGCTTCGGGGACGCGATGTCCGCCGCGTTGGTCGCCTACGGGGTTCGGGGCCTCGAGCTGGGAGCGAAGGGGTTCGCGTTCGTTAACGTGGGCCTCGTGGTGGTGTGGTTGGTGATCGTGGTCGGCATCGTGCGACGCCATCGCAAGCTCTCCCGCGAGGAAGACGTGGCTGGCGCGGCCGAGGCCCACGCTGCCTGAGAACCGCGCGTAGCCAAGCCGACGTGCTTTCGGTACAAGAGCCGCACATGGCGACGCAGCGAGGAGCGTGGCTGGGCGTGAGCCACCGCGGGGCGGCGGTGGCCGCGGCGCTGTGCTTTTGTGCTCAGGGTGTATTGGCTCAGGCGACGCCGACACCCGCAGCCCCGGCGGCCGGGAGCGAGGCGGAGGGTGCGGCGCCCGCGCCCGCGCCAGCTCCAGCCGAGGCGCCCGGGGCCGAGCTCCCGAGCTTGGATGAGGCGGTGCCAGAGCGCGGTGCGGTTCCGGCGCCGGCGCCGGGTGCGGACTCGGAAGCGGGCGCGGACTCGGCCACGGCCACGGTCACGGCCACGGACTCGGACGCGGACTCGGACGCCGACACGGACGCGGATCCCAAGAGTCCGCCCGACTTCCCCCAGGGCGCGTTGCCGCCGGGTACGGAGAAGCGAGAAGAGCCCGATCTCGATGGGCGCGAAGACGAGCCCACCACGGCCGGTGACGTGGCGCTGTGGGTGCCGCGCGTCGGCTTCTTTCCGCTCTACCTCGTGAGCGAGTACGTCGTGCGCCGCCCGCTCGGGGCGCTGGTGACGGCGGCCGAGGAGGGCAACTGGCTGGCGATCATGACCGACTTCTTCACCTTCGACGAGGAGCAGAAGATCGGCGTCGTGCCCACCGCCTACATCGAGTTCGACTTCGAGCCCAGCGTCGGCCTCTACTTCTTCGCCGACGACGCCTTCGTCGACCACAACGACATCCGCGTGGTCGGCGCGTTGTGGCCGGACGACTGGTGGTCGCTGAGCGTGCTCGACCGCATCTCGAGCGAGGACGACGACCTGCGCCTGGCCGTGCGCGGCAAGCTGCTGATTCGGCCCGACTACCAGTTCCACGGGATAGGGCCCGAGACGCGCGACGCGGACGAAGTGCGCTACTCCTCCGAGCTCTACGAGGCCGCCGTGCGCTTCGATGGCCTGCCCTGGCGGGCCAGCACCGTGCACTGGGAGAGCGGGCCGCGCAGCCGCAGCTTCGACGCCGAGAGCGACTTCGACAGCCCGGACCTGGCGGCCGCGGTCGCCGACCCCGACCACCCGATCGACGTGCTGCCCCCGGGCTTCGGCGGGTACACGATCTACCGCAACGCCCTGTCGGTTGCGCTCGACACGCGCGAGCCCTTCCCGGCGCCTGCGACCGGCGTGCGCCTGGAGGTGCGCGGCGAGCACGCCTTCGATCTGGAGGAGCCGGTGGAGCGGCGCTGGGTACGCTACGGCGGCGCGGTCGGCGGCTTCCTCGACATCCTCAACCACCGCGTGATCAGCCTCTCGCTGGACGTGGAGCTGTCCGAGCCGCTGGCGGGCGAGATCCCGTTCACCGAGCTGCCGACCCTGGGCGGCGGCCAGCCGATGCTCGGCTTCCAGGAGGGGCGCCTCTACGACCGCAGCTCGGCGGTCGGCACCTTCGAGTACCGCTGGCCGGTCTGGATCTGGGCCGACTTCGCGCTGCACTACGCGGTCGGCAACGTCTTCGGGCAGGACCTCGAGGGCTTCGAGCTCGACCGCATGCGATCGTCCTTCGGCCTGGGCCTGCGCGCGGCGCGCATGAGCCGCCCCGACCACTCGATCAACTTCCTGATCGCCTTCGGGACGGAGACCTTCGAGCAGGGCCACGGCATCGACACGGTGCGCTTCGCGGTGGGAGGGACCAGTGGCTTCTGATCAACGACGCACGCTGCTCTGGCTGTTGCTCGCCGTGGTCGCCATCACCGCCGCCTGTGGTGCCGGGCTGCGGCGCTTTCCGATGCGCGAGGTGGTGTGGACCGATCCTGATCAGGCGACCTTCTCGCCGCCGCCCCAGGAGTACTACTCGCCCTTCGGCTGGGACGCGGCCGACCACACCATCTTCCGCCCCATCTCGCGCTTCTTCGCGGTCGATCCCGCGGGCGAGGCGGCCAACGTCAACGCGCTCGACGAGGTCCCGAACTCGAGCTGGTTCACCAATCGCCTGGGCCGCTATCCGATGACGCCCGAGGAGGTCGAGCGCGGCTCCTGCACCGAGCCCCTGCTGGCGCCGGTGGGCACGTGGACGGTCAAGGGCGCCAAGCCCGACGGCGCCAACCCCGGCTTCATGATCAAGGCCGGCGACGGGCGACGCTACATGGTGAAGTTCGACGGCACGCTGCAGGGGGAGCGCGCCACCAGCGCCGACGTGCTGGGCTCGCGCGTCTACCACGCCGCCGGATACTGGTCGCCGTGCAACAGCGTCGTCTTCTTCGAGCGCGACATCCTCACGATCGACCCCGAGGCCGAGAGCGAGAACGAGAAGGGCGAGAAGGTCCCGCTCACCTGGGACGATATCGACACCGTCCTGAGCAAGGCCTACCGCCTGCCCGACGGCCGCTACCGCGCGAGTGGCAGCCTCTTCCTGCCGGGCCGCCCGCTCGGGCCCTGGAAGTACCAGGACACGCGCGACGACGATCCCAACGACGTGATTCCCCACCAGGATCGGCGCGAGCTGCGCGGCGGCTACGTGCTCGCCTCCTGGCTGAACCACTTCGACACGCGCGAGCAGAACACACTGTCGATCTGGATGGACGCCGGCGACGAGACCGGCTACGTGCGGCACTACTACCTGGACTTCGGCGACTGCCTCGGCAGCCTCTGGGACCAGGAGGGCATCTCGCGCCGCCTCGGCCACGCCTATTATCTGGACATCCCGTACCTGGTGCAGGACGCGCTCACGCTCGGCACCCTCGCGCGACCGTGGGAGGACCCGCAGCTCGGCGAGACCGGTCACACGCTCGGCTACTTCACCGTCCACCGCTTCGTGCCCGACCAGTACCGCACGGGCTATCCGAACCCCGCCTTCATCCGCGCGACCGAGCGGGACAACGCCTGGATGGCGCGCATCATCGCCCACTTCGACGAGGCGCGGCTGGACGCGGCCCTGCGCCCCTCCCGCGTGCAGGAGCCGCTCGTGCGCAGCGAGATCATGCGTATCCTGATGGGGCGGCGCGACAAGCTGCTGCGTCGCTGGATGTCGAAGGTCTCGCCCCTCTCGGCGCCAGAGCTGGCGAGCGCCGCGAGCGGTACGCAGCTGTGCATGCGGGACCTGGCGGTCACCGGCGGGATCGCCGAGCAGGCGAAGCGCGCCTATCGGGCGGTCGCCTACGGCGGTGACGACCTGGCGCCGCTGCCGGTCACGGAGGTGCAGAAGGCCGACGCGGATCGGGCCTGCATCGGTCTGCCGCGCGTTCCCGGGGCCTCGGCCGGCGTGCCCGGCTATTTGATCGTCGACCTGGTCGGCACCAGCGGGCCCTACGACACCGTCGGCCCGGCGCGGGTGCACCTCTACGACCGAGGCAACGGCCACTACATGATCGTGGGTCTCGAGCGGCCCGACGACGACACCCCTCCCGAGACCTGAGGTGATCCGATGAGCGTCCAGATCTACCACAACCCCCGCTGCTCCAAGTCGCGCAAGACGCTGGAGCTGCTGCAGGCACAGGGCGTGGAGCCCGAGATCATCGAGTACCTCAAGACGCCCCCCAGCAAGGCCGAGCTGGACCGGATCCTGAAGAAGCTCGGGATGCAGCCGCGCGAGCTGATGCGAAAGAAGGAGGCGGCGTACAAGGAAGCCGGCCTCGACGACGAGTCGCTGAGTCGGGCGTCCCTGATCGCGGGCATGGTGGACAACCCCTCCGTGATCGAGCGGCCGATCGTGGTCCATGGCGATAGGGCTGCCATCGGTCGGCCGCCCGAAGACGTGCTCGAAATCCTCTAGACGCTGGATCTGTTACCCTGGGCGACGTCCGTGGGTGACATCTCCAACAGGCTCGGCCGCACCCGCAGCGAGGAAGGAGACCACTGGGTCTTCCGCTTCGCCAACGGTCTGGTGGTGCACACCGAGCCCTTCATGAAGCCGGATCGGCAGCGCATCCTGCCGCTTGGCGGGCCCCAGGACACGATCCTCAATCGCCTGGTCTGTGTTTCGGAGACGGTGAAAGGCCGGCGCGTCTTCGAGCCCTTCGCGGGTTCGGGGATCCTCGGGTTGATGGCGCTGCGCCTGGGCGCTGGCCACGTGGACTTCCTCGACATCAACCCGCGTGCCTGCGAGTTCCAGCGCGACAACGCGTGGCGCAACGGCTTCGCGGCGGATCGCTTCGTGGCGCACCTCGGGTCGATCGAGGACTTCGAGCCCGAGGCGCCGTTCGATCTGGTACTCGCCAATCCGCCCTTCGTCCCGACGCCCCCGGGAGTGGAGGGCACGCTGACGTCGGCGGCCGGCGCGGACGGCAACGAGCTCGTCGACGTGCTGCTGCAGCGCATGGGCACGCTGCTCGAGCCCGACGGAGAAGCCTTCATCTACACCATGCAGCTGCTCGCCAACGGGACGCCCCTGCTCGCGCCGCGGCTGCAGGAGCTGCTCGACGGCCGCACGACACACCTGACTCCGGCCCAGGCCGAGCCGATGCCCTTCGACGACTACTACGAGGCCTACCGCCGCAGCTTCCCCGCCCACCACGACGCCATCGAGGCCTGGCGTGGTGAGCTGGAGCAGGCCCACGGCGACAACCTCGCGCTGCAGCACTACGTGATGCACGTGAGCGCGCGGCGCGACGGGCCGGCCCTGTGGACCATCACCGACGACCTGAAGGCCAAGTACGGCATGCTCCCCTATCCCGCGGGCGCCAACCGTGAGCTGGCCCTGGCGCGGGTGATGGAGAACGTGGTGCTGGGCTAGCGCGAGCGCCAAGGTTGGAGCCACAGTCGACCGGGGTTCGGGCCCCGGGGAGCCCGGTAGACAATGGTGTATCCTTCCCATGGAACGCCTCAGCACCGGGGCCCTTGCCGCTCGGTTCATGCCTTCAGACGCGAAGCCATCCCAACCCGACTCCGGCGCCGAATCGACTGGCGTGTCGGCGCGCACTCGGATCCTGCGCGGGGCGGCGCGGGCCTTCGGCCGAATGGGATTTGGGGCGACCTCCGTGGAGACGATTCTCGCCGACGCCGGCGTTTCGCGCCGAACTTTCTACAGGCACTTCCGCAGCAAGGAAGACGTGCTGCGCGTGCTCTTCGAGAGCTCGGTGTCGATGCTGATCGCCGCGGTGCGCGAGACCGAGAAGCTGCCCGGCAGCGCGTCCGACAGACTCGACGCCGCGGTCGAGGGGTACCTGCGTGTGCATGCGGAGGCAGGCTCTCTGGCCCGCGTGCTGCTGCAGGAGCAGTTCTCTCCCGACTCCCCGCTCGCGCAACAGCGCGACGCCGCCATGGAAGCCTTTCGGGCCTTGATCGCGCGCGGCATTGAGCGCGAGGGCCGCCCCGCCGTCGACCCCATCCTGCTCCACGGAGTCGTCGCCGGCATCAACCAGATCACCGTCCAGATGGCCGTCGAGCACCCGGAGGGAGACTGGGACATCCCCCGCGCCAAAGCCGCCGTGCTTCGATTGTTGGCAGCACTCAGCTAGTCGCGCCGGAGGCCCGCACCCGGTCTCGGTCTCGGAGGTGGTGGCGGATGACGCGTGGGCCGTGCCGGGGATTGCGTCAGA
>JAPPOT010000387.1 GCA_028817855.1 Myxococcales bacterium
GGCGCGCCGCCAAACAGTCCCTGTTCGCTCGGGGCGGGCTCGTCCGCGAACGGAGCGGCGCCCATCGAAGGCTGCGCCGCGAGCGTGTCGGCGCCGGCCGAGCCGTACGCGTCGGCCGTGCTCGCCGGCTGCTGCTCCTGGCCCGTGATCTGCGAGACCAGGTCCTCCACGTCGCGCATCGGGACCCAGTTGTCGAACCCCTCGGCCCAGACGTAGGCCTCCCAGTCGACCGAGCCCGCGGTCAGCATCTCGCCGAGCTGCCCCGGCGTGTAGGGGCCGGCCTGCTCGCCGTCCACGACCACGTGCCAGATCGCGTCCGCTGCGTAGTTGTAGGCCTGACTGGCGGCCGCTCCTGCATCCCCCGGCTCGTCCTGGTCGCCGCGGACGATGATCACCTCGCTGCACCGCTTGCAGCGGATCTTGAACACCTTGCCTGCGACCTTCTCGTCGGCGATCGAGTACTTCGCTCCGCAACTCTCACAAACAATCTTCATGAATGGGTCCTCTGGGGTTCTTCGGACGGTGCTTTCGCGCCGCAGCACCCGTCGTCGCCCGAGTGGGATCGCCCAAGTGGCAAGCTAGCGAAAATGCTCGCTGGGCCCATTGGCGTCAAGCCTTCTCTCCACACGACGGCGGGTCTCGGTATTCCGACCCCGCAGGCGGAGAAAGCTTGGGTCGGCTCGCGCACGTGCACAGATCATATTTCATCAAGCTCGCCCGCTCATGTCGAGTCCGCAGCCTCCCATTCCACATGTCAGCTGTGGCCCTACACATGGTCCTGCGTTCAGTCCGACGCTTCGAGTGGGCTTCCATCCGCCCCGCAGAAGGCGCTGCTCGCCGGGTACTGTGCCCCGCATTTGGGGCAGCGGCGCGCGCTCTCCGTAGAAGCGCTCGCAGGGGCGCGCATGAACTCGTCGTAGGCGACGAGCATTGCGTCATCTTTCGGGCAGCGTCCCGCCCCTCGGAAACCTTGCCGGCATTGCGGGCAGATGTACCCACTGGCCGAGCCGGCCGCTGCGGGCGTCGGTGGATCCGACTCGTACACGGGAGTCTCCGCGGCGGCCGCCATCGACCGCGCCAGCGCCTGTCGCCGGCTCCGGCGTCGCAGCGCGATCAACGCGATGCCCGCGACCAGCACGACCAGCGCCAGCAGGGTCCAGCGCAGGGGGCTGAGCCCGCCGCCCTCGCCCTGCACGGTTCGCGTCGCCACGCGACCCTGCGGTGTGGCGGGGGGCGTGTCGTCGAGTGGCAACGTGGCCTCCGCGCCGTCGTCCTCCCCGGTGAGCGCGCCGCTGCCGAGGCGCCGCGCGAGCAATGCGGACAGATCCTCGGCCTCCACGTGGATCACGGCATCCGAGCGAAGCTCGCCGGACCTCGCCAGGATCATGAACCTGCCCTCGGACTCCGCCGCGCGCTCGCCCGCCTGAAAGCACCCCTGCCGCAGGCTGCCGCGCATCCCCGGCGGCGCGCGCAGCCCCCAGCTGACGCTCGCTGCTGGAATCGGGCAGCCGTTCGCGTCGCTCACCCGCGCTCGTAGGCACGCCTTTCCACCCAGCTCGAGCCGCGCCTGGCGCGGCCGCACCGTCAGGCGCGCGGGCGCACCCGGCACGCAGCCGGCCTCCAGCGGTGGCGGCTGAGGTGCGGTGGCGGCCGGCGCCCGCTTCTTCACGGCCTTCGAGGTGTCCGGCAATGGCGGCAGCACGGGTGGCGCAGGCGCGCCCGTCGACTCCCGCACCAGCGTCTGCACCGTGGTGATGCTGGCGCTGCAGCGGGAGCTCTTGAGCTGCCAGTTGAAGCGGCTCACGTCCTGGTAGAGCAGTCGGTCAGGTGTCAGCGCCCGCAGCGTGTACGTCCCCGACTCCTCGCGGGGGTCGTCGGCGGGCGTTCGGCAGCGCGTGGTCCAGACGTCTCCCTTGCGCCCGCTGGAGACCCGGCGGATCGACGGGTTCAGGCTCCAGCACTCGTCGCTGCGGATCATGCGCTGTTTGCCCACGATCGTGAGCACGTCCCCCCGCTGGTCCACGCGCACCAGCCCGCCGCCGCTGCTGCGGCTCGAGCTCGGCCTCGGTCCGCAGTCCGTCCCCCAGCTCTCGACCACCACGTTGGTCGCAGTGGCGCCCGCTTTCCACTTGCCAGCGAGCGGCTGCGCCTGGGCGACGCCGCAGGTGACGAGCAGGACGATGCTCGCCAGCGCGCTACGGCAGGTCGCGTGGCGGTACCCTGCCACCATGGCCGGGCATGGTGACCCACCCCCCGGTGCAAAGGGAAGGCCGGTGTCTTAAACGTGAACGGGCCCCGGAAGAACCGGAGCCCGCTCGACCTCGTCCGCCCCCCGCCCGAGGGATGGGGCGCGTCTGCGCGTCAGCCCTTGACCGCCTTCACCTTCTCGGCCATCTCGGGGACGGCCTGGAAGAGGTCGGCGACCAGGAAGTAGTCGGCCACCTGCGCGATCGGGGCTTCCTTGTCCTTGTTGATCGCCACGATCGTCTTGCTGCCCTTCATGCCGGCCAGGTGCTGGATCGCACCGCTGATGCCGACCGCCACGTAGAGCGCGGGTGCCACCACCTTGCCGGTCTGGCCGACCTGTAGGTCACCCGGGACGTAGCCCGCGTCGACCGCGGCGCGCGAGGCGCCCATCGCCGCGCCCATGGCATCGACCAGGGGCTCGAGCACGGTCTTGAAGTTCTCGCCGCTCTTGAGCGCGCGACCGCCGGAGACGACGGTCGAGGCCTCGGCCAGGTCCGGGCGCTCGCTCTTCTGGCTCTCGAGCGAGACGAACTCGACCTTGCTGGCCGCGCCGTCGCTCGTCACGCTGACCTCTTCGATCGCGCTGCCGCCGCCGGCCTCTGTGGCCGCGTCGAACTCCGACTGGCGCACGCTGACCACCGCCAGGTCCGTGTTCGCGGTCACGGTGCCGAAGACGTTGCCGGCGTACATCGGGCGTACGTAGCTGACGTTGCCGCCGTCCACGCTGGCGCCACGGATGTCGCTGATGTTGGCAGCACCCAGGCGCGCCGCCACGCGCGGCAAGAGGTCCTTGCCGTAGGTGCTGGCGGTCGCCGTCACCACGCCGTAGCCGCCCTTCGCCACCTCGGCAACGGTCGGGGAGTAGGCCTCGGCGTAGTAGCCGCCCGCGATCTCCGCGGTCAGCACCTTGCGGGCGCCGAACTTCGCGGCCTCGTCGGCGGCGGCCTTGGAGCCCTCACCGATCGAGAGGATGTCGAAGGCACCGCCGGTGCCCTCTGCAATCTGCTTGGCCAGGGTCACGGCTGCCAGCGTGTTCCGCCGCAGGCCGCCGTCCATGAGCTCCGCCACAACAAGTACGTCAGTCATCGTCGACTCTCCTTATTCCTTCTTCCGGTACCGGTTGGGGCTCAGAGGACCTTGGCCTCGTTGTGGAGCTTGTCGACCAGCTCGTCGACGGTCTCCACGAACTCGCAGCTGCCGGTACGGGCAGGCGGAAGCTCGAACTTCGGATAGGTGGTGGTCAGGCCGGTGTCGATGCCGAGATCGCCCAGCTTCTTCTGGTCGATCTTCTTCTTCTTGGCCTGCATGATGCCCTTGAGCGACGCGTAGCGGGCGCCGTCGTTGTACTTGTGGTCCGCGGGCGTGACGCCGTTGCTGACCGCGTCGGGGGCGACGATGCGCAGGTCGACGGTGACCACCGCCGGCAGCGTGACCTTCAGCGTCAGCACGCCGGTGTCGACCTCGCGACCGACCGTCAGGGTCTTGCCGCCGTCGTCGGTGGCGATGTTCATTGCGAAGGTCGCCATCGGCCAGCCCAGCATCTCGGCCAGCATCTGACCGGCCGCGTTGCTGTCGCCGTCCACGGCCTGCTTGCCCATCAGGACCAGGTCGGGCTGCTCGGCGTCCACGAGGGACTTGAGCGCGCGGGCCACGACCATCGAGTCGAGCTCGGCGTCGTCGGCCTGCACGAGGATGCCGCGATCGGCGCCCATCGCCAGGGTCTGACGCATGGTCTGGACCACGTCGGAAGCGCCGAAGGAGACCACCACGGTCTCGCCCAGCTTCTCGTTCTTGGGCGCGTTCTCGTTGAGGCGAAGACCTGCCTCGACGGCGTACTCGTCGAACGGGTTCGGCTTCCACTCCAGGCCGTCGGAGGTCACCGAGGAGCCGTCGTCGGAAACCTTCACCTTATTTGCATTGTCCGGGTCGCAGACCCGCTTGACGGGAACCAGGATCTTCACGCTGCCTCCAAATACGCTGAAACAAGGCCCCGCAGCGAAAAACGCAGGGCGTGACGCGGTGTAGGAGCATGCGCCGTCCCTGTCAAGGCATGGGGGCGCCTGCCCCCTGGCGGTGAATTTTCCGCCCACCGGGTCCGGTTTCGCCCGGCACTTTCAGCCAGCCCGGATGCTCTATCCGGCTAGCGCAGCGGCAGGAAGTGGGCCTCGCTGCCCGCCAGGGCCTCCGCCAGCGCGCGCGCGGCCTGGGCATCTGGGGCGCCCTCGCCCGGGGTCAGGAAGGGCGCCCGCGCCAGGGCCTCGGCCTCGCCGCCCGCGCGTCCCGATCGGACGGCGCGCGTGGCCTCGTAGCGAGCGAAGGCGCGGGCGCTCGCCTCGGCCAGCCGCCCGCGGTCGATCGCGGTGCTCGCCGGATGCAGCCCCGTGCGCAGCGCCGCCACAGTCTCGGCCCTTCCCACCACCGCCACCGCCGCCCAGCCGCCACCCGGCGTCACGCCCGCGTCATGCCATGGCGTGCTCACCCCGGGGATGCGGCTGAGCCCGTCGCGCATCAGCGCCGCGAATGCCTTCGCCCCGGCCGGGTGGGCGCGCGGGGTCTCCACACGCCACAACAGCAGGCCAAAGGTGGGCTGCAGGACCTCGGCCGGCGGCCCGCCGGGCTCGCGCGCCGAGGGCACGGCGGGGCTGCCCGAGCGCGTCGGCCGGCCGTCGCCGCGCGCCGGCAACAGGGCGGCGCGGCGCGCGATCATCGCCGCGATCGTGTCGGCTTCGACCGGTCCCACCACCCCGACCGACAGCCCGGAGCCCCGCTGCGTGCGGTGCGCCAGGTCGCGCACCGCGTCGAGGCTCGCGTTGGCGACGCCGTCCACGCTGCCCCAGGGGGCCAGCGCGCCCGGGTGCTCGGGGGCCAGCACCTCCGCCACTCGTGCCCGCAGCTCCCGGGGGCCTTCGCGCCCGCCGAGCCGGGCGCGCGCGCGCGATCGGGCGGTGGTCACGTGGCGACGTGCCAGCCACGGGTCGATCGCGCAGTCCATGGCCAGTTGCGTCGCCGCAAGCGCGCGCTCCGCAGGCGCGGTCAGCAACAGGCCCCAGGAGTCGGCGTCCACGCGCGGCTCCAGGCGCGCGCCGATCTCGGTCAGCCGCTCCTCGAGCGAGCCGGGCCCGCGACCCGCGCAGGCGGTCGCGGTCGCCATCGCCAGCAGCGCCGCGCGCCCGTGTAGCAGCGGTGGTTCCTCTGCGGAGCCCCCCTCGAAGCGCACCGCGATCGCCACGCGCTCGCCGCTGCGCGCCACGACGTGGATGCGCGTGCCGTTGTGCAGGCTCACCCGGGCGCTTTCGGCGTCGTGCTCGCCGAGCAGCTCCGGTTCCGCGGCTTCTCGCCCGGAATCCAGGGCTGCGCCCATGCGCTCGGTCACCGCCGAGCGGCGCGCGTCATCCGGATCCTCCTCCCGGGTACGGTCGGCGCGGGAACCGGTGACCGTCACCCCGCCACCGAGCTCGAGCAGGTCCGGCGCGCCGACCTCGCCGCGCACGAGCCAGCGGAGCCCCGCCTGGTGGAGCAGGGCGCCTAGGCCGTCGTCGGCGCTCTCCGGCGCCAGCTGTGGCTCCCCCTCGACGCGTATACGGGCGAGCTCGTGGCCGCTCGCGCGCAGCGCGCGGGACGCCTGTCCGGTGTCGACGCGCAGCAATGCCACGGCGCCACCTCGAAGGGGGAAGACATGCCCGCGGACCTCGCGCGCGAGGCGCTGTTGGCGCAGCCGTGCCCGCACGGCCGCCGCCACTGCAGACGCGCGCTGGAGGTTGGGCGCGAGCAGCGCGATCGCGAGGCTGTCCCGCGCGTCGACCTCCGCCAGTACCCGGGGCTCGCCCTCGAGGGTGGGGCGCCCACCGCGCTGGTCGCTGGCCCGCGGGCTGCGCTTGAAGGCATGGGTCGAGGCCGCGCTGAGCTGCTCGATCGAGAGCTCCCCGGCGGACACCAATAGCGCGCGCTGGGGGCCGTAGTGCGCCGCCAGGAACGCCCCCACCCGCGCCGCGTCCACGCTCGCGTCGTCGCGCGCCTCGCCGAGCGGGAAGAGCCCCGCGGCATCGTCGCCCAGGAGCGCGTGCAGTGCGAGTCGCTCGGCCTGGCGCCCGGGATCGGCGGCGGCCGCGGCACGGCGCGCTTCCGACAGCCGCGCCACCAGGCGCTCCACCTCCGCCTTGCTCGGCGCGCGTGCCGACAGCCCGCGCGCCAGGCGCAAGGTGCAGGCCACCACCTCGCGCGTGCTGCAGCGCAGGGTCAGCTCGCTGCCCTCGGGCCAGACCCGGCCCGTCACGCCCTCGCCGGCCCGCTCCGCCGCGAGCTGGGCGGCGACGGCCGCCACCTGGGGCGGGTCCGCGTCGCGGGCGCCCGCGTCGATGAAGACCGACAACTCGACCACACCGTTGCTGGGCTGGGTGCGCGCCGCCAGATCGGGCCCGGCCTCGCGCTGCACGATGTCCAGCGCCACGCGGGCCGACGGCGGTGGCGCGCTGGCACACGCCGTCAGCCCGAGCGCGAGCAGTAAGGTGGGCACCCGGTCCACGTGCCCGGTTATAACAGGAGACCATGTCCAGCCAGGAAGCGGCGCGCGAGGACCTGTGGTTGTTCGGCTACGGCTCGCTGATCTGGCGTCCCGATTTCGTGCACGCCGAGCGGGCGGTGGCGCGCGTGGATGGCTGGGTGCGTCGCTTCTGGCAGGGCTCGGTCGACCACCGCGGGGTACCGGGTGCCCCCGGTCGCGTGGTCACTCTGTTGCCGGACGCGCGGGGCCACTGCGTGGGCATGGCGTTTCGCGTTGGCGCCGAGGACGTGCCGCGGGTGATCGAGCAGCTCGACCTGCGCGAGGTGGGTGGCTACGAGCGGGTCGAGCTCGCGATGGAGGTCCGCGGCGGTGTGCGCCACGCACGTTCCGCCGTGACCTATGTCGCGACCGCCGACAACGACAACTTCCTGGGCGACGCACCGGTGCGCCAAATCGCCGAGCAGGTGCTCGGCGCGCGCGGCCCCAGCGGGCACAACGCCGAGTACGTCCTGCGACTCGACGAGTGGCTTCGCGACGAGGGGCTCGAGGATCCCCACGTGCACGAGCTCGCGGCGCTGGTGCGTGCCGGCGCGCGTCGCGGCTGAGCGATCAGCGCCGGCCGCGCGTCACGAGCTCGACGTAGACGATCGCGGCGGCGAGGACGACTAGGTGCACGGGCCTCTCCTCCCTAGGCGAAGGCGGGCAGTGCCGCGCCCGGGCGATGGACACGCACGGGGCTGGGGTGGTGGCGCAGCGGAAGGTCCTGAAAGCGATCGGCCCGGCGCGCCTCGCGCAGCCACTCGCGGATCAGGCGCTGGTGCTTGCGGGCCATGCCGGTGAAGCGCACGGCAGTGCCGTGGAAGAGGGAGTCGAGGCGGTCGTAGACCACTTCGCCGCAGGCCCAGATCGAGTCGCTGGTGCGCGGCAGCTGGATCTCCATCTGCACGATGCTGGTGGGGCGCTGCATGCCGGCGGCGAGCCGCTCCATGTAGAGGCCGATGGAGCTCAGGTCGGTGGTGAAGCAGCGGTGGGGCGCGTCGCCCACGATCTGGTCCACGTAGAAGCCCACCGGTACACGCTCCGAACGTCTGCGATTTGTCGTCATTCCATTCCCTCGGCCGCCCCGTTTGGCGACGATGTAGGACATGGTAGGACAGTGTACGTGTGTCCCCAAGAAATCGGCGGGGGTCGGGCGCGGCCGCCGGGAACCAGACGCGCGCTACGCTGTCCCACAGACATGCTGCGTTGCTCCTCCTCATGCTTGCTCCCCGCGCTGCTCCTGGTGACCGCCTGCGCCGGCGGCCAACACCGCCCCACCACGCCCGGCGATTCGGAGCTGGTGGAGATGGAGGAGCTGCGCATCACCGCCAAGAAGGGTGAGGGGGGCGCCTACGACTTCGACGTCTACGACGCGAGCGACCTCTTCAAGAAGGCCACCGAGCTGCTCAACGAGAAGAGGTGCGACCAGGCCGTGCCGCTTTACGACCGCCTCGCCCAGGAGTTCGCGGACAGCCGCTACGCCTCGCCCGCGCTCTACAACGCGGGGCTGTGCCTGCAGGCGCAGGCCAAGTGGGAGGGTTCGGCCGACCGCTTCGGCAAGCTGCGCGAGCGCTACCCCGACTCCGAGGACGTGAAAGACGCCAGCTTCCAGATGGCCGAGGTGCTGGTGCAGATGAAGGCCTGGGACCGCGTGATGGAGGTCGCCGAGGAGCTGCTGGCGCGCGAGGACCTGAGCGCCGACGAGCGCCTCGAAGCGATGGCCCGGCGCGGGCTGGGGCTGCTCGGCAAGGAGCGCTTCGAGGAGGCCGAGCGCCACGCCCGCAGCTCCCTGAGCTACTACCGCACGCGCCCGGCGGAGGACCCGATCAAGGACGACTTCTTCGCCGCCGCCTGCAACTACGTGCTGGCCGAGACCTTCCGCGAGCGCGCCCAGCGCATGGAGTTCCCGATGGGGGTCGAGGCCCAGAAGAAGGTGCTGGTCCGCCGCGCCGAGCTGCTGCTGGAGGCCCAGCGCGAGTACTTCAACACCATCAGCCTCAACAACCTGGACAACTACCACTGGGCCGCGGCGTCCGGGTACCGCATCGGGCACATGTATGACGAGCTGTGGGGCTCGATCATGACCGCGCCCGTGCCGGCCCACTTGCCGCCCGAGGGGCACGCCATCTACCGCAACGAGCTCGCGAAGATGGTCAAGCCCCTGATCCGCCACGCCATCCGCTACTGGGAGCTGACTCTGATGTTCATCGAGCGCACGGGCATCCAGAGCGAGTGGGCCCAGAAGACGAAGACCGATCTGGAGCGGGTACGCGGCCTGCTGCTCGAGCAGCCCGCCGGCCCGGGCGGCCTGCCCGCTGCCGACCCCGCGGCAGTGCCCAACGGGTGAGCCCCGTCACCAAGTCGCAGGCGCGCAGTGACGACGCAAAGTCACCGTGACAGCGGCTCTCGAATTGTCTGCCACATCCCGTGCCAACTTCTTCTTGACAGGTCCCAGGGCCGGGCGTACAAGTACCGCCCTCTTGCGCGCCGGCCGTGTGTGGTGGTCCGTCCGATCGGCGGCCATCGGGCACTCAGCCGAGTTGCAGGGGGAAGGCGGGAGCCACGAGTTTGCTGGCGTAGCTCAATCGGTAGAGCACCTGTTTTGTAAACAGGCGGCTATGGGTTCGAGTCCCTTCGCCAGCTCTGACGGTTAGCGACGTAGGCAGCGACGGAAGAGACGGGTTCGGTAGCGCGACAAGAGGACGATAGCTTGAATGTTTTCGGAGGGTTGCCCGAGTGGCCAAAGGGAGCAGACTGTAAATCTGCCGGCGCAAGCCTACAGTGGTTCAAATCCACTACCCTCCACCAGGCGCTTTCCTGATACGCGGGAGAGTGATGCGGGAGTAGCTCAGTTGGTAGAGCGTCAGCCTTCCAAGCTGAATGTCGCCGGTTCGAGCCCGGTCTCCCGCTCTGGATGTGATGAGACGGAGTCATTTGCCCAGGTAGCTCAGTGGTAGAGCACCTCCTTGGTAAGGAGGAGGTCGTGAGTTCAAGTCTCATCCTGGGCTCCGCCTATTAGAGAGACCCCACAGCGAAGATTGCGATAGGCAACGGAGGATTCGAGCGATGGCGAAGGAAAAGTTCGTCAGGAACAAGCCCCACGTGAACGTCGGCACGATCGGTCACA
>JAPPOT010000493.1 GCA_028817855.1 Myxococcales bacterium
GGATCGGAAGGCATGGCTGAAGCCTCCTTTCACCAGTGATCTCAACCACCTGGCAGGGTATTTACCAGCTAGTTTCTTTCTGCGAGACTAGCGCCACCCTGACGATTGCGCGGAATCTGGCAACCGCCCCACCGCCCAGCGATCGTCGAACAGCCACCCTGCGTTCAGTCGAGCGTGGCGAAGTCCGGCAACGCAGCGCTGCTCGCGCTCGGCTGCGGCAGCTCGATGCCGGCCGTGGAGCCGAAGAGGATGCACATCTCGCCGGCGAACGCCTGGTTGGCGAAGCGCAGGGTGCCGATCTCGGCGGGCGTCGGTGCGCCCTCCGAGGCGGCGCGCTCCGGCGTGAAGGTCACGTGGCAGTTGAAGTGCAGCTGCTCGCCGGCCTTCAGGATGCGCACGCCCGTGGTCGCGCCGTCCGCCCGCAGGTCGGGTGCCGGCGCCGGGTTCTGGACCACGCTGTCGTAGCGATAGGTGGGCTGATCGAACCAGTCGAAGGACTGGTAGATCAGCTCGTTCTCGCCGCCGGGCTTCTCGACCCAGGCGCTGAAGTTCGGCGTCCAGGCATGGCGATGGCCGAAGACCGTCACCAGGCGGACGTCCTGGCTGATGTTCCAGGAGTAGTGCTTGTTCGTCGTCTGCCCCGGCTGCGCGAAGGTGTCGAGCGCCTGGGTCAGGGGCATGCCGAAGATGCCGAAGACCTCGATGCGCGCGTCCTCCTCCCACCACAGGTTGGTCCAGGTCTCCTTGAGGATCACCGAGTCCGTGCTGTTGAAGTGGTGCATGTTGAAGGTGACGTCGCGGTCCGGCGGCAGGGCCTTGTAGAGGCCCGCGTCCTCCTCGGGCTTGTCCAGCGTCTTGGGCGTGTTCTCGTCCACGCGCTGGGCGCCCGGCAGACCGACGCCGCCGAACAGGCCGACCGGCGCGCCCGGTCCCCAGGCCTCGCGCTGCAGTCCCGGGTCTGCGCCCGAGACGATCATGTGGTGGGAGCCGGCGCGCATCCGCACGTTGTTGCGGTAGAAGTTCCGCAGCTCCTGATTGCCGCTGCCGGTGAGGTAGTTCATCTCCTCCTCCTGGCCCGGATCCATCAGAAAGTCGGAGCCCACGTTGTCGTATCCGCTGAGGTCCCCCTGCGAGACCTGCGCGTACCAGTCCATGCCCTGCGGGTGCACGCCGAACTGGATGCCCTTGTCGGGCGGCGGCGGCAGGATGCAGAGCTCGTCGCCCGGGAACTGGGTCTCGTACCAGGACCAGGCGTCGATGCAGCGCACCGCGTAGGGATTGTTGAGCGTGGCGTCGTAGGGCTCGCAGCCCTTGGGCAGGATGTTGCCACCCGGGCTGTACATCAGACCCTCGAGCTCCAGGCTGGGCTCACCGCAGTCGCCCGTCACCTGTCCCGGCGAGTCGTCGCCGGCAGCGTCGTCGCCCGTCATGCCCGCGGGGTCGTCGGCCATGCCGCCCGGCGTGTTCGTGCCCCCGGGGGTGGTGACAGAGCCCATGCCTGCCGTGCCTCCCGGCGTCGCCCCCGGAGCGTCGTTCTGCCCCGGCTGCGCACCCGCCATGTCGCCGCCCGGCACCAAGATCGTGCCGTCGCCGTTGTCACTCGATTCAGAACCACACGCCGTCGCGCACAGCGCGAGCGTGACCACCCAGACCGACCTGCTCATTCTCTCGACCTCCGGAGGCCCAAACCCAGACCCCTCAACACCCACAGGCAAACGCTGGTGCCGCCACCACACGGTGTCAAGCTGCGGGCAAAGCTTCCGTTACGGAATTTGTACCGTTTCTCAAAAGTTTAGGGAGCTGGTGGCCCTTTCTGTCAGCGCGAGCGGGCAAAGCCTATAAAGCGATACACACTGTTGTGCAGGAGGGTTCCCAGGGCATGGAAGAGCGCGAAGCGACCCGGATCGACGACAGCTGGTATGTGCAGCCGGCGGAGCAACTGCCGCGACGCACCTCGGCCGGCGGCGTGGTCGCGCGTCGCGAGGGTCGCCGCGTGCTGATCGCCCTGGCGCGCGAGGGCGACTGGGTCGCGCCGGTGCTCCCCAAGGGCGGCGTCGAGCCCGGCGAGGATTTCGAGCAGGCGGCCCGGCGCGAGGTGCACGAGGAGGTCGGCATCAACCGCCTCACGCTGCTCGCTCCCCTCGGCGTGCTCAGCCGCCTCTCCTTCCAGAAGGACCTCTGGGTCACGACCCACTTCTTCCTGTTCCACACCGACCAGCGTGAGGGCACACCGCTCGACGCCGAGCGGCACATGCACGGACCGATCTGGCGCGCCCCCGATCAGCTCGCCGACATGTTCTGGCCCGACCAGCGCGCGTTGATCGAGCGCTGCGTTCCGCTGATCGAGCGGCACCTCTGACGCCAGCAGAGAACGCGCTCAGCTCGGATCCCACTGAATCAGGTGCGTGACGAACAACCCTGCGACCTGTGAGGGTTCCGAGGCGGCCGCCAGAGCGCGCACCTGTTGGAAGTGCTCGAGTTGTAGCGCGCGCAGGCGCTCGTAGTCCTCACGCGAGACCGACACGACGTTGTAGCTGAACAGGTCGCGCGAGCGCGCGTCTTCGAGGCGCGCCAGGCTCGCGCGAGCCCAGTGCGCACGCAGCGCGGCGGCTTCGCCCGGGCGACGCCGTACGTCGACGACAGCGGTCTCGGCGGCCGCGTAGCCGCCCCTTCGCCGAGAGACCGCCCCTGCGCGTTGGAGTAGGGCCAGGCAACGCTCCACCGCCTCCGGCTCGAGGCCAAGGGTCGTCGCCATCGCGTTCGCGACTGCGGTGCGCGATCCGCGGTAGCCGCCCGTGGCGACCAGCGCCAGCACCGCAGCGCTCCAAGGCTCCTCGAGGGCTGCGCGGCGGGCCGCAACCACGCGCGCATGGGCACTGGCCAGCCCACCGACCGCTTCGATGTCCACCAGTCCGGCGACGAGCTCGGGCAGTCGGCCGGTCAGCGCGTCGACCAGCGCGAAGAGCTCCGGCAGCCGGGGGCGGGTCGCCCCGGACAACATGCGCGAGACCTGGTAGCGCGAGCAGCCCGCGGCGGCCGCGATGTCGCCGATCCGGCGCCCTCCGCGCTGGGCGGAGAGCCACGCGGCAACCGCGTCATCGCCGAGGTCCCCGATCAGGGCAGCCGTCGCCGGTCGGAAGCGACGGAAGGCGCCCGGCACATCGCCACCCAACCGCGCGCAGGCCAACAGCGCCTCGGACGCGGTGGGCATGCGGCGCCCCGCCTCCCACTTCGCGACCACGTTCGAGCGGTACCCGAGACGACGCGACATGCCCTGCTGCGAGCGCGATCCACGCAGCGCACGGACGAACTGCCGCGCGGCGAGCGCATGATCGACCTGTGGAGTGGCCACTAGGACAGTTTTGCACACTTCGATGCAGTTGTGACTACAAAATGTGCATATGCGGGCTGGTCACCGAACCGGTCGTGGGCCAGGCTGCGGTGCATGGGACACGCCACCACACGCCCGAAGCCATGGTTCGCGCTGCTCTTGCTGGGCGGCTGCGCCGGCATCTCGTTGGGCGACTCGGGCGAGTCCGACGACGGCCCCGACCGCTGCAGCGCCGACGCCATCGCGGTGACCGAGCTGACCGCGGAGCTGGCTGGCTTCGAGCGCACGCCGGAGGCCCTGCTCGCCTCCGCAGAGCGGCCCCTGTCCGGTGCGCTGCAACTCGTCGACGGCAGTGAGGCCATGCTCGAGGTCGTGCTCGAAGCCGACCGCGGCCAGCTCGTGTCGTTTCACCCGGACGCCCCGGAGTGCGCGCCCTGGCTCGAAACGGAAGTGACCCTCTCGCTCGATGCCGGGGAGTCGCTGCGCGGCCGCTCGATCGGCACCCTGTCCGTGCGTGATGCGATGCAGGTGCGGGGAGGTTGGACGCACTTCCAGGACCTCGAGATCGCGCCGCAAGCAGACGACTTCAGCCAGCCGATCGTCGAAGGCCCGTTCATCCTCGTCTCCATGCTCGAGGTCGAGCCGGGCCGCTGGGACATCGACATCCAGAACGCTGCCCGTGTCGAGAGCGAGCCGTGCGACGCAACCACCCAGATGTGTACCGGCACGCCGGGCGGTTGGGAACCTGCGTACCAGCCCTACGCTGCAGGCACGCTCTCGGTCTCGGAGTGAGACCGCACGCGCTGGGCGCCAGCTCCGCGCGGGTCAGCTGCTATCATGAACCGACGGCGGTGCCGGCATGTACGACGTGGTCGCGCCTTTCCATTCACGGTCTCCACTCGCTTTCGCGCTGCTCGTGCTGTGGTGCGTTGGCTGCGGCGGTGAGTCACGCACGGAAGGGGTGTCCACGGGTCCCGAGGTCGCGGTCGACATGGCAGCCGACATGGCAGCCGACATGGCGGACGCCAGCGACGCGAGCTGCTGGCCGGTGATGATGGACGGCGACGTCGTCGTCTTGCAGGAGGAGGACGTCACCTCCACGTTTCGCGCTGGCGAGCCCTACACCAAGACCGTCATGCTGTTCGGCGGCGAGCCCGTGGAACACGACAACGCGGTCAGCAACATCTACATCTTCGCGCTCGACAAGGAAGACGCGCTGACGCTCGCGGCGAAGTACCCGGACTTCTACCTCTGCAGCTCCCCCGGCGGACAGGAAGCGCAGCAGTTCATCCTCTCCTATGACCTGGTGCCGGCCACCTGCCAGGTCTACGAGCAGCTCCTCAGCGCCCTGCGCGCCTTCAACCGCAACAATGCGACCGGCGGCGACCGGGTCTCGCTGCAATTCGACGGGGCCCCGCTCGAGCTCGAGTCCACGATCGTCGATGCCACCGGCGAGGACGTCACCGATCAGCTCCTCGATCGCGACTTTCACCTCGTCACGGCCGTCGAGCAGCTGACCGGCCAGAGCGTGCTCGAGTTCGGCACCACGGAGTGACCCCAGGCCCCTGAGGAACTCCTTCTTGCTCCGAAACCCGACCTCGCGAGGCAGGGGCCAGCCCCGGCCTCGTCGCACAATGTCCCGTGGAACGTCTCTTCCCCGGCCATGCGCGCTCCTTCGCTCGAGCACTGGCTCGCAATCTCACACGTCGGCGCCGGCGGCGGGAACTCTTCGCGCTCCCGGGTGACTAACTCGAGCACGCCGCCGCGGCCGGTGAGTGGCAAGGTGCGTGCTCCCTTGGGGGGACGGCATGCTGGAACGCGTCGGGAGTTGGCTGGGGTCGTCGCGTATGCCGCTCGTCTGTGGCCTGGTCGCCGTGCTGCTGTCGATCCCGTCGGTGGACTCGGGCTTGCAGACCGACGATCACTTGCTCCTGCACGCCCTCGACTTCGATACGCCGCGCTTCGCGCTGTGGCGAGTGACCCCGGAGCGCTTCGCGCGCCTGCAGGCGAGGGGGAGCTTCGCCTGGTGGAGCGGACCCGATGTCGACGTCTCGTTCCTGCGGCCCCTCGGCGAACTCAGTCATCGGCTCGATCGGGTCCTCTTTGGCGACGACCCCGTCCCCATGCACCTCGAGAACGTGCTGCTCTACGGGCTGATCGCCTGGCTCGCAGCCCTGGTGTTCCGGGAGCTGCTTCCGGCCCGGCTCGCCGGGCTCGCCGCGCTGATCTTCGTCTTGAACGATGCCCACGGGCACTCCGTCGGCTGGATCTCCGGCCGCAACACCCTGCTGGCCGCGCTCTTTGGGCTCGCTGCCGTGCTGACGCTCGTGCGCGCCCCGCGCGCCTTCGGGGCGCGCCTGCTGAGCGCGCTGTTGCTCGCGCTCTCACTCGCGAGCGGCGAGGCGGGCACCGCCACGCTCGCGTACCTGGCCGCGTATGCC
Organism: Myxococcales bacterium; assembly: GCA_028817855.1. Lineage (GTDB taxonomy): Bacteria > Myxococcota_A > Polyangia > Polyangiales > JAFGIB01 > JAOUOP01. The sequence continues at coordinate 5,773 of JAPPOT010000493.1, forward strand.
CTGGTGCTCTCCGAGGGCTCACCGGGTGAGCGTCTGCGCGCGCTCTGGATGCACGGGGCGGTCGCGCTGATCTGGCTCGTGACCTACGTCGGCGGCGACTACGGAGCCCGCGGCGTGGGCGCCTACCGCGACTTCGCCGCCGCGCCGCTGCAGACCCTCGCGCATGGCCTGTTGGACCTGCCCGCCTGGCTCTTCAGTCAGCTGGGGGTGAGCATGGTGGGGGCGCTGCTCGCCGCGCCGGACGTGCCCGCGCGCGTGCTGCCCGCGGTGCTGGTGTTGCCGCTGCTCGTGCTGGTCCTGCCCGTCTTGCGCGAAGACCGCCGCAGCCACTTCTTCGCGCTCGCCTTCGGGCTCGCGCTGCTGCCGCTGTTCACCACGGTGCCCCAGGACCGCACCTTGCTCGGCGCCAGCCTGGCCGGGTGCGGTCTTGTGGCCTGCGCCCTCGGCCGCTTCTCCCACAGCGCTTCGCGGCTTCGACGGGGCGGCCTGGTCGTCCTCGCTGCGCTCCACCTGATGCTCTCGCCCCTGCTCTTTCCGATGGCGCTGACGTCGATGTCGCGCCTGACGGCGGGAGCGCACGCGCTCGTGGCCGCGCTGCCCGACGCGCCGGGGCGCAACGTGATCCTCGTGACCAGCCCGGTGGAGCTGATGTCACTCTTCGGCGTCTCGATCGCGCTGCGCGCGGGCGGGCCCGAGCCGGCATCCCTGCACCAGCTCCACGCCGGCCACTCGGCGCTGACGGTGGTGCGGATCGATGACCGCACACTCGAGCTCACGGCCACCCCCGGCTACGCGAATCGACGCATCGAGCGTCTCTTCACGTCGCCTGGCTGGGCGGCGCGGGTGGGTGAGGCGCGGCGCGTGGGTCCCCTGCGCGTGACGGTGCGCGAGGTGGATGCGCACGGCTGGCCCACCCGCGTCCGCTTCGCCTTCGGCGAGGCGCTGGAGTCGAAGCGCTACGCCTGGCGCGTGTGGCAGGGCCAGCGGGTCGAGCCATGGATGCCGCCTGCGGTGGGGCAGCGCGTGGAGCTCCCCGGCCTGTCGCTCGCGACTGCCCTCCCGCGCCCCGAACGGCCGGATTGAAATTCTGCTGCTACCGCAATATTGTTGTATTGGGCCGGCCAAGAATGGGGATGGGCGGGAATGCCGCGAGAAGCAAGGTTGGGGACGTCCTGGGAGTCGAAGAGCTGGGCCGCACCGAAGGCTGCGTGAACTTCGCCTGGGGCAACATCACGATCACCGTCTACAAGGACCAGGCGACGCTGGACACCGTGAGGATGCTGATGCACGTCGGCCGCGTCATGCGCGAGCGCCACGCGGCGCGTTCCGCGGTGAGCTTCGTGCTCGACGGCGTGCCCCCGCCCAGTGAGGACGCCCGCGAGCCCTTCTCGCAGCTCGTGCACGCCGCCCCCAGCGCGATCTCGGCAATGTCCACCATCCTCGAAGGCGAGGGCTTCTGGGCCAGCACCCTGCGCAGCGTGATCATCGGCATGAAGATCGAGGCCGGCGGCCAGGCCGCCGTCGAGGTGCACCACGGCATCGAGGAGACCGTCGCCTGGTTGCCCGGCGTCCATCACGCGAAGACCGGCGTGGAGGTCAACCCGAGTCGCCTCACCGCCGTGCTGCGGCGCGCCCGCGCGCTCGCACTCGACACCTGACGCGCGATGCCGCTGCCTTTGTCCGTGTGCTCGCGGCTGCGTTGCGCACGCGAGTCCGGCGAAACCGTCACGGCGCCGGCGTGGGGTCTGCCGCGGTCTCGGGGGCCCCGTCCGCGTCGGCCTTGGTCTCGGCTTCGGCCTCGGGTCCTTCCTCGGTCCCGGCTCCGATCCCGGCTTCGGTTCCATCCTCGGCAGCGGCTCCCGCTTCGGACCCGGTCGCAGCCGGGGGCTCGGGCGCTGCAGTGGGTTTGGGCTGGACCGTGGCGGGCGCGTCGGTCGTGTCGCTCGACGCGGCTGCGGCTTGCCTCGCCGCCTTGCTGGGCACGCCGGGCTCGAACTCCACGCCCTCCTTTCCCTCGATCCGGATGCGCTCGAGGAAGAGATTGAATGCGGCCCTGGTGCGACCATCGTCGTCGGGGTGTGCCGCGTAGCCGATGACCATCAGCGTCGGCAGTGAGAGGATCCGTTTTTCGTTGTGGAACCGCTCGTAGAGGGCCCCGGTGCGCACGAACGTGATCTGGATGAGCCTCTCGCGTGCGTTGGGATCGACCTTGAGCTTGTCCAGGTCTGCGAGCCCGACCAGGACGCGATAGGCAGGACGCCCGGCGATGCTGCCCTGCGAGTGCGCCAGGAGCACGGCGGCGTGCGTCTTCTCGCGACTGGTCTGATGCAGCTTGCCGCCGAGCTCGACGTGCTCGTAGTGCGTCCCCGTGAGCTCGTCGACGTAGGCGCGAGCGATCACGGCCAGGTCCTTCTTGTCGGTGGCCTTGGTGACGGGGCGGTTCGCGATCCAGATGACCGCCCCTGTCGCCTCGTGCACCAGTCGCAGATCGTAGCGGTAGAATTCGCCCATCTCCTCGCGTTCACCGTCGCCGTCCCGGTCCAGCCAGAGGGTGGCCAGGTAGTTGGGTCCGGCCTTGGGCCGCATCAAATCGCGGTCGTACTTCTTGTAGTTGTCGATCGCCCAGCCCTCGCCCACGAAGCTCTGACTTCCCTCCTGGTAGAGCACCTCGTAGGGATAGACTGCGTGGTGGAAGCCGGTGCCGTCGAACGAGCCCGGATCCCGCACACAGCCGATCAGGCACAGCACGGTGACGAGGAGAATGAAGAGGGCGAAGCGACGCATGTCGGCGGCACTGTAACAGCTGGTGTGCCGTCGTCAGGGTAGTCGACGCCGGTTTCTGTGCATAATACGCTACCGCGTCGCCGTCTGCGCCGCGAGCTCGGCTTCGTTCTCCGCAACCGCTTCGTCGAGGCGGCGCAGGGTGGGGCTGAAGATCCAGAAGAGCACCACCACGAAGGCGCCGAGGCTGCAGGCGCCGGCGACCGCAGTGGGGGCGCCGATGCGGTCGGCCAACGCGCCGACCGGGAGCGTGCCGAGCAGGGGCAAGGAGACCGACATCATCATGAAGCTGGAGATGCGGCCCCGCACGTCGTCCGAGACCAGGAGCTGGATGGCGGAGTTGTTGAGCGTGCCGTAGATCGCGCTGAGCGTGTAGCCGAGCAGCGCCAGGGCGACGGCTGGCCAGAAGAGGGGCGAGAGGGCGAAGAGACCGAGCAACAGCGCGAAGCCCAGCCCGCTGATCATCATCACGCGCAGCCGGGCCTGATTCCTCATGCGCGCCACGTAGATCGCGCCGGCCACGCCGCCGACACCGGACATGCCCTGCAGCACGCCGAAGCCCGAGGAGCCCACCTTCCAGATGTCCTCGGCGAAGACGACCATCAGCTGCTGGGCCGGCATCGCCAGGAACATCGGCACCAGGCCGAAGAGCATCAGCGTGCGCAGCAGCGGGTGGGCCATCAAATAGCGGAAGCCCTCGCCCATCTCGTGCAGCACGGAGGGGCGCGGGCCTTCGGGCGCCGGGGCGCGATCGCGCGGCACGCCGAAGAGCGTGAGCATGGCGGCGGCGTAGAGGCCCGCGCCGGTGGCGTAGGTGCCGTGGACGCCGATGGCGTCGATCAGCACGCCGGAGATCAGCGGTCCCACCACGCGCGTGGCGCTCATGGCGCCCATGCCGATCGCCATCGCGGTGGTCAGCGCCTCGCGCCCCACCACGTTGACCGTGATCGCCTGGCGCGCCGGCATGCTGATCGGGAAGACCAGCCCCATCACGACGGTACCGCACAGCAGATGCCAGAACTGCAGGTGCCCCGTCACGAGCAGCGTCAGCAGGGTCAGCTCGCTCGCCAACACCGCCGCCTGGGCGGTGAAGATCAGCCGCCTGCGCTCCATGCGGTCGGCGATCACGCCACCGAAGGGCGCCATCAGCAGCATCGGCAAGGCCACCGCCGCCGCGATTTGCCCCAGCGCCAGGTTGCTGCCGGTGAGCTCGAAGGCGATCCAGGAGCGCACCACGCCCTGCCCGTGCAGCGCCAGGAAGAACGTGACGTTGCTGCCGAGCAGCCAGCGATACTGGCGGTTTTCGAGGGGGGAGGGAGGTTTGGGC
>JAPPOT010000303.1 GCA_028817855.1 Myxococcales bacterium
GTGCCGGCGGCATGCCATCTGCGGGCGAACCGCCCGCGGGGGGCGGGGGCGGCGCCGCGGCTCCGGCCCCCCCGGCGGTCGGCGTGGCCTGGGGTGCGGCCGTGGTCGCGCCCGTCATCGTCCCGGTCGGCGAGTCGGCCGGCGGTTGAACCGTCGGTGTCAGCACGCTCGCTGAGCTGCTCGCGTCACCCGCATCGCCACTGTCGCTTGCGCACGCACCCACGGCAAGCGCCAGGCCGCACGCGGTCGCCCGCGCCCAAGATCCTCGTCCCATCGGACACCAGCCTTTCCAACCCGCACGGTGAGCCCGTGCCTAATCCACCACTGCACAGCTCAGCACGCGGAAGGCGAGTGTTCTTTCGGAATGTGGCGGAGCCGTTTGGGAATCCGGCAGCGCGCTAGGGCCCGACGAAGAGGGCGGGCGCGTGCGCTGGCTCGTGCTGACGACGGTGGCAGAGGGCATCGCGCTGATCACCCTCGCGCATGGGGCGTAGGGCCTTCACACTCCCAGGCGGCCCGCCCGCTTCAGGATCTCGAGCGCGTCGACGGTGAGGAAGAGGTTTGCTCGGCCGCGCCGCTCGCGATTCCACATCGAATGGGTCTGCTCCGGCGTCCTGCGCTCCACCGCCCAGCCCTCGCCCTCGATCAGCTTCGACTCCAGCAGCTCCAGCGCCGACTCGCAGCGAGGATCGCGAACGTGGCCCGACCGCGCCAGGATTTGAAGCCCGACCATGAAGTCGTAGAGCCGCGGGTAGGGATAGGAGAGTTTCGTGTAGACCGGTCGCAACGGCTTGCCCGTCGTGCGCTTCAGGTAGACGCGACGTTCCAGCAGCACCTGTGCGGATGCCTCGACGGCCTCGATGACGGGCTTGGAGCGCTTGCGGGACGCATAGGTCGACAGGCCGCGCATGCCGTAGGCCGTATGGACGATCGTCGGTCCCTTCGCCTTCGGCTTCTTGTTGCAGTTCCATCCACCGCCTGGCCACTGGTAGCGCAGGAGGTTCTTGGCCAGATCATCCGTCCCCGCGTTGGCGATGCCGAGCACGATCGCGGCGTGGATGGCGTTGCCGTGGAAAGAAGCGTGCACGCGATGCTTGTCGCGGATGAGGAGCGGCCCGTCGTACTCGTTCTCCAGGCGGCGCAACCAGGCATGAACCTCGTCGCGATGGGGCGTCAGGGAGCGATCACCGGCCGGATACTCGATGTCAGCGAGGTACCGGAGCGTGTGGTAGACCGTCGCGATTCCCTCGCGCGTGCCGCAGTCGGCGGCCTCCAGATCCGACAGCAGCGTCCGTGCGATCGGGGAGTCGCCGATCGCCGCGCGCTGGGCCTGCGCCTTCTTGCTCGAGGGCCGCGTGCCCTTCAGACGCACGCTGGCCTTGTAGCGGATGATCGGGTTGGGCGACTCGACCAGCGCATCCACAATCGCAGCGTAGTCTCGAGCCATCCGTCCCCCTTGAGCCCCCTGGCTTTCACGCGGTGGTGATCGCGCCACCGTCCGGCGCGGCCGGTGGCATCAGCGCACCGACCCGGGCGGCAGCGTGGCCGCTGCCCTGCAGCTCCGAGACCGCCGCATCCGCGCCTTCGGCAGGCAGGCTCATCAACAGCCCCCCGCTGGTCTGGGCGTCTGCCGCCAGCTGCAGGCGCAGCTCGGCTTCCCCCGTCACGGTGCCGACCACGCCACTCGGGCGCAGCGCGGGCGCTATCGTCTCCAGGTTCGCCTTCGACCCGCCCGGCATGTGCCCGTCGGCGGCCAGCTCCAGCGCCCCGGGCAGCAGCGGCAGAGCGGACAGCTCGACGACGGCGTCGAGCGCGCTGCCCCGCAGGATGTTGCGCAGGTGGCCGAGCAGACCGAAGCCGGTCACGTCCGTTGCCGCCGTGATGCCGTAGCGACGCCCGATCTCGAGGGCCTCGCGATTGAGCCGGCACATGGAGTCGATCGCGACGCGCATCTGCTGCTCGCTCGCGAGGTCCTTCTTGATCGCAGTGCCGATCACGCCCGTGCCCAGGGCCTTGCTCAGGACCAGCGCCTCGCCAGCCGACGCGCCGCGATTGGAGAGCAGGCCGTCGGCAGCCACCTCGCCGGTCACGGCCAGGCCGAAGAGCAGGTCGTCGTTGCGCACGCTGTGGCCACCGACGATCGGCACGCCCACCTCGGCGCAGGCCGCGCTCGCCCCGCGCATGATCGCCTGCAGCACCGTCAGCGGCAGCGCCTTGTCGGGAAAGAAGACCAGGTTGAGCGCGTACAGCGGGCGGCCGCCCATGGCGTAGACATCGGAGAGCGCGTTGGCAGCGGCGATCCGGCCGAAGATCTCCGGTTCGTCGACCAGCGGCGCGATGGTGTCGGTGGTGAGCACCAGGTAGCGCCGGTCATCGCCCGGCAGTCGCACCACGGCAGCGTCGTCGGAGAGATCGCTTCCGACAATCACCGCGTCGCTCCCCTGCGCGGGCGGGAGCATGCCCTCCATGACCTGAACCAGGTCACCCAGCCGAAGCTTGGCGGCTCAGCCGCCGCCGCTTGCGAACCGGGTCAGTCGAATCGCTTCATCCATGGCGGCGACGGTAGCAGGAATGGCCCACGGTTGCCCCCACAAGCACCGCGAGCTAGCGTCCGCGACCGCACCCATGGAGGCGATCGGTACACTGGTGTGGCCCCCGGTCTTCAAAACCGGTGAGGGGCGGCCTTCGTCGTCCCTGGCGGGTTCGATTCCCGTGCGCCTCCGCCATCTCCCCCCTGCGAGCGAGCGATGACCGACGACGCCCGACGACGCCTGCCGCCCGTCCACGAGCTCGCGCGCGACGACCTGATCGAGCGCTTCGGTCGCGCGCGCGTGACCGAGGCCGCGCGCGCCGTGCTCGCCGACGCACGGGCGCAAGCTGGCTGCGGCGACGCGCCTGAAGCGGGAACCCTCGCGCAACAGCTGCAGGCCCGCCTGCAGCCGCAGCAGCTGCCTGCGATCAACGCCACCGGCGTCGTGCTTCACACCAACCTCGGCCGCGCTCCGTGGAGCACGCGCGCGATCGCCGCGGCCAGCGAGGCGGCCGGCTACTGCACCGTGGAGCTCGACACGCACGGGCAGCGCGGCCGGCGCGGCGCCGAGGTGGAGGAGCGCATCTGCGCGCTGACCGGGGCCGAGGCCGCCGTGCTCGTCAACAACGGGGCGGCCGCGGTACTGCTGTGCCTGCGCGAGCTGGCGCGGGATCGCCAGGTGCTGGTCAGTCGCGGCGAGCTGGTGGAGATCGGCGGCGGCTTTCGTGTGCCCGACGTGATGGCGGAGTCCGGCGCCAAGCTGATCGAGGTCGGCACCACCAACCGCACTCACCTGCGCGACTTCGAACGCGCGCTCTCGCCCGACGTGGCAGCGATCCTGCGCGTGCACCACTCGAACTTTCGCCAGGTCGGCTTCGTTGCCGAGGCGAGCCTGCGCGAGCTTTGCGCACTGGGGCCGCCGGTGGTGGTCGACGTCGGATCGGGCGCGCTCTTCGAGATCGGCGACGAGCCCACCGTGGCCGCCCAGCTGCGGGACGGCGCGACGCTGGTCTGCTTCAGCGGCGACAAGCTCCTGGGCGGCCCCCAGGCTGGAATCATCGTCGGCAAGGCCGAGGTCATCGACCGCATGCGCAAGCAACCGCTGCTACGCGCGCTGCGCCCCGACAAGGTCACCCTGGCGGCCCTGGGCGCGACCGTCGACGACTGGCTGACCGGCACCACGGTCCCGGTGCGCGCGATGATCGAGGCCCCGATCGAAGCCCTACGCGCAGCCGCACAGACCTGGCTCGAAGCGATGCCCGCCCACGTCGAAGCCGAGCTGCTCGAGGTCGACGGCGCGATCGGCGGCGGCAGCGTCCCCGGCCAGCGCTGGCCTTCCATCGCCCTCGCCATCCGCACCCCGAACCCGATCAAGCTCCAGGCGGCCCTGCGTCACCAAGATCCGCCCGTCATCACCCGAGTCCACAGGGACCAGCTCCTCCTCGACCCCCGCACCGTGGCCCCCCTGGGCCAGGGCGACGCTCTTGTAGGCGCCCTACTAGACGCGCTCGAGCACGCCTGAAACCGAGACCGAGGCCGACTCCGAGACCGAGGCCGAGACCGAGACCGAGGCCGAGACCGAGACCGAGGCCGACTCCGAGACCGAGACGAGGCCGCGACCGACACAGTCTCCGTGACCGAGCAGGTTCGGGCGCCAGAGCGGCCAGGATGGCACGCCCTGGCGTCCGCGGCGGGACTGTTGTCGCGCAGCCGCTCTACGGGCGAACGTCGCAAGCGTGCGTTAGGGTGACCAAGAAGGCTGCATTTGTGCGTCCCATGATGAACATCAACCCCGATAACTTGGTCAGGGGAATCCTCCAGTGGCGGGAGGGCAACTACGAGGCGGCAGTCCACCTGCTCGGCACCCAACACCGCGACCGAGTGGAGCTGAGTACCGGCGAGCGTGCCGGTGTGGCATGCCTGACTGTCTACGACGCCAAGCGTGCCCTCGGAAAGACCGCGGAGGCGTCCCAACTCTTGAGCTGGGTGGCGAGCGATGCGTGCCCACGAGACCGTGGAAACGGCTTGCAGAAACGCTGGGCCTCCCAGGTCAACAACTAGGCCAGCACAGTGCCGCGCGAACTACGTGACCGAGTCCGCGATCCCCGCTTCAGTCGAGCCCCCGAGCAGCACCGCCCGTCTCAACTTTCCTCGACCAGCGACCTGGCGCGCGGCCCGGGCAGGCGGGCGTTGCCGTGGCGTACGGTCACTCCCATGTTGTCGAGCCAGGTCCACAGCGGGATCGCGTGCTTGCGTGTGATCGAGGCGTAGTCCTTGAGCCAGGCGACCGGAAGGGTGCCCGCGTCGACCACCGCGCGCGCGGTCTCGCGCATCAGGCGATCGGTATGGGCAGTTGCAAAGCAGATGCCCTTGGTGCGCACGATGCGCCGCTCCGACTCGAGCGTGCGGATCGCCGCCCGCACGTCGTTGCCACCTCCGTGCTCGGCCCGCACCTCGTCCTCGCTCGGCCCGGTCAGCCCGCGCGACTCGATGAAGCGCTCCACGCGCGAGGTCAGGTCGTCGGCGCGCGACGCCTGATCGCGCACGTCGAAGTCCGGCGTGCGCAACAGCGGGCCCTCGCGAAGCAACATACGGGCGTCGAGCAGCGCCTGGAGCGCCGGCGCTTCGATCGCACCGAGCTGCAGCGCCGCCGCGAGCATGCCGCGCTCCGCGGGGTGAGCCTGCTGGTGATCGCGCACGGCCGCGAGCACGCGCTCGCCCGCCGGCGCCACCGCCCGCGCGGCGAACAGCCGCGGTCCAGCCGGCATGGGCGCGAGCCCGAGGCGTGCACCGAGCTCTTCCGGCAAGACGCCATGCTCGCCTGCTTCCTCGACCACGACATCGACGAGCTCCTCGCCCTTCGCCAGCCGCGCGCGCACCGCGGCAGTGCGGCGTGCGGGCGGCTCCGCATCCAGGATGCGGCCACCCGCCACCACCGAGCCAAAGCCGTGCACGCTGGCGCCGCGCAGCACGAAGCGCAACCCGCCGACCAGCGGCACGTCGCGGTCGAGCGTCACGCGCGCGGTGCCGCGGGCGCCCGGCTCGAGCACTGCGTCGACCCGAAAGCGCGCCTGGGCGCGGGCGCCACCACAGACGTAGCCCAGCGAGCGCGCCTGCCGCACGGCACGGGGCATGTGCGGCTGCCAGTGGACCTCGGCGTCGAAGCGCCGGCCGCAGCGGATCTCTCCCTGCTGCGCGAGGAAGGCCCCGCGCTCGATGTCGCCAGGTTCGACGCCGGGCAGGCCGACCCCGACGCGACAGCGCGCCACCACGCGATCGACCTGGTCGCCGTGCACGTGCAGGGTGCGCACGCGCAGCGCCCGACCACCCGGGCCGAGCTCGACGCGGTCATCTGTCGCGAGCTGGCCGCGGATCAGCGAGCCGGTCACCACCGTGCCGAAGCCGCGCATGGGGAAGACCCGATCGACCGGAAGCAGGGCGGGCAGCGCCTGCGCCTGCTCCGCGGGCGACAACAGCTCCGCCGCCGCGGCGCCGAGCTCCTCCAGACCCTCCGCCGCCGGAGCGTTCACCCTCACCAGCGGCGCGTCCGCGAGGAAGCTCCCGGACAGCGCCGCGCGGACTGCGCCCGCAGCGACCTCGGGATCGTCGCAGCGATCGACGTGGGTGAGCACGATGACGCCGCGCCGAACACCGAGCACGTCGCAGGCCGCCACGTGCTCGCGGGTCTGCGGCATCACGCCCTCGTGGGCCGCCACCACCAGCAGCACCGCGTCGAGCCCCAGCGCACCGGTGGCCATGGTGTGACCGAGGCTGGCGTGCCCGGGCACGTCCACCACCGAGACCTCGCGCCCGTCGGGCAGCCGCCAGCGCGCGAAGCCGAGCGCGATGGTGATGCCGCGGCGCTTCTCCTCCTCGAGGCGATCGCAGTCGACCCCGGTCAGGGCGCGCACCAGGGTGGTCTTGCCGTGGTTGACGTGCCCTGCGGTCCCGATGATCACGCGCCACAGGTAGCACGCAGCCGTGGGGGCGAAAACCCTACGCCTACAGCGGGGCGAAGCGGTTGAGCTCGCCCTCGGATGTCACCCGCCCGCGCACTCCGACCGCGTCGCGCTCGACCAGGCTCGCCAGGACCGCCGGATCCTGCACGGTGTGCGCCACGAAGCGGCGGCCGTCCTCCAGCCGCCCGAGCACGTACCCCCGCTCCGGCTCGCGCTCGCGGTTGTAGCCCACGCTGTAGGCCTCGATCGCGCCGATGCCGTCGGGCTGCTCGGCCACCTCCGGGCCCGGTTCGGCATCGACGCGGGCCTGGTCCTCGGCCGGATCGCGACGCTGCCAGCGCCGCTGCGCCGGCCGCGTGCTGTAGATACCGACCGAGTGCTTGGAGAGGTAGTAGGAGTTGCCGGTGACCAGCCCCGTGGTGCCCGGCTGGGCGCGCAGCCGGTCCATCATCGTCGCGATCGAGTGCATCGCGAAGTTGTTGCCCGGCCCTCCGAAGTAGGGCAGGCCGCCGGTGACCGTCAGCGGGCGCGGGTCGTCCTCCGCAATGCCGAGCATGTCGCGCCCGATCTCGACCGCCACCGGGAAGCAGCTGTAGATGTCGAGCGCATCGATGTCGCCGATGCCGAGGCCCGCCATCGACAACGCGGTCTGGCCGATCGCGCGGATCGCAGGAGAGCTGTGGTAGTCGACGCGGCGGCTCACGTGCCAGTGATCGTGGGCATCGCCGCAGCCGTGCAGGAAGACCCGGCGCTCCTCCGGCACGCCCATCGCCCGCGCGCGCTCCACGGAGGTCATCAGCAGGGTCGCCGCCTGGTTGACGCGCGGCATGGCGTTCATGCGCTTGGTGTAGGGGTAGGCGACGTAGCGGTTGTCGTCAGACGGCAGTGTGATCTCGTCGGGCGACGGGGCCTGCTGAAACCAGGCCAGTGGGTTGTCCGCGGCGACGCGCGCGAGCGACGCGCACAGCGAACCCATGCGCTGTCGGTGGTCCTCAATGCTGCGCCCGTAGTGGTGGCGCAGGGCGGTCTCGAACATCGGGTAGATGATCGCGGGCGCGCCCAGCCCGTGGGCCGCCTCCGCGCGCGAGGTCACCACGGAGCCATCCACCTCGTCGATCGTCTCGGGGCGCGTCTCGCTCTCGACGCGCCAGTGGGTGGGCTTGTCGCCGCGCTTGCGGAAGCGCGCGCGGGTGTCCTCCGCCTCGGCGCCCGCGAGCAGCACGAAGCCGAGCTGCCCGCGCGCGATGGCCTCCGCGCTCTGGTTCACCAGCGCTTGGGGAAAGCAGCCGCCCACCGCCGCGACGAAGCCGCGCGCGCTGCTGCAGTCGAGCCGCGCGGCCAGCGCCTCAGGTGGGTTGTCCATCCAGTCGCGCGGGAAGGGCGGGATCACCACCACCCGCTCGAGCCGCGCCAGCGCCGCGGCCGGCAAGCGCGCGTCCTCGGCCGCCAGTCGGGCGGCGGCCTCCATCAGGTCCAGCCGGCTGCAGGCGCGGTCGAGATCGGTGTTGCGGTCGGTCACCTGACCGGCGCCGATCAGCACGGGCGTCGACGGATCGAGGGCCACGTCAGCGTCCCTTCCACTGGGGCTTGCGCTTCTCCGCGAAGGCCTGTGGCCCCTCCTTGATGTCCGCGCTGGAGAAGAGACGCCGCGCGGCCTCGTAGCTGCCGGTCACCGCCTCCTCGTTGGCTGACGGGTGCAGGGCGTTGCGAAGCTCCGGGCGGTTGATGGTGACGATCATCAGGCGACCGTCCCGCTCGACGTTGCCGCACTCGGTCATGGCTGGGCTCCCTCCATCACGTCACTCGTGGGCATCCGACCAGGCGACCGGTCGTTGCATCGCCGCCGCCTCGTGGCGGTCGAAGCTGCGCAGCGCGCGCGTCAGCATGGCGGCCATCAACACCTCGGCCTGATCGCCGTCGCTTGCCGCGATCGCGCGGTGGATGCGCGCGAGGGCGGCGATCGCGCTGCGGCGCTGGGCAGCGCCGTAGGCCAGGCGCGAGCCGCGCGAGATGCGGCGCAGGGCAGGCAGCAGGAAGGCGAAGACCGGATTGTGGGCGGCGACGGCGATCAGATCGTGGAAGCGACGCTGCTCCTCGGCGAAGGCGCGCTCGCCGCTCGCCGCACGCAGGCGCTCGAGGGACGCGGCGAGGGCCTGCAGGTCGGCGTCGGTGCAGCGCTCGGCCGCCAGCCGCGCGAGGCCCGGCTCCACGATCGCGCGCGCCTCGACCACCGCGCGGAAGGGCGCATCGACGCACTGCAGCAGCAGCGCCAGCGTGCTCGCCAGGTGGCCGGCGTCGGGCGTGGTCAGCTCCGGCCCACCACCCGGGCCCGCCTTGATCACGAGCACGCCCTGGGTCTCGAGCAGGCGCAGGGCCTCGCGCAGGGTCCCGCGCGCCACGCCGTAGCGCTCGACCATGCGTTGCTCGGACAGCAGCCGGTCCCCGGCCGACAGCCCGCGGGCGCGCACCTGGCGCACGATCTCCTGGGCGACGAGCACGGCGGCCTTGGTGCGCGGCCTGCCGCGCTCGCGCGCGCTGCGGCGTGTCTGCGCGAGCTGCGGCATCAGCGGCAGAGCCCCGCGATGCGGGCCAGGGTCTGCTCCGCCTCGTCCAGCACCCGCCGCACGATCTCCCCCGCGGGAAGTACCTCGTGGATGCCGCCGGCGCCCTGGCCAGCCGGCATGCAGGTGCGGGCCGGATCGGTGGTGGCGTCATTCGCCCACGCCATCACGCCCGCGCGGCTGCTCTCCATCAGCTGCAGCGGGAAGGGCTTGATGGCCGCCGGGTCGGCCGCCTCGACGTAGGGGTTGTTGATCACGCGCATGGGCTTGCCCGAGTAGACGCGCGTGATCGCCGTGTCGGCGCCACCGGCGCTGCAGATGCGCGCCTTGTAGACGTTGGAGCCGACCGCCTCGGTGGATGCCACAAAGCGCGTGCCCATCCACACGCCCTGGGCGCCGAGCGCGAGCGCGGCGGCCAGGCCGCGCCCGTCGACGATCGAGCCGGCCGCCAGCACCGGGATGTCGACCGCGTCGACGGTCTGCGGGATCAGCGCCATGCCCGCGACCTGGCCGGTGTGCCCACCCGCCTCGGTGCCCTGGGCGATCACCGCATCGCAGCCCGCTTCCTGGGCTGCGACGGCGTGCTTGACCTTGCCGCACACCACCATCACCTTCACGCCGCCGTCGTGGCACTTCTTCACCAGGTCGGTGGGCACGCCGAGCCCGGCCACGAAGCAGGCCGCGCCGCCCTCGATGATCGCGTCGATGGCGGCGTTCATCTGCTCGGGTAGGGCGGCGAGCATGTCCACGCCGAAGGGCCTGTCGGTCTGGGCGCGCACCTTCCGCATCTCGTCGGCGATGCGCT
>JAPPOT010000866.1 GCA_028817855.1 Myxococcales bacterium
CTCTCGCGCCGCTCGCTCCACCGGTCGTGCTCACCCCAACATCCCCAGTCAGCTCGGCCCCCGCGTCGGGCGCACCCACCACCGCTGGCGCGGTGATCGCTTCCGCCTCGCCGCCGGCCGCCACCGCCGTGGCCTCGCCGGGCCCCAGCAACCATCCCGCCGCTGCTACGCCACCAAATAGCGCCGGGAGCGCCACCGCCAGGAGCGCCCACGCCGCGGGGCTGTCCTTGCTCAGGTCGGCGATCTGCACGCGCGCGTGGCGGGCCATCGCTCGTCCATAGCCCAAGCCGCCGCGCGGGTCATCCGGCTTGACCCCCGAGTTGGGCGGATCGCAAGCTTCCGCGCAGTCCGATGGCCAAGCGCGACACGCCGTTGCTCGAGGCCCTGGCCCGGGGCGGCCTCGTCTTCGACGGGGCCATGGGCACCGCGCTCTACGAGCGGGGGCTGCTCTACACCACCAGCCTGGACCAGGCCTGCCTCACCCGCCCCGACCTGGTGCGCCAGGTGCACGAAGCCTACCTGAAGGCCGGCGCCGACCTGCTCTCCACCAACTCCTTCGGCGCCAACCGTTACCGCCTGGCCGCCCATGAGCTGCAGGATCAGGTCGCGCCGATCAACCGCGCGGCCGTGGCGCTCGCGCGCGAGGTGGCCGGCGACGACGCCTACGTGGGCGGCTCGGTCGGCCCGACCGGCCGCATGTGGACGACGGTGGGTGAAGCCGAGCGTCCCGAGGTGCGCGAGGCCTTCGCCGAGCAGTGCCGGGTGCTGATCGAGGAAGGCGTCGACGTCCTACTGCTCGAGACCTTCCGCCACCCGGAGGAGCTCGCGCTGGCGCTCGACGCGGCGCGGGAAGCCGCGGCGGGCGTGTGCCCGGTCGTGGCGTCGGTCTCCTTCGATCCCTTCGGCACGATGGCGGACGGGACCGGCCCCGCCGACATGGCCCAGCGGCTGGTCGACCAGGGCGCCGACGGAGTCGGCGTCAACTGCGCGGACGGCCCAGCCGGCGTCTACGAGATGTGTACGCGAATGCTGGACGCCGGTCTGCCGGTGGTGGCCCAGCCCAATGCCGGGCTGCCGCAGCGGGTGGAGGGGCGCTTCGCCTACATGGCGACCCCGGAGTACTTCCAGCTCTACGCCCGTCGCCTCTTCAAGGCCGGCGTGCACGGCGTCGGCGGGTGCTGCGGCACCACCGCCGAGCACATCCGAAAGATCGCGGCTGCGGCGCGCATGGTGGGCGCGGGCCCGGCCCCGGAGGCGGGCGGCGGCATGCGCGACGAGGAGGAGGCCAGCGCCGGTGTAGCGCCCGGGGTGGTGGTCACGCCCTTGCAGGACAAGGGCCTGATCGGCGCTCGGCTGGGGCGCGAGTTCATCGTCTCGGTCGAGGTCAATCCGCCGCCCGGTCTCTCACTCGACCGCGCCCTCGCAGGTGCCGAGCTGCTCAAGCGCGGCGGGGTCGACATCATCAACGTGGCCGACGGCCCTCGCGCGAGCGCGCGCATGGGCAACCTGGCGCTCTGCGTTCGCGTTCAGCAGGAGCTGGAGATGCCAGCCCTGATGCACGTCACCACGCGCGACCGCAACCTGCTCGGGCTGATCGCGCACCTGCTGGCGGCCCACGAGCTCGACGTGCACAACCTGGTTGTGGTGACGGGCGACCCGCCCAAGATGGGCGACTTCCCGGACGCCACGCCGGTCTACGACGTGGACTCGATCGGGCTGCTGCGCCTGATCGATGGGCTCAATCGCGGCTTCGATCCGGGCGGCAAGCCCCTGGGCGAGGCCACCGGCTTCCTCTGCGCCACCGGCGCGGAGCCGGCTGCGCCCGACTACGGGCGCGAGCTGTCGCGCCTGGGCCAGAAGGCGCGCGCCGGCGCGGACTTCGTGATGACGCAACCGGTCTACGACGTGGAGGTGCTCGAGCGCTTTCTGCAGGACGCCGAGCCGCTCGGCTTGCCGGTGCTGGTGGGGCTGTTGCCGCTGGCGAGCTATCGCAACGCGGAGTTTCTGCACAACGAGGTGCCGGGCATGCGCGTGCCCGAGCCGATCCGCGAGCGCATGCGCGCTGCCGGCGGTGGCCCCAAAGGGCGCGCGGAGGGCGTCGCGATCGCGCGCGAGATGCTCGAGCGCGTGAAGGAGCGCGTCGCGGGCGCCTACATCATGCCGCCCTTCGGCCGCCACCAGCTGGCCCTCGACGTGATCGAAGGGATCGTGCGTTGAGCGGTGGGCTGCGATGGGTGTTGCCGCTGATCCTGCTCGGCGCGACCGCGTGCCCGGGCTGTGGTGGTGGCCCGCGACCTCGCTACCCCCACGAGGACGCAGGTCAGGCGCTCGCGCTGCATCGTGCGATGCGCGAGCGCGTCACCGCGATCCAGGCGGAGGCGCGCGTCGACCAGCGCGGCAAGGAGGGGCGGGTCAAGGGCACCGTGCTGATGTTCGTGCAGCGGCCGGGTCGCGTGCGCTTCGACGTGATGACCCAGTTCGGGCCGGCCGCGATCCTCACCAGCGACGGCGAGGCCTTCGCCTTCAGTGACCTGCGCGAGAAGCGCTACATGTACGGCGCCACCTGCCCACGCAACATCGCCCGGCTGATTGGGATCCCGATGAGCGTCCAGGAGACGGCGATCCTGCTGCTCGGCGGCACGAGCCTGATCGAGCACGAGCGCACCGAGATCGAGTGGGTCCAAGACCGCTACCGCATCAAGCTTCGCGCTCCCGACGGCAGTCGCCAGGAGGTGGACTTCGCCGTCGTGGGCAAGGACATGGAGGCGCCCACCGCGCAGCAGCGCCTACGCCTCAAGCGCTCGGAGATCTTCGACCCCAAGGGCCGCAGCATCTGGCGCGTGCGCTACGACGAGTACCGCGTGCTTGCGATGGGCGAGTACGGCATCGCCATGCCCTTCGAGGTCCACGTGGAGCAACCGGCCACCGACACCGACACGCTGGTGAAGTTCAAGGACATCCGCTTCGAGTCGGACGTACCGGCGGAGGCCTTCGTGCAGCAGCCCCGCCCCGGCATGCAGCAGGAGGAGGCCCTCTGTGAGCAGTGATGACGACTTCAACCCCGTCTCCACGCGTGAGGTGCCACGCTTCGCCGGGGTGTCCACCTTCCTGCGGCTGCCGATGCACGACGATCCGGCCGACCTCGACGTGATGATCTGCGGCGCGCCCTTCGACGGCGGCACCACCTACCGCCCGGGTGCCCGCTTCGGTCCGCGCGGCGTGCGGGCGGCGAGCGCCCTGACGCGGGGCTTTCACACGGGCCACGATCTCGACGTTTTCGAGCATCTGCGCTGCGCCGACGGCGGCGACATTCGCTGCGTTCCGATGGACTTGCCCGGATCCATGGACGCCATCCAGGAGCGGGTGTCCCGGATCGTCAGTGCAGACGCGATCCCCGCGCTGGTCGGTGGCGACCACAGCGTGAGCCTCGGTGCGCTGCGCGCGGTGGCCGAGGTCCATGGCCCGATCGGACTGGTTCACTTCGACGCGCACAGCGACACGTTCGGCCCCGCCTGGGGTGTAGACCTCCACCACGGCACGGTCTTCCGACACGCCGCGGACGAGGGACTGCTGCGGAAGGGCGACGTCACGCAGCTGGGTATTCGCGGGCCCTTCACCGCTGCCGACGATCTGGACGCGGCCCGATCGGCCGGCTTCGAGATCGTCACGATCGATGAGATCAAGCGTGATCTCGCGGGGGTAGAGGCGCGCCTGAAGGCCCTCGCCGGGCGCGGCAAGTTCTACGTCAGCTTCGACATGGACGCGCTGGACCCAGCCTACGCACCGGGCACCGGCACACCCGTGCCGGGAGGCATGACCAGCTACGAGGCTCTCAGCCTGGTGCGCGCCCTGTCTGGCCTGGAGCTCGTGGGCTGCGACGTGGTGGAGATTTCGCCCGACCACGACCCGACCGGCCAGACCTGCCAGTTGGCCGCGACCGTGCTGGTGGAGCTGCTGGCCGTGGCGGCCTCGGGCATGCGCGCTGCCTGATCCAGGGTTGGGACGCAGCAAGTTGTCCCCGGCGGACATGCCGAGCGGTGTCGGTCGTCTGACGCCAGGGCAGATTTCGTGAGCAAAAATGAGGGGGTTTTCCTATTGACCGTGCGCACGAGCGGCCGGTAAACCATGGCGCCGTGCCGACGCACAGCTGCCCCGGGTCGTCTCGCATCTGTCCCACGGGCGCCACGCTGTGGGTGTTGCTGCTCGTCCACGTCCTGACGGGCTGCGTGTCGCAGGGTACCTCGGAGGCCGACCGGAATCGTTCGATGAAGCAGTATGAGCTCGCGATCGGATTGAGGGGGGAAGGCAACGACCCCGGCGCCTTCCAGGCGCTGTTCAAGGCGATCGAGGTGGACCCGGACAACGCCAAGGCCCACCTGCTGCTGGCGAACATGTTTCTGGTCGGGCGCGAGGACAACCCCGGTAACGACGAGCTGGTCATCAAGCACTTCCAGGAAGTGCTGCGCATCCAGGCTTCGGAGTCGGCGCATCCGGAGCAGACCCTCGCGTCGGACGCGCGCAATGGCCTGGGCGTGCTCTACCTGCACCAGAAGCGCTACGACCTGGCGATCACCGAGTTCCAGCACGCCGTCGAAGACCTCTTCAACCGCCGGGCCTACATGGCCTGGGGCAACCTCGGGCGCGCCTATTACGAGACCGCTGCCTACGACAAGGCCGAGGAGGCCTTGATGCGGGCGGTCAAGCAGGAGCCTCGCTTCTGCGTCGGCTACTTCCACCTCGGTCGCACTTACGTGAAGGTCGAGCAGTTCGAGAAGGCCGACCACGCGCTCACGCAGGCACTCGAAGCCGACGAGCGCTGCAAGATCTTTCAGGACGCCTGGCACCTGCGTGGCGAGACGCGCATGAAGCTCGGGCAACGCGACGACGCGCGCGCCGACTTCGAGCGCTGCGTGGAGCTGGGCTCGAGGAACGAGGCCGGTGCGGCCTGCACGCGCTATCTGGAGGCGACGTACTGATGGGTTCGGTTGGCAGCTACCTGAAGCGCGAGCGCGAGCTACGGCAGGTGTCGGTGGCCGAGCTGGCGCAGACGACGCGCATTCCGGTTCGCGTGCTGCGCCAGATCGAGGCCGACGATCACAGCAAGCTGCCCGCCGACGTCTTCGTGCGCGGCTTCCTGCGCGCCTACGCGCGCGCGCTGGGGCTCGACGAGGAGCACGTGCTGGCGCGTCACGGCAAGGCCGAGGAGAGCGATGCGCCGCCCTCGCTGCCGGCGGTCTACGCGCCCGAGTCCGGGCGCCGCTTCGGCATCGCCATCGCGCTCTTCATCCTGCTGATCCTCTTCACGCTGGCGCTCTCGATCGTGCTCAGGCCGCGCCATCGCGACGCGCCGGTCCAGCTCTCCCAGCGGGAGGTCCCGTGCCAGCTGCAGGACAGTTCCTCGAGGCCCTCCTCCTGCGCAGCGTCGATTATGGCGACGCGGACCGCATCGTCACCCTCCTGACGAGCGGGCAAGGCAAGGCCGCCTTCATCGCCCGCGGAGCGCGCCGCAGCAAGAAGCGTTTCGGCGGGGCCCTGACGTCTTTCGCGCTACTGCGCGCCGAGGTGCGTGCCGGCCGCGGCCAGCTCGGCACCCTCTCCCAGGCCCAGGTCACGCGCGCCTTTCCCCGCTTGCTCGGGGATCTCGATCGGATGAGTGCCGGCTACGCAGCGCTCGAGGTCGTCCGCGAGCTGACGCCGGAGCACGAGCCGGTGGAGGCGGTCTTCGCGAGCACGGTCGCAATGCTCGACGCGCTCGATGCGGATGGCGCGCAGCCGCAGCCGCTGCTCGTGTGCTTCATGGCGCACATGATGGGGCTGGCCGGCTTCGCGCCGCAGCTGGACGCCTGCGGGGAGTGCGGAAGGCGCCCGGGCCCGGAGCAGAGCGGGATATTCGACGCGCGTCGCGGCCACCTGGTCTGCCGCGCGTGCGGCGCCGCCGGGCACAAGCTCGGCGGAAGCGTTCGCGCTGCCCTCGCGGAGGCCTCGCGGGGTGACTTTCGAGTTCCTGCCGGCGGCGCCTGGTCGATGCGCGCCCTGGGGAGCGCGCGCGACGCGATGCGCGCTTTCATCGAGCACCGCATCGGCAAGGAGCTGCACGCGGACCTCTTGACGCACGCCGGGCGCAACCCCAAACGGTGACGAGCCATGGGCGACCCACGCTACATCCCGATCGAGGTACGCGCGCCGCGCGGCGCCGATGTCACCGAGGTGCTCTTCGACGACGGCCACACGGCGGTGCTTCCCCACCAGGTGCTGCGCGGCTTCTGCCCGTGCGCGAGTTGTCAGGGGCACAGCGGCGGCGTGCGCTTCGTCGCCGACGGGGACCGTGACCTCATCGAGATCGGCGAGGTGGGCAACTATGCGCTTCGTCTGACATGGGGAGACGGCCACTCCACGGGGATCTACAGCTTTCGCTTTCTGCGACAGCTGTGCGCATGTTCCGAGTGTTGCCACGGTGATGCGACCGAACGCGAGTTTGGCCGCACGCCGTGACCGGGCAAACGCCGTGGTTTTCGGGGACGGACCGCTTCGGCTACCATTAACGAACCGCACTGCCACTGGCGCGCGGTTCGTTCACCATGTCCTTTCGCGTCCTGATCGTCGACGACTCGAGCGCCATGCGCGCCTACGTCCGCGCGGCCCTGGAGGATGACCCGGACCTGCAGGGCGAGGTGGAGGAAGCGCCCAGCGGCTTCGAGGCGCTGCGCATCCTTCCGCGTCAGACCTTCGACCTGGTCGTGCTGGACATCAACATGCCCAACATCAACGGCCTGGAGCTGATCTCCTTCATGCGCGGCAGCGACAAGCACAAGGACACGCCGCTCTTGATCATCAGCACCGAGTCCTCGGCCCAGGATCGGAAGCGCGCCCTCGAGCTCGGAGCCAACACCTACCTGGGCAAACCCTTCACGGCCGGGCAGCTGGTGGAGGCCGTCCGCAATATCGCGCCGCAGTCCGCGAGCTGAAAATGCCCGGCGGTACGGAAGACAGGGCCAAGGAAGAGTTCCTCGTCGAGGCGCAGGAACTGATCGAGACCCTCTCGCGGGATCTGCTCGTGCTGGACGAGGCCCAGAAGCGGGGCCGCAGCAACCCGGACACCCTCAACGATCTCTTCCGCGGCGTGCACACACTCAAGGGCCTGGCGGGCATGTTCGGCTTCGAGGATCTGGGCCGCCTCGCCCACGTGCTCGAGGACCTGCTGGAGGACCTGCGCCTGGGGCGGCTCGAGCTCGACGACAGCGCCCTGGACGTGCTCTTCGAGGGCGTCGATGACTTTCAGCGCTTGTTGGCGGAGGCGCGCAACCCGGACGAGCCCCGCACGGTGGACCTGGACGCATTCGCCAAGCGCGTCGAGTCCGTGGGCACGATCTCGGTCAAGCCGCGCAACATCCTCGAGGACTACGACTTCGACCCGCACATCCTTTCCGTGCTGACCGAGTACGAGGAGCACCGCCTGCGCAGCAACCTCGAGCGCGGCTACACCATCTTTCGCTTTCGCGTCCGGCTCGCGCTCGAGGCGATCGACACCGAGCTGGGCGAGCTCAAGGAGCGCTGCAAGGCAGCGGCCGAGGTCATCACCTACTTGCCCAGCATGGATTCCGATGGCGGTGACGCGATCGACATCGAGCTGCTGATCGCGACGGGTGCCCCGGAGGCGGAGCTGCGGGAGCTGCTCGATCGGCCCGACGGCACCCTCATGCCGGTGCTGCGCAAGACGCGGCTGTCGATGCTGCCGGGCGGATCGACCCGGCCCTCGATGGGACCCTCGGCAGCAGCTGCAGCGGTGCCGTCGGTGGCGCCCGTGGCCGAGCAGATGTCGCTGCGCTCGCTCACCAACGTCGTGCGCGTCGACATCCGCAAGCTCGACTACCTGATGAACGTGGTCGGCGAGCTCGGGACCGTGCGCAGCGCGTTCGACCGGCTGGTCGACAAGCTGCGCTCCCATGGCACCGACCGGGAGCTGGCCCTCGAAGCCCATCGCATCCAGCGGAGCTTCGACCGCTACCTGGGCGAGGTCCAGGAGGGTGTGCTCGACGTGCGCATGGTCCCGCTGGCGCAGCTATTCGATAAGCTCGCGGTGATCGTACGGCAAATTGCGCGCGATCAGGACAAGGAGGTTCAGCTGGTCGTCAAGGGTGCCGAGACGGAGGTCGACAAGCTGATCGCCGAGGACATCGCCGATCCGCTGATGCACATCATCCGCAACGCGGTCGACCACGGCATCGAGACCCGGGACGACCGCGCGCAGCAGGACAAGCCGGAGACCGCGACCCTCACGATCAACGCCCACCAGAAGGGCAATCACGTCGTGATCGAGGTCGAGGACGACGGGCGCGGCATCGACTCGGGCGCGGTGCGCGAGGCGGCGCGCCGCAAGGGCGTGCTGGAAGACGCCCAACTGAGCGACATGTCCCGCGACGAGGTGCTTGCGGTGATCTTCATGCCGGGCTTCAGTACCCGCGAGGTGGTCACCGACGTCTCGGGCCGCGGGGTCGGCATGGACGTGGTCAAGACCAACATCAATCGCCTCGGGGGCGCCGTCGAGGTCGAGACCGAGCTCACGGTGGGTACGCGTTTCACCATCACCCTGCCGATCACCCTCGCGATCATCAGCGCGCTGCTCTTCACGGTGCGCGGGCGCCGGCTGTCGATCCCGCTTTCGGTGGTGCAGGAGGCGCTGCGGCTCGACAACCGGCACGTGCGCACGGTCGAGGGGCGCGAGGTGCTGGACATCCGCGGCACCACGCTGCCCCTGTGTCGCGTGGGCACGCTCTTCGGCTGGGGCGACGCGGGCGCGGACGGTGATGCCTTCGTGATCGTGGTCGTGGTCGGCAATCGCAAGCTCGGACTGGTGGTGGACGAGCTCGCCGGGCAGCAGGACATCGTGATCAAAGCCCTCGGGCGGAGTTTGGGCAACATCTCGGGCATCTCTGGCGCAACCGATCTGGGTGATCAGCGTCTGGTGCTGGTGCTGGACGCTCCGACCCTCGTGGACGAGGTGCTCATGGGCAAGAGCGCGCGGCTGTTCACGGGAGGCACGGCATGAGCGAGCCGGGCGATGCGCTCGCGACGGCCGAGGGGGGCGAGGACCTCTCCATGGAGGATGCCGGGATTCGCGAGTTCCTCGGCTTCCAGCTCGCCCGCGAGCGTTACGCGCTCCCGCTGTCGACAGTGCGCGAGATCGTGAGGCTGCCTGCCGTGACCGAGGTGCCGCGCAGCCCTGAAGAGGTCATGGGTGTGATCTCCGTGCGCGGCACCGTGACGACGCTGATCGACCTTCGCCGCAAGCTCCGCATGCCCGAGCAGGAGGTTGGGCCGCTCACCCGCGTGCTGCTGGTCGACCGCGGCAACGAGGTGATCGGCCTGTTGGTCGACGCGGTGCTACAGGTCTTCCGCTTGCGCGAGGACGAGGTGGAGCTCGCCTCCGTGCTCGGCAGCGAAGCGTCCGCCTACGTGATGGGGATCGGTCGTCCCGGGACCTCTGCGGTGAAGGTCGAGCGCGCGCACGTCGTCGACGACGACATCCTGATTCTGCTCGACCCCCTCGGGCTGCTGAAGGCATACGGATGAGGGTCAAGGTCCGCGAGAACAAGACGAGCCCCGCACCGGACGGCGTCGACAAGAGCCTGGTGGGCTTCGAGGTGGGCGGCGTCCGCTACGCGATCGACATTCACCGCGTTCGGGAGATCATTCGCCCGATGCCGACGCTCGAGCTCCCCCACGTGCCCGAGATGGTCTCCGGCGTGGTGGATCACCGCGGCAACGTGGTTCCGATCATCGATCTGCGGGTGCGCTTCGGCGTGGGGAGCGGTGACGACGACCGCGAGGTGCGATGGGTGATCGTGACGCGCGGCGACCGTCTGGTGGCGCTGGCCGTGGACCGGGTCAGCGAGGTCTTCTCGGCGGGCGGACCCGCCGCGCGTGAGGTGCCGGAGATCGGCGTCGGTGAGGAGGCTCGCGGCATCACCGCCGCCTACTCGCACCGCGGCACGCTCGTCTTCGTGGTGGATGCCGACACCCTGACGTCCGTTACGGACGAGCTCGTTCTGCCCAGTGCGGATCAGCTCGAGGTGGGCGATGCCCACGCTTGAGGAGCTCGAGCGCGCCCTCGGTGCGGAGCACGCCGAGGAGCGTCGCCAGGCGGTCATCGCGATCGGTGAATACCCCGACAAGGGCGCCGGCCCCCTGCTGCTGCGAGCGCTGGGCGATGCGGAGTGGCGCGTACGCGAGGAGGCGGTGCGCGTCGGCGCCGACGTGGCCGAGCGCTGGGAGCTGATCGGCGAGCTTGTCGCCGCGGTGGGACAGGGTGAGAACGTCGGGCTGCGCAACGCAGCGCTCGACCTCCTGGGGCAGCTCGGTGAGGCCGCGGTCGGCGCGCTCGTCGCGTCGCTGGGCACGGTTGCAGAGACCGCGCGCAAGTTCGTGATCGAGGCACTGGCCCACAGCGGTGTTCCGAGCGTGGTCGACACGCTCGTGGCCGAGCTCGACGGCGCCGGCCCCAACGAGATCGCCAGCGCGATCGACGCGCTCGGCGCCATCGGGGGCGAGGCGGCTGAGCGCGCCTTGCTCGCCCAGCTGGCATCGGGTGAGTCCTACGTGCGCATGGCTGCGATCGACGCCCTGAATCGGCTGGGTGCAGTCGTGCCGTGGGACAGCCTGGATCCGCTGCTCGACGATCGCCTGGTGTTTCGCGTGGCGCTCGAGGCGATGGGGCGCTGCGACGACGCGCGTGCGCTTTCGCCCTTGATGCGGGCGCTGGAGGATCGATCGCCTCGCGTGGTCGCGACTGCCGCGTCCGCGCTGGGGCGCCTGGCAGCCTCTCCCTTGCGTGCCGAGGTGCAGCGGGTGCTTGAAGTCGCCGCCGGCGCTCAGCGCACCCGCCTCGCCGAGCTTTCCCAGCGCAGCGGCAGCGATGCCGGGAGGGCGGCGGTCGAGCTGCTGACCCTGGCCCGTGACCCGGCAGCGCTGCGCCCGATGCTCGAGCTCGCGCAGCAACGCGCGCTCGGGCGCGGTGTGGTCTCCGCCATGTGCGCGTGGGGCTGGGATGCGGTCGA
Source organism: Myxococcales bacterium (assembly GCA_028817855.1). Classification (GTDB taxonomy): domain Bacteria; phylum Myxococcota_A; class Polyangia; order Polyangiales; family JAFGIB01; genus JAOUOP01. The sequence continues at coordinate 11,055 of JAPPOT010000866.1, forward strand.
TCGATTGCTCGAGATCTACCGCGATGAGCGCGCGCGCCGTGGTGCGGCCGCGCTTGAGGTGGCCGGGGAGCTCGCGCGTTCGCTTCCAGATCGCGACGCGGTGCTCGTGGGAGGTTTGCGTGAGGCGCTGCGCCGGGAGCTGCAGGGGATCGAGCCGGACCTGCTTGCCGCCGCGGTGCGTGGTATGGGGAGCTGGGCGGAGGCCTCCGATGCGCGCCGTCTGGTGGCGCTTGCGTCGTCGGAGCACGAGGACGTTCGCGAGGGCAGTCGCCTGGCGCTGGAGTCGCTGGCGGAGCGCGAGCTGGCGGCGGTCGCCGACGCGCTGGTCGGCGTCAACCCGGACGGTACTGGAGGCGCCCAGCTCGCCGGTCTGATCGCGCGCGTCTCGGAAGCCGACGCGCCCGCGCGGCTGCACGCAGCGCTGCTCGCGAGCGAGCCCGAGACCCGCTGCGCGGCGATTCGGGGACTGGCGGCCCACGGCGGGCCGAAGAGCGCAGAGCTGCTGGCGCTCTCGTTGACCGACGAGAGCGCGGACGTCCAGGTGGCGGCAGCAGACGCCCTCGGCCAGGTGCTCGCCCGGGAGCACGCGCCCGATGGTGCCAGCGCCCTGTCGGCGGCGCTCGACGCGGAAGGCGCCGCCGTGCAGGCGGCAGCGGCACGTGCGCTGGCGGCAGCCGGCGTCGCCGACGCCAGCCCCGCCCTGGTGCGCGTCGCGCGCGAGGGCGCGGCAGCGGCGCGCGTGGCTGCGATCGAGGCGCTGTGCGCGCTCGTGCCCGACGACCTCGCATCCGTGCTGGAGCGCGCCCTCACCGATGAGGAGCCGGACGTCGTCAAGCAGGCTCTGCGCGGGCTCAACGCGCAGGCGGCAGCCGGTGCGCCGCGGGCGCTCCGTGAGGCGCTCGAGCACGCCGCTTGGGACGGACGCGCCACCGCTGCCGAGCTACTCGGCGAGCAGGCCGACGCCGCGTCCCGCGACGCCCTGCGCGCGCGCCTGGACCGGGAGGCCGATCGCTTCGTGCGCGAGGCCATCGGCAGGGCGCTCGGCGAAGGAGAGGTGTAGGTGTCGCTCTTCGCGGAGAGCGGACCGGAGCTCGACCGTGAGTCGTTCCGGTTGATCGGAGACATGGTCAACGTCTTCTGCGGGATCCAGCTGGGCAACGATGCACGCTTCTCCGTGGAGCGTCGACTCGGAGACCGGCTCGAGGCGCTCAATCTCGAAAGCTTCCACGACTACTATCAGTACCTCCGCTACCACCCGCGAGGCCCATCAGAGCTCGAGCACGCAGTCGACCTGCTTACCACCAACGAGACGTACTTCTTCCGCGAGCTGGCCCAGCTGAATGCGTTCGACCAGGATGTGTTGCCCGAGCTGCGCGAGCAGGCGGGCGTACGGCGGTCGCTGACGGTTTGGAGCGCGGGGTGCTCCACGGGAGAAGAGGTCTACACGCTCGCCATCCTGATCGCCCGCTCTGGCCTCTTCACGGGCTGGGATATCCGGGTGTTCGGAAACGACATTTCTAGACGAGTCCTACAGACTGCGCGCAAGGGCGTGTATCGGGGCTCGAGCTTCCGCGCGATGCCCACCGAGTACGAGCGCCACTTCATCAAGACCCCCGAGGGGTACATGGTGGAGCCGGCGATTCGCGCCATGTGCCACTTCGGCCACTTCAATCTGCTCGACGAGGCGCGTGTCGCGATGGTTGGTCACGTCGACGCAGTCTTCTGTCGCAATGTCCTGATATACTTGGACGAGGCGGCGCGCCGAAAGCTGATCCACACCTTCCATCAGCGCCTGCATGCCGGCGGCTACTTGATGCTTGGTCATAGCGAATCCTTGCTGCATGTCTCCACGGCGTTCGAGCTGGCGCATCTCACGGGCGACCTGGCCTACCGCAAGGCCTTGACGGGCGGCGACCGGGAGTGGCGGCGATGAGCGACCTGCGCGTATTGGTCGTCGACGACTCGGCCATGAACCGTCGCACGCTCGCCGGGCTCCTGCGCGAGCGCTCGGGGGTGGAGGTGGTGGGCGCGGCCTCCGACGGCGACGAGGCCTTGCGGATGACCAACGCCCTGTCGCCGGATCTGATTACGCTCGACCTCGAGATGCCGCGGATGGACGGCTTCACCTTCCTGCGCCTCTTGATGGCCAATCGCCCGACGCCCGTCGTCGTGGTGTCGAGCCACGCGGGCAAGGAGAACGTCTTCCGTGCGCTCGAGCTGGGTGCGATCGACTTCATCATGAAGCCGGATCAGCTGCTGACGGGCAACACCGAGTCGATCAAGCAGCAGCTCGACCACATGGTCGCCGTCGTGCGCCAGCTGACGCCCGCGACCCTGGCGCTGCGGCAGTCCAAGGAAGCGGATGCAGCCCTCTCGCGCACGAAGCCGGTGGTGTCGGATGCTCCCGTGCGCATCCCCCAACGCGTGGTGGCCATCGGTGCCTCGACCGGCGGGCCGACCGCGCTGATGGAGGTCTTTAGCAACCTGCCGCCGCGCTCGCGGGGCGCGATCGTGGTCGCGCAGCACATGCCGGAGCGCTTCACGAGGACCTTCGCCGAGCGGCTCGATCGACAGAGCGCCTTTCGCGTTCGTGAGGCCGAGCACCTTCGCGAGCTCTCCCCGCGCAGCGCCTTGGTGTGTCCCGGTGGGCGCTGCATGGAGATCGATCGCGAGCAGGAACGGCTGGTCGCGCGGATCGTGCGCCCGACGGAGAGCGACCGCTACGCCCCGTCGGCCGATCGGCTGATGACGAGCGTGGCACGCGCCGCCGGCAAGCGGGCGGTGGGGGTCGTCATGACCGGGATGGGGGATGACGCCTCCAAGGGGGTCGTGGAGATCAAGCGTGCCGGTGGCATCGTGCTGGCGGAGGCGGCCGATACGGCGGTCGTCTATGGCATGCCGCGGACCGCGCAGAAGACGGGATGTGTGGATGAGGTCTTGCCGCTGCCCAAGCTGGTCGAGCGCGTGGCGGAGCTCCTGACAACTTGACTCCAGGTGGAGTGGGTCGCGAGGATCGAAAACAGGTGCCCAAGAAGGACACAGAGCAGACGCAACCGGGCAGCGACAGTCCTGCCGACCTCATGCGGCAGCGCGAGGAGGTGCTCCGGAGCTTCGTCAAGAAGGGCGTGGAGCTCACCGAAGAGCTCATTGCCGAGAACGTCGAGCTCCAGCGCCGCATCGAGGATCTGGAGGCCGAGAACACCTCCCTGCGCGCGCACGTCGCCAGCGACGACGCGATCCGGGAGCTGCTCAAGACGATCGAGGGGCTGGAGCACGAGCGACACACCCTGGTCAGCCGATCCGTGGAGCTCGAGCGCCAGACGAAGCACCACGTGGGCCGCTATCATGAGATCGAGCAGGAGCTGAACGATCTGGCGAGCCTCTACGTGGCCGCCCATCAGCTCAGCGCGACGCTCAAGCCCAAGCGCGTCGTCAAGCACATGTGCGAGCTGCTCGAGCAGTTGGTCGGCTGTCACCGGGCGGTCATCTACGTCGTGCGCGCCGACGGTCAGCACGCCGTGCCGATCGCGTCGGTCGGCTTCGACGAGACCCCACAGCCAGTCAGTCTCGCCGGGGGCATGGTGGGTGACGCCTGCGTCACCGGGGTCGCGTGCATCCGTGACCTGCCGATCGAAGACATGAACGATGAGCCGAGCGCGGCCAGCCCCCGGATGGTGGGCGATGATGCGGGCGCGGTGATCACGGTGCTCGAGCTGCTTCCGCACAAGCAGGCGTGGGCGGCGGTCGACTATGAGCTCTTCAACCTGCTGAGCCACCACGGCCCGTCAGCTCTGATCGCCGCCACGCTGCACGACCCGGAAGCCGGTAGCAAGGGGATGCTGAGCGGGCTCGAAGAGATCTTGGATGGCAGCGACCCACGGGGGGTGGTGCGCGCTGCAGCTGCGGAAGGGAGCGGATCGCATGGCTGACTATTCCTGTCTGGTCGTTGAAGACTCCCCGATGATGCGGCAGCTCATCGTCTTCGCGCTCGCGCGCATCAAGAACATGAACGTCACGGAGGCCGATGACGGGATCGCCGGGCTCAAGAAGCTCGCAGGGGAGAAGTTCGACCTGATCATCACCGACATCAACATGCCGATCATGGACGGCCTCAAGCTGGTCAAGCGCGTGCGCATGGACGAGCGGCACAAGGATGTTCCGATCATCATCATCACCACCGAGGGATCCAGCGAGGATCGGGAGCGCGCCATGGCGCTGGGGGCCAGCGCCTACATCACCAAGCCGATCCAGGCCCCGCAGGTGATCGCCAAGGTCAAGGAGCTGCTGAGCCTGGACTAGCACTACTCGATCGGCCCAGTCCCGCCTTCGCTTGTCTCCGCGTTTCGTAGCGTCCGCGAGCTCCTCGAAAGGGGGCTACCCTTCCTTCGCTCCCGAACGCGACAGGACCCGGGTCTTTCGCGATCATCCGAACGGGGGCCGGTCACGTAGTGCTAGCGCCCCCGGAGTGCTAGCGTCGTCGGCATGGCGCGGGTGAAGATCTGTGGGCTGACCTCCGCCGCGCAGGCCCGTGCCTGCGTGGATCTCGGCGCCGACGCCATCGGCATCAACTTCTTCGCGGGCTCCAAGCGCTGCGTGGACCTGGCGACTGGGAGGGCAATCGTCGAGACGGTGGGCGACGAGGCCATCACGGTGGGCGTATTCGTCGACGCCGGGCTGGCGGAGATCGAGCGCATCAAGGCTGCCAGCGGGATCCGCTGCGTCCAGCTGCACGGGGACGAGTCGCCCGAGCTGCTCGAGCGCTTTCTGCCCCACGCCTACAAGGCCCTGCGCGTGCGCGGCGCGGAGACGATCGCCGAGGCGGCACGCTTTGGGGGCGAGCACGTCCTGCTCGATGCCTACGTGCCGGGCGAGCCGGGCGGGACGGGCGAGGTCTTCGAGTGGAGCCTGGCGACCGAGCTGGCGCGCAGTCGCCAGGTCACCCTGGCCGGCGGGCTCGTACCGGAGAACGTGGCTGCGGCGGTCGCGGCGGTGCGCCCTTTCTGCGTTGACGTGGCGAGCGGGGTGGAACGGGCACCCGGGGACAAGGACCTCGAGCGCGTGGCGGCCTTCATCGCGGCCGCCCGCTAGTGCCGTGATCGGGATGTATTGAGCACTGGCGCCGGCCGGCTCACACATGACCCGCAGCGCCGCCCGCGGTGCTATGCTCCCTGCCATGGCCCGTCGCAAGGGCAGCTTGCAGGGTATTTCCTCTTTAGTTTCCAAGGTTTATCCGTCTGGGGAGCCTGAGGAGGTGCAGGTCATCCGGCTGATGGGCAGCTGGAGCAAGGTCGTCAACAGGCGCGTCCTGCACAACGCTCGGCCCGTGCGCTTCCGCCACGGGGTGCTCACCGTGCACACCGCGACCAGCGCCTGGGCCGATGCCCTCTCGCTCGAGGCCGACGATCTGCTCGCCAAGCTGCGCGGCCGTGTCTCGGGGCTGCGCATCCGGCGAATCGCCTTCCGAACCGGTCCGCTGCCCCCGCTGCCCGAGCAGTTTCACGAGCGCAAGCGCCCGCCCTTGCTGCCGCTCGAGCAGCTGCCCGAGGAGCTCGCCCGCGAGCTCGCGCACGTGGCCGACGACGGGCTCCGCGATGCCATCCAGACCGCCGCCCGCGCCACCCTCGGCCGCGGAGCGCAGGGGCAGAAGCCCCCCTCGACTCCAACCGACGACTGACCCCCATGCCAACCTCGGTGAAATGTCCGGGCTGACCCAGCGGCTCCTGGGTCTGCGTCGCGACGAGGTGCGGAGGGTGTGGCCCCTCGCGCTGGCCTACGGCCTGGTGATGGCGGCGCTCTATGTGCTCAAGCCGGTCCGTAATGCCCTCTTTCTGGATCGGTTCGGCGTGGAGGACCTGCCCTACGTCCTGCTGTTGGTCGCCGTGCTCGGGGCGCTGACCGCTGCGCTCTACGCGCGCGTGGCCTCCGACATGCGGCTCGACCGACTGCTGCTGTCGGTCTTCGGCATCTTCGTGGTTAGCCTGGTCGGCTTCCGCGCCATCCTGCCCTCGACCAGCGCGCCGGTGATCTTCCTCTTCTACGTCTGGGTCGCGCTCTACGGCCTGGTCGCCACGTCGTTGCTGTGGCAGCTGGCCAACGCCCAGTTCAACGCGCGCGAGGCCCGGCGACTCTTCGGATTGATCGGCGTCGGCGGGATCGCCGGCGCAGTCTTCGGGGGGCTCTTCACCGGTTGGGCGGCGACCGCCCTCGGTACCGAGAACCTGGTGCTGGTAGCCGCGGGCTTCCTGGTGCTGTCGTGGCTTAGCATGCGCGCGGGCGAGGCTGCGTCCGGGCTCAAGGCGCCGGAGCACACCCGTTCCCAGGGCGTCGGGCAGGACCTCAAGGAGTCGGAGCTGCTGCGCTCGATCGTGGTCAGCGCGGCGCTCGTCGCCACCGTCGCGGTCATCGCCGACGTGCAGTTCAACGATGTGGTGGAGCGGAGCTACCCGGACAAGGACGACAAGACGGCCTTCTTCGGCGCGTTCTTCGCCTCGCTCAACGTGATGGCGATCGTGATCCAGCTGGTGGTGACGCCGCGCATCCTGACGCATTTCGGTGTGGGCGTGGGCCTGCTCGTGCTGCCGCTGTCGCTGGGGCTCGGCACCGTCGGTCTGCTGCTCGTGCCCGGGCTGCTGACCGGCATCCTCCCGAAGCTGGCGGACGGCGGCCTGCGCCACTCGGTCCATAAGGCGGCCTCGGAGATCCTCTTCATCCCGATTCCGGCCGCGGTCACCAAGCGCTCCAAGCTCTTCGTGGACGCCACGGTCGACTCCTTCTTCACCGGCGTCGGCGCCCTGCTCGTGCTCTTCCTGACGACCCAGCTCGGGGTCTCTCACCGTTCTCTGGGCCTGCTCACCCTTCCGCTGGTGGGCTTCTGGCTCGGTTACGTGATGCGCGTGCGCCAGGCCTACGTGGGCGCCTTTCGGGACGCGCTGGCGCGGCGCGAACTCGACGTGGGCGAGCTGCGCGTGAACATCTCGGAGGCATCGACCGTCGATGCCCTGATCCGGGCGCTCGACAGTCAGAACATCCGCCAGCTGCAGTACGCGCTGGACATGCTCGTGCCGGTCGAGGACGAGCGGCTGCTCGCGCGTGTGCCGGAGCTGCTCGAGCACGCGGATGGGAGCGTGCGTGCCCGCGCGCTGCGCGTGCTGTCTGGCCAGCGGACGGGCGACCCGGCGCTCGGCGAGCGCATGCTGGCAGACCCGGACCACAGGGTGCGGGTGGAGGCGGTGCACCATCTGAGCGTGCACGGCGAAAGCGACCCGCGGGCGCGCCTCGAGGAGATGCTGCGCGGCGGTGACACGGCGCTGCGCGCTGCGGTCCTCGGGTCGATCGCCCAGTACGGCGCCCAGGAGGAGTACGCGCTGCTCGACCGCGAGCTCGTGGAGGGCCTGATCACGCTGGAGGGCCAGGAAGGCGAGCTGGTTCGGGTGCACGTCGCCAAGGCCCTCGAGGGGGCGCGGGGCGACCAGCTCGAGTCGCTGTGGCCGCGGCTCCAGGACGACACCTCGGAAGCCGTGGTGCGGCAGGCGATCGAGAGCGCCGGGATCTCCCGCGGGGAGGGGCGGCTGCCGTGGCTGCTGTCGCTGCTCGACGACAAGCGCTACCGCATGGATGCCCGTCTCGCCCTGGCGGGCTACGGAGCCTCGATCATCGACGAGCTCGACCGGCGCCTGGGTGATCCCGAGTGCAGCGACCGGGTGCGGCGAACGCTGCCGCGCATCCTGGCCCGGATCGACTCCCAGCGCAGCGTGGAGGTGTTGCTCGATCACGTGCACGGTGCCGATGAGGTCCTCCTGCGAGCGCTCGTGGGCGCGCTGGCCAAGCTGAAGAAGCGCTTCCCGCACCTCAGCTTCGAGGACCCGCGCATCGACGCGCTGCTCGAGACGATGATCGACCGCTATCAGCTCCACGTCCGGGTCAGCAGGGCGCTCGGCAGCGCCAGCGGCGGCGTGGGAGCCCGGCTGCTGTTGCGCTCACTCGAGGACAAGCGTGTCGAGGAGCTGCGCTGGATCTTCATGCTGCTGGGGCTGCGCTATGGTCACGACGACATGGGCCGCGTCCAGCATGGCCTCGGGTCCGGGGACCGCAGCCTACGCGCCAGTGCCCTGGAGTTTCTGGACAACGTGCTGCAGCACGACCAGGAGAAGCGCTTGCTGGGACTGCTGGAGGGGGAGCACACGCTGGCGGAGCAGGAGGCGCCCAGCGATCGCTCCGAGCGCGGGCTGCGCGACGAGCGCGAGGGCGCCCTGCGGGAGCTGCTCGAGGGGGACGACGCCTGGCTGCGCGCGGCGGCCTTGTATGCAACACGTGAAGGCGGGGCTACGATGGCCCGCGACTGGGCGGAGCGTGCCAAGGCCGACAGCGATGGGCTGGTCCGCGAGACCGCTGAGGTCGTGCTCGGTGCGCTCGAGAGCCTGGACGAACGCGCCTCGGCGGAATAGCGATGCTCAGCGTCATCGAGAGAGTGATCATTCTGCAGAGCGTGGACGTCTTCTCGGAGGTGCCGCCGGAGCAGCTCGCGCACGTGGCCGCGATCGCCTCCGAGCGCTCGGTGAGCGCCGGCGAGGTGCTCTTTCGCGAGCAGGACGACTCCGACGCGATGTACGTGGTGCTCGAGGGCGAGGTCCGGCTCTCGCGCGGCAAGCAGGTCGTGACCGAGGCGCGGCAGGACGATGCCTTCGGGACCTGGTCGCTCTTCGACGACGACCCGAGGGTGGTCGACGCGGTCGCGGTGGTCGACAGCCGCCTGCTGCAGCTGGCCCGCGACGACTTCATCGATCTGCTCGCGGACAACGTGGAGATCACGCGTGGCGTCCTGAAAGGAATCGTGATGCGTCTCAAGGGCGTCGCTGGGCGCGTGAATTTCGACAAGTCGCGCTGAACGTCGCGCCGAGGGATCTCCATCGCAGGCTGGCGAGCGAAGCTCTGCCTTGACGTGTTGGGCGCCGCGCCCTAATTTGCGGCCTCCTGCGGAAATTCCTCTTCTGGCGGAAATTTCGTCACGATGGTGGAAGCAGGGCGACCGAGGGAGAAGGCGCGTGGCCGAGAGCGAGGAACAGGGCGCGATCATGATCGTGGACGACGAGGAGATGGTCCTCACGTCGCTGTCGTCCTTTCTCATGCTCGAGACCGAGTACGACGTGGTGACCTTCACGCGCGCCAGCGAGGCCCTCGAGCACTTCGCCAACCACGAGATCGACCTGGTGATCTCGGACTTCCTGATGCCGGAGATGGACGGGCTGCAGTTCCTCACGAAGGTGCGCGACCTGCGCCCGGAGGTGCCGCGCATCATCCTGACGGGCTACGCCGACAAGGAGAACGCCATCAAGGCGATCAACGAGGTCGGCCTCTACCAGTACATCGAGAAGCCCTGGAACAACGACGACATCCGGCTCATCATTCGGAACGGTGTCGAGAAGAAACGCCTGGTCGCCAAGCTCAACCAGAAGATCGACCAGATCAATAGCGCCTACTCCGAGCTCCAGAACATCCAGCAGGACATTCTCAAGGCCTTCGTCTGAGGCGATGCGCTGGGCGAAGCTCGCGCTGCTGTTTCTCGCCCTCCTGCTCTTCGCTGCACAACGTCCCCCCTGGCGCGCGCGCAAGCGCCCGGACATCAAACCCAACCACCTGGCCGCCGAGCGCGTCAAGCCGGGCGACTGGGCCGCGGAGCCGCCTTCGCCGGCCTCGATCGATCCGGAGCGATTCGCGCGCGCGATCAAGCAGATCTGCGGCTGGATGCCGCCGTCGCGCCCGGGCAAGTACGCCGGCTGGATCCTGGAGTACGGCGGCGAGTTCGACGTCGACCCCTTCCTGCTCGCCGCCCTGGTCTACCGCGAGAGTCGCTGCCGGTCCGACAAGGAGGAGCTCGGCGGGCTCGGGCTGACCCTGCTCGCGCCACGCATGTTCCGAGACGGCTATCGCAAGCGGGTCTACCGCTACAAGGTGAAGCAGGGCGACACCTGGGTGGAGCGCGAGAAGGCGCTGCCGCGCTATCCCTTCGCGCGTGCGGCGATACTCCGCGCCCAATCCAACCTCTACCTGACGGCGGGGCTGCTGTCGGTGCTGAAGGAACAGCACGCCTCGGTGGACGAGGCCTTCACCCAGGTGCCGCACCGGCACTACGTCTCGCACTGGGTGTGGGGAGATCGCGTCCGCAGCGCGCGGGCCGAGGACCGCATCCTCACCGATCGCCGCCGGTTGCTGCAGTACTACGGCGCGCAGCCGATGCCGGAGCCCCTACGCTGGCAGGGACTCTTGCTCGGCTCGCCGCTCGACGGCGCCCCGCGCGTGGTGAGCAGTGGGCTGGGATTCGGGCGCGACGGCGGAAGGCGCTCGCACCGTGGGATCGACGTCGAGTCGGAGTTCGGAGAGCCCGTGCGCGCGATCGCCGATGGCAAGGTGGTCTTCTCCGGAGTGGATCTGCCGGGCAGGCAGAGCAACGTGCAGCTCTCGCCGGAGCACACGAATGCTTTCACCCGCTCGGAGCTCGGCCGCGGCGGCCGCTACCTGTGTCTGCGGCACGCCCGCGATGGCGCACCCAGCTTGCGCACCTGCTACATGCACCTGGAGACGGTGGAGGTGACCCACGGTGACGTGGTGCAGCGCGGGCAGCGCATCGGCACGGTGGGGCGCACCGGCATGAAGCGCAGCTCACCCCATCTGCATCTGGAGACGCACCTGCCCAAGGAGCTGCTCGACCCGCTGGAGCTGCTGCGCGGACACGTGATCGGCGAGCCGGTGGAGTTCGAGGAGCCGGGCAGTCGCAAGCGCAAGAAGCGGAGGAAGAAGTGATCGGCGAGCCGGTGCTCAGGCTGCGGGCGGAGACGCCGCGGGCGTGGGTGGAGGCGGTGCTTGCGGACTTCGACGCCTTCCTGCAGGACCACGCCGCCAACGAGCGCAAGGTGGTCCACAGCGCGCTCACCCTGGCGGCCCAGTATCCGGAGCACGAGGCGCTGGTGGAGGTCTCGATCGAGATCGCGCGCGAGGAGCTCGAGCACTTCGCCCAGGTACACGCCCTGCTCAAGGCGCGCGGTCGTGGGCTCGGCGCCGACGGCCCCGATCCCTACGTGGGAGGCATGCGGCGGCTGGAGCGCAAGGGCACGGCCGACCAGCTGCTTGACCGCCTGCTGATCTTCAGCGTGGTCGAGGCGCGCGGGTGCGAGCGCTTTCTGCTCGTGGCCGAGGCGCTCCAGGATCCCGAGCTGGCCGCGCTCTACCAGGAGCTGGCGCGCTCGGAAGCGCGGCATCGGGCGGTCTACCTGAGGCTCTGCCGCGAGCTCTTCGGTGATGCTCGCACGACGGTGCGGCTGGAGGAGCTGCTCGAGGCGGAGGGGGAGCTGGTGCGCGGGTTGCCGGTGCGCGCAGCGTTGCACTGAGGGGTGGCGTGGGGCACGAGCGCGACAGGCAAGATTCGTCGCCGCGGTGTGTCGTCGCGTTTGTCGCCCATCCGGACGACGAGGCCTACTCGGTCGCCGGGACGCTCGCACTGGCCGCGAGGAGCGGTGCGCGGGTGGTGGTGGTGTGCGCGACGTGTGGCGAAGGCGGGGGTGACCCCCAGGTGCGCGAGCGGGAGCTGGCCGCGTCGTGCGCCGCGATCGGCGCGGAGCCGCCGTGCTGGCTGGGCTGGCCGGATGGCGGTGTGGGTTCCCTCGATGCCGAAGAGGCAGGCGGGCAGCTGCGCGAGGTGCTCGTCGACCTCGCGCCCGACGTCGTGCTCTCGCTCGGGCGAGACGGCGCCTACGGCCACGCCGATCACCTGGCATGCACGGCGCTGCTCGATGAGGCGGTGCGGCAGCTCGAGCCGATGCCGCGCCTGCTGCACGTGGCCTTCGAGCCGGGGCTGTTCAAGCCGGTCTGGCGCAAGCTCCGTCGGGTGCTCGGGGCGGACCGCGTGCCGATCGACGACCCCGGCTCGCTCGGCGTGCCGCCCGCGGGCGGTCAGCTCCGCGTCGACATCGAGTCGGTGGCGCAGACCAAGCGCGCCGCGATCGCGGCGCACCGATCCCAGCTGCTGTCGGAAGATCCGCTCGTCTTCCTCGTGCCTGGCCTGGTGGAAGCGCTGCTGTCCGAGGAACGCTTCCAGCACGTCGCGGGCCCGTCGCTGCCCGAGGGCGAAGACGATCCACTCGCGGGGCTCGAGTGAGGTGGAGCCGGTGCCGATCCGCGTGCTCCACCTGACCCGCGACTTCCCGCCCCATCGCCGGGGCGGGCTCTCGACCGCGGTCGAAGGCATCGCCACGGTCCTGGATGCGTGCGGTCTGGCGTCCTCAGTGGTCTCTTTCGAGGGCTTTCGGCCCAGCCGGGATCGGGGGCGCGGGGCGGAGCCGCTGCAGCTCGACCACGACGGCGGGGTGCCGGTGAGGCGTGTGCGTCGGCCAGCCCAACTCGAGGCGCTGCGCGCGCAGCTCGCGGACCAGCTCTTCGATTGCGTCCACGTGCACGACGCCCTGCTCGCCGATCTCGGCATCGAGCTGGCGCGCGCGCGCGAGCGGCCCCTCATCGCGGGCGTGCACGTGCTGCAGCGCCACCAGAACCGGCTGCGCGGGCTCGACCATCCGACGGCCAGCAGCGAAGCGGAGGCGCGCCTGGTCGGCGCAGCCGAGCGCGTGGTCGTGCCCTCGCGTGCTGCGGCCGACCAGCTGCTTCGCGACTACCCCGCGTGCGAGGCCTCCCTCTGCGTCGCCCCCCTGGGCGTGGGGCCCCGTCGCCAGGCGGCGCTCGACGGCCCGCCCCATGCCGTCAGCGCCGGGCGCTTCGGCGATGCCAAGGGCACCATGGAGCTGCTGCGCGCAATCGCGATTCTTGGCGCCGCGCACCCCGAGCTGCGCTTCACGATCGCTGGCGGCATGCCCGACAACGGCAAGGCCGAGCGTCGCTGGCTCGCACGCGCGCGCGACATCCTGACGCCCGAGGTGCACGGTCGCGTGCGCTTTGCCGGTTGGTTGGCGCCGGCCGCGCTCGCGACGGTGCTCGAGTCCGCAACGCTCTTCCTCGCGCCGAGCTGGTACGAGAGCTTCGGCCTGTCGTTGCTCGAGGCGATGGCGCACGGTCTGCCCATCGCATCGACGGACGCGGGCGGTGTGGTGGAGCTGGTGCGCCACCGGGAGCACGGCCTGCTCTGCCCGCCGCGCGACGGGAGGGCGCTCGCTGACGCTGCGCTCGAGCTGCTGGCCTCCGCCGCAGAGGCGGCGCGCATGGGGCGTGCCGCACGCGCACGGGCGCAGGCCCACTTCGACTGGCCCGTCCTGCGGCCCGCGCTGCAGCGCGTCTACGGGTAGACGCGGGGCTGTGCGCGGGCGCCGCCGTGTTGTCTGGACGCGCGCTACTTGGCGCGGAAGACGATCATTCCGTGGGTGAGGTCGTAGGGCGACAGGGCGACCGTCACGCGGTCACCGAGCAGGACGCGGATGCGGAACTTGCGCATGCGACCGCAGAGCTGGGCACGCACGGAGTTGCCACCGTCCAGCTCGACCTCGAACTGACCGCCAGCGTAGACTTGGCTGATCGTCCCTTCGACCTGCACGTGGTCCTCGCGCTTCTCGCGCGGACCGTCGTAGTTCTTCCTTCGTATACCTCTCGCCACACAGTCTCCTGGGTTCGACTTGGGTTCGCGGGCGTCATGACCCGCGTTTGAAGCAGCGCACCGTAGCGCAATTGTGCCGTGGGCGCCGCCGCGGCGACAAACTAGCCACGACGGGAGCGCGTGGCAAGAAGCCAGTGGGGAGATGTGGGCACGCCTTCGGGAGTGCTGGATTCTCGGAGAAAAGGGGGCCTGAAGTGGTCCCCTTGGGCGGGTCCGAGGCGCCCGCCTAGAAGCTCGCGCGGTACAGTGTGAGTAGATCTTCCCGGGTGCAGGGTCGCGGGTTTTCGCTGTGGCAGGGATCCTCGAACGCGAGATCCGCCAGCTGCTCGAGCACTTCCTCCTGGACTCCGGCGGCCGAGAGGCTCTCGGGCAGCCCCACCTCCGCGCGCAGGCGGCGCACCGCGCCGGAGCACTCGAAGGCGAGGGTCTCGTCGTCGTCGCCGCGCGCGCCAAGGATGCGCGCGACCTGCGCCAGCTCTGCGCCCGCCACCGTGCGGTTGAAGTCGATCACCGCCGGCAGGCACAGTGCGTTGGCGAGGCCGTGGTGCATGCCCAGCTCGGTCGAGAGCGGATGGGCGAGGGAGTGGCACGCGCCGAGCCCCTTCTGGAATGCCACCGCGCCGAGCATCGCGGCCTTGAGCATGGCGCCGCGCGCCTCGATGTCGTCGCCCGCGCTGACCGCGCGCGGCAGAAAGCGTGCGCACAGCGTGATGCCCTCGCGCGCGATCGCGCTGGCCATGGGGTGGTCCATCGCCGTGCAGAGCGCTTCGATGCTGTGCGTCAGCGCATCGAAGCCGGTGGCGGCCGTCGTCTTCGGCGGCAGCCCGACGGTCAGCTCCGGGTCGAGCAGCGCGACGTTCGGGATCAGGTCGGCGCGGAAGAAGATCGTCTTGCGGTTGGTCGCCTGCATCGTGGCCACCGCGCTGCGCCCCACCTCGCTGCCCGTGCCTGCGGTCGTGGGCACGGCGATCATGGGGGGGAAGGGCGCCGTGAGGCGCTCGGTGCCGCCTGCGCCGTCGTCGTACTGGGCGAGCGGCTCCGGGTGGGTCGCGAGGATGCGCACGATCTTGGCGACGTCGATCGCGCTGCCCCCTCCGACGCCGACGACCAGGTCCGCGCCGTGGGCCTTGTACTCTGCGGTGGCCTGGAGCACGTGCTCGTCGGTCGGGTTGCTCGCGATGGCGTCGAAGACCCTGGTCGGCACACCGCCCGCGGCGAGCGCCTCGCGCACCTGCTCGGCGATGCCGGCGGCGGCGACCCCAGGATCGGTCACGACGAGGGCGCGCGTGCCGCCGAGGTGCGAGGCCTCGGCGGCGATCTCGGACAGCGCACCCTCGCCGAAGAGGGTGCGTGTCGGGAAGTTCCAGATCACGGTCATGGTCTTGCGGTCCCGATCAGATGGACTCGAAGTAGCGCTGCAGCTCCCACTGGCTGACGCTCTTCTGGTACTCGCGCACCTCCCAATCCCGGGTGCGCACGTAGTGGTCGACGAAGCCTTCCGGAAGCACTTGGCGGGCGCGTTCGCTTTCGCCGAGCGCGCGCGCAGCGTCGCGCAGGCTGGTGGGGAGCTTCGGTGCGCCCTCGGCCTCGGTCGCGTCGCCGGTGCTGGGCGGCGGGGGCTCGACCCCGTGGTCGATGCCGTACAGCCCGGCGCCCAGCGCACCCGCCAACGCGACGTAGGGGTTGATGTCGGCCGCCGTCTGCCGGAGCTCGAGCCGGGTGGAGGCCGCCGAGGGTTGGTTGATCGCGCGGATGGAGCAGGTGCGGTTTTCGATGCCCCACGAGGCCGTCAGCGGAGCCCACATCCCCGGCACGTAGCGCTTGTAGCTGTTGACCGTGGGCGAGAAAAGGGCGGTCAGGTCGGGCGAGAGGCTCGCGAGGCCGCCGATGTAGTGGCGGGCGAGCTGGCTGAGACCGTGCTCGTCCTTCTCGTCGGCGAAGAGGTTCTGCTCGCCCTCGCTGTCCCACAGGCTCTGGTGCAGGTGGCCGCTCGATCCGGGCAGGTCAGGATGCCACTTGGCCATGAAGGTCACCGTGCAGCCATGGCGCGCGCACAGGATCTTCATCGTGGTCTTGAACAGCGCCGCCATGTCGGCCGCGCGCACCGGATCGGAGTAGCGGATCGCGGTCTCGTACACGCCGGGCCCGGTCTCGGTGTGCATGCCCTCGATCGCGATGCCGTAGCCCTGCATCTGCTCCAGGATGTCCTCGATCAGGTCGGCGTGCTGTCCGGTCCGCACCCAGGAGTAGCCGAACATGCCGGGGCTCAGGGGTGTGAGGCCCTGGAAGCCCTTCTCGGCCATGCTCGCCGGCGTCTCACGGAACAGCCAGTACTCGAGCTCCACCGACGCCAGCGGCTTGTAGCCGGCCGCCTCCAGGCGCGCGGTCACGGTCTTGAGCAGGTTCCGCGGGCACGCCGGGTGGGGTGTCTGTGGGTCGAGCCAGAAGTCGACCAGGAAGTGCGCCGTGTTTGGCTCCGACGGCAGCACGCGAAAGCTGTCGATGTCGATCCGCGCGAGCGTATCCGGGTAGCCGGTGTGCCAGCCGGTCAGCTCGGCGTTGTCGTAGAGCTGATCGGCCACGTCCCAGCCGAAGATCACGTCGCAGAAGCCGAAGCCCTTCTCCACCGCAGACCAGAACTTGTCGAAGGCGATGTACTTGCCGCGCAGGATCCCATCGATGTCGAAGCCGCCGACCTTGACGCGGCGGATGCTGTGCTGGTCGAAGGCTGCTCTGAGCTCGCTCGTGTCCATGGGGCCGGATGATACTCCAATGTGGGCGCGAGCGAGCCTGGCGCGGTCGACCGTCGAGGCACGCCCCCTGAAGCGGGGAGGGAGGTGTTGCTATGCTGTGAGGGTGGCCGAGGCGGACAGGGAGCGCTGGGATGCGCGTTACCGTGGGGGTGGTCGCCCTGCGCCCGCGGGCGGCTTTCTGCAGGAGCTGGACGTGCTGCTTCCGCGCCACGGTCGCGCGCTCGACGTGGCTTGCGGTCGCGGCGCCCTCTGCCTGTGGCTGGCGCAGCGCGGCTTCGAGGTGACCGGCGTGGACGTTTCCGCAGTCGCGCTCGATCAACTTCGCGCCGAGGCGCGCGCGCGCGGCCTCTCGATTGCAACCGGCGCGCTGGATCTGGAAACCGAGCCGCTGCCCGCGGGCGACTTCGATTTGATCTGCTGCATGCACTACCGCCAGCCTGCACTGGTCTCCGAGTTGATCGCACGACTGTCGCCGGGCGGGGTACTGGCGATCGAGCAGCACACCGTGGACAACCTCGCGCTGCATGCACGCCCGAGCCGCCGCTTCCTGGCCGAGCGCGGTGAGCTCGCGCGCCAGGTGCTCGACGCGGACAGGCCGCTGCGGCTCGAGCGCTACAGCGAGGGTGTCGTCGAGGGCCGCGCGGTGGCCCGCGTGCTGGCGCGCGCGTTCGACTGAGCGCCCCAGCGCGCCTCGGCCTCGAGCAGCGCGCGCTTGCGCGGCAGGCCCCAGCGATAGCCGCCCGCTGCGCCGTCGCCGCGGATCACGCGGTGGCACGGGATGAGCACGGCGACGCGGTTGCTGGCGCAGGCGCGCGCGACGGCGCGGGCGGCGCTGGGCTTGCCGAGGGCCGCGGCGACCTGCGCGTAGCTACGGGTCTGGCCGCTGGGGATCTGCTGCAGGTAGCGCCACACCGTTTGCTGGAAGGCGGTGCCCTGCAGGTCGAGCGGCAGCCCCAGCTGGGCGGGGCGCCCGTCGAGGTGCGCGAGCAGGGGCTCCATCCACGCATCGAGGGCGGGTGCGCCGGCTTCGGGCATCGGGTGGAGCTCGGCTCGGGGCAGCTCCGCGGCCAACATCGGCTCCAGGGCTTCGGCGCGGTCGGCGAACTGCAGGAAGCACAGGCCCCGCTCGCTCGCTGCGATCATCATCGGGCCCAGGGGTGTTGCGCGCACGGCGTGGGTGATGTGCAGTGCGTCGCCGCCGCGGCGGTACTCACCGGGGCGCATGCCCATGTCGCGCTGGGCGCTCGCGTGCATGCGGCTCGGGGAGGAGTAGCCGGCTTCGTGCAGGGCGCGGGTGACGGGCAGGCCGGCCCGCAGGCCGGTCTTGAAGAGGTGCAGACGCTGCGCGGCCTGGAACTGGTGGGGGCTGACCCCGACCAGTGCGCGGAAGCGACGCTGCAGGTGGCCGGGGCTGAGCCCGATGAGCTCGCCCATGGCGCCGAGGTCCAGGGAGGCTTCGGGGTGGTCGGCGAGGTGGCGACAGAGCCGCACCAGTCGGTCGGTGATCGCGTCGGGCATGGGGTGGTCGTAGCGCCGCGCAGGGCCCGCGACATTCCGATTCTTGCGCCGGAATGGGGCCCGCATTCCAGCACCTACATCTCCCACCCAAGATGACGGTACTGCTGGAAATTTGCGTTTAAATTGGAAACAATGTCATCAGGTCGTCATGAAAGCCGTGGGGAGAGCACTGCTGTTCTGGAACTGCCTCGCATGGGCGGGCTGCAGCTTGGGGGGGGAGGTCCCGCGGCTCGAGCCCAGCGCTGAGCCCAAGGCACAGGAAGCGACGCCAGAGGAACGGCTGCTGCCGGTGGACGTCGCGCCGGAGCGCGCAGCGGAAGACGGTGTCCTGGTTGTTCCTCCCCTGCCACCGCCGCGGGACGATGACGAGGCTCCTATGGAGCTGGCGCGCCACGCTGGCACGCGAAGCGGAGTCGCTGGTGGGGAAGGGCCGTGGGCCGAGCTCCTGACCCAGGTGCTCCCGCTCGCCCAGGGCACGGCCGAGCCGGACGTCACGGTGGAGGAGCCGCTGGCAGAGCCGCAGCCAGAGCCGGAAGCCGAGACCTCAACGGTGGCCAGCTTGGACGACGCCCCTCCCGTAGAGGACATGATGGACCCTCCACCGGAGGGCGACAGCCCGCCCGAGGACGAGGCGCCGCAGCCCCCCGAGTGCAGCGCGGATGCCGACTGCAGCGACGCGCTCTACTGCAACGGGGTCGAGCGTTGCGACCGGGGGCGCTGCGTCGGCGGCGAGCCGATCGCGTGCGAGGACACCGGCAGCCACTGCCACGAGGGCAACCAGCGCTGCGAACCGGCCCAGCTCTTCGCCGGTGCCGGAGACATCGCCGAGTGCGACAGCCCGGCCTCGGCCTACACCGCCGGTCTGCTGTCGGACATGCTCGACTCGGATCCCGGCGCGCGCTTCTTCACGCTCGGCGACAACGTCTACCCGGTCGGCACCGACCGCTACTTCGAGGCCTGCTACGCGCCGAGCTGGGGCGCCGCGCACATCAAGTCGCGTACCTCCCCCTTGCCGGGGAACCACGACTACGGACACGGCGGTTCGATCTACGGTGGCGTCGATGGCGACGCACAGGGCTTCCGCAACTACTTTGCCGGGCAGCTCGGGGAAAACGGCCGCAACTCCGCCCGCGACGGGACCTACTACAGCTTCGACCTGGGCACGACCTGGCACGTGATCATGCTCGACAGCAACTGCATCAAGATCGAAGGTGGCTTCGGCTGCGCCTACGACGAGCCCGGTTCCGGCCTCAACTCGCGGCAGGCCGAGTGGCTGGCGGCGGATCTGGCTGCCAACACCCGCCCCTGCGTGATCGCAGCCTGGCACCATCCGCGCTTCAGCGGGGGCAAGCACGGCGACAACGACGTCGAGACCGGCAACGGAGTGCTGTCGGACATGCAGCCGATGTGGGAGCTGCTGGTGGAGCACGACGTGGAGTTGCTCCTCAGTGGGCACGACCGTCAGTTCGAGCGCACCTTCCCGCTCGACGCCGAGGGGCGCGTCACCGAAGACGGGACCGGAACCCGCCAGTTCGTCGCCGGTACCGGCGGCAGTCCGCGCTCGGCGACCGCGACGGAGCGCTCCGAGCTCGTGATCGATGACACACGCGGCGTCCTGCGCCTCACCCTCTTCGAAGACAGTTACGGCTGGCAGTTCGTCGGCATCGGCGATGCCCCCGGCGACCCCGCCCGAGTCCTCGACGAAGGCTGGGCCACGTGCAACGGGACCTAGCAGACCTGTCGTGCGCCCCAAGCGCGGCCAAGCCGGTCGGCGCATCGCTCAGCTCGACGCGCTCCACGTCGGCGATGCCGGCGTCCGCGAGCCACGCGCGCACCCGTGCCTCGTCGTGGGGCCATCCCTCGGTCGGCGCCACCAGCTTGCCCTCGCGCAGCAGGCCGTCGGCGCCCGCCCAGAACGCGCTCAGCTCGCCCGCCGCGGTGTGGGGGCCGAGCAGGTCGCGACCGCGGCGGGCAGCGCCCAGCGTTCTCCACTCCGCTGCAGCAGGCCGTGGGTGGGCAGCACGTCGAGCACGCGCGCCAGCCCGCGGGCGTCGAGCGCCAGCCGCTCGCCCAGCTCGGCGGCAGAGCGCGGGCCGCGGGCGAGCTCCCGCAGCAGCCCGCGGCGGTCGGCGAGCTCGACCGCCGCACCGAGCGCGAAGGCCTCCATCAGGCTGGCGGTCATCGGGTGATCGCCCGTCGCTGCAGCAGGTGCACGCGTGCGCCCTCGAAGGCGAACTGGAAGTCGTGGCCGGCGTCATCCGGAAAGCTCGCCTCGACGCCGCGCACGAGCGCCTGGAGGTCGGCGATCATCCCCTCATTCAGGCAGGCGCGCGCGCGATCGGCGGTCGCGACCTCGTGCTCCGCCGTCGTGCCGTCAAGGGCGAGCCGGACCGCCACGTCCTTGCCGCCGATCTGGTGCTCGAGCACGGCGCCGTCGGGCGACAGGCGCACGCGGTCCGGCTCCACCAGCCCGCTGACGACGGCCTCGCCCAGCCCCCAGGTGACCTCGATGACGCGCTCGTCGGCGCCGCTGACCGGGTTGCGGGTGAAGAGTACGCCGGCGCAGCGGGCGTCGATCAGGGTCTGCGCGACGACCGCAACACGCGGCGCGCCGTCGATGCCGAGGCGCGCGCGGTAGGCGAGGGCAGCCGCGCCGGCAGCGCATCGAGCGACGCAGCGGCGCGTGTGTGGGCGGCCGCATCGCCCGCGACGATGGCATCGACCAGCGCCACGTCCAGCGCGAAGCCCGCTGGCACCGGCAGGCCCGCGCGCAGCGCCGCGCCGAGCTGCACGGCCTTGCCGCCGAAGCGTGCCTCGTCCTCGGCCTCGACCAGCGGTGTCAGGCCAGTGTGTCCGGCATGTCGCCGACATGGATCGACTGCCGCTCGGCGACGCGGTGGGCGACGACGTCCGCATCCGGGCCCGCGCCCGTCTCGAGCCGCGTCCTGATCTCGGCGTGGGTCAGGCACCACGTGCTCCGGATCCTGTAGCGCACCGCGCTCGACCAGCCGACGCCCCGCCTCGAGCAGGCCCCGCCGCACCAGCCCGAAGGCCCAGAAATCGATCACCGAGTGCCCGTCGCGCAGCGGATGGACCAGGCGGGCCTCGGCCAGCAGCCCGTCCCACGTCGCCCGCGCCGGCTCCGGCACCCGCGCGCGCAGCGCATCGGCCGCCGCGTTCGACTGGCTTTGCGCCTGCGCGCCATCCTCGATCCGGGCCGCCAGCGAGCGCAGCAGCGCGTGCGGCATCTCGATCCCGCGCAGCTCGGAGACGTCGTGGCCGGTGACGATGCGCTGGCCCACGCGCTCGAGCCAGTGACGCGTGGCCGCACCCACCTCGCCCGGCATGTCGCGCAGGGTCTGCAGGCGCTCGGCCGCCGGTGCATCCCCTGTCAGCAGGGAACGTGCGGCGTCGCTGCGAGTGACGGCTGCGGCGACCGCGTCCAGCTCCTTCATCACCTCGACCGACCAGGGCGAGTGCCCCGACAGGGGCTCCAGCGCCTCCTCCCGTGAGCAGCCCGTCCAGTCCATCGTGTGCACGACGTAGTCGCCGACGGGCAGCATGGTGGCGCTCGAGTCCCGGAAGTGCCATGCATCTGGCTGCGAAAGCGATCTCGCAGCCCCTGCAGATGCTCGATCAGCTGCCGGTCGTCCAGCGCGCGCAGGTCCACGGCCTGCAGCTCGAGAAAGCGGGCGGGTCGCTTCGGGCAATGTGTGCTCGAAGAAGGCGCGTGCATCGTCGCGCCAGGGCTTGTCGCACCAGACCTGCTCGGCGCGTGCTACGCGCTTGCGCAGGGCGGGATGCAGCTTGAGCAGGAGCTTGAAGAGCAGCTTTGGAGGCGCGCCCTTGGCGTCGGGAGGCGCGCCCAGCGGGCGCGGCGAGATGTACGTGTAGCCGCGCACGAACTGGCACTCCAGCGTGTCGAGCAGGGAGCCGTAGCGTGCCATGCCCGCGCTAAAGCCCTCGGTGTAGAT
>JAPPOT010000618.1 GCA_028817855.1 Myxococcales bacterium
CCCCGAGTCCGCCGATGGCAGCGTCGAAGGTGCGGATGCCCATCTCCAGGCCGCCCAGCACGTTGGCGAGCGCCTGGCCGCGCGTGTCGTGCATGTGCATCGCGAGCTGCTCGGCCGGCAGCGCGTCGAGCATCTGCTGCAGGATGCGCTTGGTCTGCAGCGGCGTGCCCACGCCGATCGTATCGCCGAGCGAGATCTGGTAGCAGCCCAGCTCGCACAGCTCGCGCGCGAGCTTCACCGCGCGCTCGGTCGGCACCGTGCCCTCGTAGGGGCAACCCCACGTCGTGGAGACGTAGCCGCGCACGCGCACGCCCGCCTCGAGCGCGCGCGGTACGAAGTCGGCGAAGAGCGCCATCGTCTCGGCCGGTGCGCGGTTGACGTTGCGCTTGTTGTGCGCCTCGGACGCGCTGACGAAGACCGCGATTTCCTCGATCTTGGCCTGCAGCGCGCGCTCGAGGCCCTTGCTGTTGGGGCACAGGGCGCTGTAGGTCACGCCCTCACGCCGCTCGAGCATGCGCGCGAGGTCATCGGCGTCGGCCAGCTGCGGGATCCAGCGCGGAGCGACGAAGCTGGTGACCTCGATGCGCTCGAGCCCGGCGCCCGAAAGCGCCCGGATCAAGCGCAGCTTCGCCACCGTACCGACCGCCGCCGACTCGTTCTGCAGCCCATCGCGCGGCCCGACCTCGTACACGGACACGCGCTCTGGCAGGTTCGAAAGCGGCTCGCCCATGCTCCAAGTCTTCCGTGCGCGCCGCGCGCGCGCAAGCGCGCTAGAAGCCGTCGTTGGACGGCTTCTAGGCGAAGCGATCGGTCGCCAGCACCAGCTGGTGCAGGATCTCGGGCTCGAAGGCCGAGTGACCGGATCCGGTCGCGATGATCAGCTCCATCTCGGGCCAGGTGCGATGCAGCTGCCAGGCGCTCTCCGCCGGGCAGACCACGTCGTAGCGGCCCTGCACCGCCACCGCCGGGATTCGGCGGATGCGATCGATGCCCTCCAGTAGCTGGCCGTCGCGCTCGAAGAACCCGGCGTGCTTGAAGTAGTGGCACTCGATGCGCGCGAAGGCGAGGGCGAAGGAATCGCGACCCATCGCACTCTTCATCGTCGGGTTGGGCCGCAGGGTGCTGGTCGAGCCTTCCCAGACGCTCCAGGCCTTGGCGGCTTCCAGCTGCACGGCGGGGTCCTCGGCGGTCAGCCGCTTGTAGAAGGCCTCGATCATGTCGCCGCGCTCGTCCCTCGGGATCACCGCGACGTACTGCTCCCAGGCCTCCGGGAAGATGCGGCTTGCGCCCTCCTGGTAGAACCACTCGATCTCGCGCTTGCGCAGCAGGAAGATGCCGCGCAACACCAGCTCGGTGACCGAGTCGGGATGGGTCTGGGCGTAGCTGAGCGCCAGCGTGCTGCCCCAGGAACCGCCGAAGACCTGCCAGCGCTCGATGCCGAGGTGCTTGCGGAGCCGCTCGATGTCGCCCACCAGGTCCCAGGTGGTGTTGCCGTCCAGGCACGCGTGCGGCGTGGACTTGCCGCAGCCGCGCTGATCGAAGAGCACGATGCGGTACCTGTCCGGATCCCAGAAGCGGCTCTGGGTGCGGTTGCTCCCGCCGCCGGGTCCACCGTGGAGGAAGACCGCCGGCTTGCCCTGCGGGTTTCCGTACTGCTCGTAGTAGAGCTCGTGGGGTGCGTCGACCGCCAACCGGCCGCTGTCGTAGGGGTCGCGGGGCGGATAGAGGGTGCGAAGCTGTGGCTCGGCCATCCGGCCGCAAGCTTGGCATCCCTTCGCGCGTCGGGAAAGGACTACTTTCTGCCGCCGTTTGCGTGACTCGGAGCCCTAGCCCCGCTCGAGCTCGTACAAGACGGTCGGCGCGTCGCGATGCACGAATATGCCCCCGCCGCAGGCGTGGAAGTGGGGCGCGAGGCGCTTGCGGTACCAGGCCGCGCTGCGCAGGTGCACATCGCCGTCGGTCGCCCGCCGGTCGCAGCTCTGCTCCCAGTCGCCGCGCGTGAGCGCCTCCAGGTAGAGCGCACCGCGGCACAGCTCCGCCAGGTTGTCGATCGCCTGCGCGGCCTGGCGGTTTGGCAGGTACTGGAGCACCCCTTGGCAGACGACCAGGTCGAACTGCCCGCGCGGCGCGTAGTCCACGATCGAGGCCCGCTCCCAGCCCTTGGTGCGGCAGAGGTACTCGCTGACCTCGATCCCGCGGTAGCTCGCGCGCGGGTGGTGCTCCGCCAGCGCGTCGCGCCAGTAGCCGAGGCCGCAGCCGGCGTCGAGCACGCGGCGCACTGGCAGCTGCAGGTGGGCCATGTACGCGAAGACGAACGCGCCCAGCCGCGCGACCTCGCGCCGGCTGGTGACGCGCGTTCGCGGGCTCTCGTAGTAGCGCGCATAGTAGCGCCGGTCGAAGCGCTCCTTCGTGTCCGGCTCGGGGTCGCGCACCGGTCGGCCCACCGCTCAGCTCCCGAGCACGGTGATCGAGACACGGCGGCTGTGGGGCGCGCGCCGATGCTCCCAGAGGTAGATGCCCTGCCAGGTGCCGAGGTCACAGCGCCCGCGCTCGATCGGGATCGCCAGCGAGGTCTGGGTCAGCACGTTCTTGACGTGGGAAGGCATGTCGTCTGGGCCCTCGGCGGTGTGGGTGAAGATCGGGTCGCCCTCGGGCACGAGCCGGCTGAGGAAGGCCTCCAGGTCCCGCTGCACCGCGGGGTCCGCGTTCTCGTTGATGATCAGGGAGGCGCTCGTGTGATGCACGAAGACGGTGCACAGCCCCTGCTCGATCCCCGATTCGGCCACCGCTCCCTGCACGGCCTCGGTGATCTCGCGTGTGCCCCTGCCCCGGGTGCGAACCTCGATCTTGCCGCTCCACACCATCGCTGCCCGTGTCGCATGAAGCCGCCATCGGGTCCAGCGGGTCCGCTTGCCGGCGCCGCCACGCCTGTCCCCAGAATCGAGTGCACGCTCGATTTCTCGAGAAATGCGGCGTCATGCGCCTAGGCGCTGGCTCGCCCGGTCCCTTTGCAGCGCCGACGGAGCCCGGATACCTTGGGTACGACATGAAGGACACTGTGAACAAGCCGATCCCGGTGCCCCCGCCCCTGCCCGGCCAAGAGCCCGCGGCGGCCGAGCCCGTGGCCGCCGAGGCTGCCGACGGTCCCGAGGAGGAAGTCGAGATTCCCGTGGAGGTGGCCGAGGCGCCCGAGCAGGCCGTCGTCGATGCTGCCGAGGCCGCCGAGCCGCAGGGCCGGGACGAGACGCCCACGGTGCCCATCCTGATCCCGAAGGTCTACGCCGACGCCCACGTCCGCGACAGCGATCGGCCCACCCAGCCGGCGCCTCCGCCGCCCGCCGGCAGCAGCGCGCTCGACTCCCTCGACGTGGCAGCGCCCGTGATCCCCGGTCCGCCGCCCCTGCCTGCGGAGGTGGAGCCCGGGCGGCGCGACCGCCCCCGTCTGGCGACGCCCAGCACGCCGCGCGGCTCGGGAGCTTCCGCTTCCAGCATCGCCCCCACCGAGGTCAGGCGCAGGACCGCTGCCCAGCAGCCGGCAGAGTCCGCCCGTGGCAAGCGCGCGGTGCCCCTGGCACTGGTCGCCCTGGCAGCGGTGGCCGCGGTCGCGATCTTCGTGAAGCGACCGGGCCAGAGCGAGCAGAAGGCGAGCGCCTCCGCCGAGGCCGGGGCCGTCGCCGCGGCCGCTCGGCCCGAGCCTGCGGCGGTCCCGCTGCCGGAGCCGGCTCCCGTTCCGGTGAAGGTGACGCGGGAGGTCGAGCCTCAGCCCGAGCCCCCGACCGAGGCCGTGGCGCCGGCCGACACGCTGGCACCCGCTCCTGCAGCCGCCCCGAAGAAGGCGACCAAGCGCCGCGTCGCGCGCAAGCGCAAGGCCGCTGCGCCGCTCGACCCGGCTACCCTGCCGGAGGAGCCCTCCAGAGCCGACATCGTCAGGGCCATGGCCTCGGTGAAGGGCGAGGTGGCGCGTTGCACCGAGGGTCGGCGCGGCGTCGCTGAGCTCGAGATCACCATCGCCAAGACCGGCCGCATCCGCCACGCCGTGGTCGGCGGGCAGTTCAAGGGCACCACCGCTGGCTCCTGCATCGCCCGCGCCGTGCGCAAGGCAAAGGTCGCGCCGTTCAAAAAAGACACCTACCGAGTCCTCTACCCCTTTGCCATTTAGCCACGTCCAAAGGGAATCGCCGAGGTTCGCCCAGGAGCGGCTTACGTCCTCGAAGAAATCCTCGACGTGGCGCTGCCACGCCTCCGGTTTCTCCTCCGGGCGCGCTCGCTCCTGAACGAACCTCGACGATTCGAGTTGTGGTGACGGGTGGTGCTGCTCGCGGGTGCTCGACGTTGGCGTGGGTCGCCAACGTCGGGTTAGGCGCTCAGACTCCGCGCTTGTCGGGGTGCCAGATGAGCTTGTGTAGTTGTAGATTGACTCGCACGTCGAGGTTGTCCTCGAGGACCCAGGCGACCAGCTGTTGCGGGTCGAGCTCGCCGTGCACGCAGCTCAACAGGACCTCGCCGACGCGCTCGCTGAGGCGCTCGCGCGCGATCACCTCGCGCACCCACTCGTAGTCGGTGCGGTCCAGCAGCACGACCTTGATCTGGTCGCGCTCGCCGAGCAGCTCCAGGTTCTGCCAGCGGTTGCGCGCATCTTCCCCGCTGCCCGGCGCCTTCAGATCCATCACGCGGATCACGCGCGGGTCGAGCCCGCCCACGTCTCGCTCCCCGCTCGTCTCCACCATCACAGCCTTGCCCAGCTCGCACAGCGCGCTCAGCAGCGGCCGCGCGCCCTCCTGCAGCAGCGGCTCGCCGCCCGTGAGCAGGACCGTTGGCGTGTCCAGGGCCTGCACCTGCTCGACCACGCGCGCCACCGACATGCGCTCGCCGCCGGTGAAGGCGTGGGGCGTGTCGCACCAGCTGCAGCGCAGATTGCAGCCGGTCAGCCGCACCAGCGTGCATGGCCGCCCCGCCAGGCTCGATTCGCCCTGAATCGACCGGTAGATCTCGTGCACGACCACGCTGTCGGGACTCTCGGCCACGGGACGGGCCACGGTAGCAGAGGACCGGGCGACGACAAGCGGCTAGGAGAACCCCCACCACCCGCGCAGTCGCGCTGCGAGCGCTCGCGTCGCGTGCACGTTGCGGCGCACCGTCGCTGCGCTGCGCGTGTGCACCCGCAGCTCCGCGCGCCCCTCGCGCTCGCCGTCGCGCGTGCGGTGCGTGATCACGCACCAGCGCGCGCCGAGCTGCACGAACTGCCAGTTCATCGTCAGGCTCACGTCCAGCAGGTCGGTACGCGGGACCTCGAGACGCTCGCGCAGACCCTCGAAGACCAGCGCGTCCTCGTCCTGGTAGAGCACGCCGACGTCCGAGTGCCCCTCGATGTAGCGCTGGTAGAAGGACGTCGCGCTCGGCACCGAGACGCTCACGAAGTCCCCGCCCTCGCGTCCGGTCTCTTCCTCGAGGATCGCGCGCAGCCTGCGCTCGAAACCGCGATTGCCCAGCAGTGCGAACCAGTTGGCGGCGTAGGCGACGATCACCACCGCGATCAGGATCCCGAGCGCCGGTCCCAGGCGCGCCGAGAGATCGCTCGAGCGCGTGCTGAACCAGACGACCCCCAGGAAGAAGAGCTCGAGCGTCGGCACCAGGAAGATCACGAGCGGCAGCAGCGCGGCGCCAACCCAGGCCAGGTGCCTGCGATAGGCCCGGTGGCCGGCCGCAAAACGGTAGCGCGGCCGCGCGACCTCGACCGGCCGCTCCCAGACCATGGGAAGCGCTTCCGGGGCGGTCTCGGCCGGCTCCTGGGACTCCGCAGACACGAGGCACGAGTGTCGCCGCAGGGCGCGCGCGCGTAAATGTGTCCGACTGTCAGGGCGTGTCGGGCGCTGTCTGCGGTGTCGCCGTCGAGGTCTTGCTGGGACCGGGACGCTTCGGCCGCGCAGGTGGCGCCGGCTTCGCCCCGGCATCTGCTGCGCGCAGCGGCACGACCACGACCGGCTTGGGCGCCCCCTTCGCGGCGGTTCCCTTCGCGGCCTTCTTCTCTTTCTTCTTCTTGGCGAGCCGCTTCGCGCGCGCCGCCTTGGCCTTCTGGGCGGCGAGCACCTCGCAATAGAGCTGCTCGCCCTGGCGCGCCGACCACTGTCGCATGCGCGTGCGCAGCCAGTCGTGGACCGGCAGCCCGTCCCAGCTCAGGTCGTAGATCTCACCGGGGTCGTTGCGGCGATCGTAGAGCTCCTGCACGCCGGTCACGCGGTTGACGATCAAGCGGTGCTCGGAGGTCACCGCGCTGACCTTGGGCAGGTAGTTGCGCGCGCCGCGGTGCACCCGCTCGACGCGCTTCTTGAACGACTTCAGGCTGCGCGTGGGCTTGGTCGCCAGCTTGAAGAGCTTCTTGCCCCGGCTCGGGAAGGCCTCCGCGAAGCTCACCCGTCCGGCGCGATCGCCCTCGGGTGCGAGCAGGCTGATGCCCTCGGCGTAGTAGGGCGCATCGAGCCCCTTGAACTGCAGCACGCTGACCGCGACATCGGTCACGACGACCAGCTCGTGGGAGACGCGGGGCCGAAGGCGCGGAGCGCGCACGATCATCGGGATGTCGGTGATCCAGGAGTTGAGGTAGACGTGGTGGCCGAAGTAGTCCCGCTCGCCCATCGCTTCACCGTGATCCGAGAAGAGGATCACCATCGTGTCGCGGTACCAGTGATTGCGCTCCAGGTAGCGCAGCAGTCGGCCGAGGTGCTTGTCCACGTAGGCCAGCTCGCTCATGTAGCGCTGGCTCTCGCTGTC
The DNA here is from genome assembly GCA_028817855.1 of Myxococcales bacterium. GTDB lineage: Bacteria > Myxococcota_A > Polyangia > Polyangiales > JAFGIB01 > JAOUOP01. The sequence continues at coordinate 6,769 of JAPPOT010000618.1, forward strand.
GCCGAAGTCGAAGCCCTTGCGGGTCTTGTACTTGGCGTGGGGCTCGTAGAGGTGGATCCAGGCGAGCACGCTCTGGCGCTTGCTGCGGGCACTCTGCAGCTGCTTGAGCAGCCAGCTGACCTGGCCCTTGGCGTTCTTGTTGCGCTCGACCTTGCCCTGCTGGAGCAACAGTCGCTTCGCGATCTTGCGCTTGAACCACTTGCTCTTGGGCAAGGAGATGTACTGACGCGCGAAGCGCCCGCGCGTGAGCGCGAAGATGTTGGGCGGCACCTTGGGCGCGAACAGCAGCTGGCTGGAGTTGAGGCCCGTTAGGGCCCCCCCCATGGCCAGCAGCGTGGCCGGGTAGGTCGTGACCGCGCGGCGAAAGTCGACGCCTTGCTTGCGGAAGCGGCGTACCGACGGCATCACCGTGCGCTGCCCGACCTTGTAGTCCAGCGCGTCGGCTCGCATGGCGTCTACGCTGATCAGGATCACGTTGCGGCGCTGCTTCTGCTCCAGATCCAGCGGCGGCAGCGGACGCGTGGCCGGGTGCGGGTGGCACTGCATCTCGGCATCGTCATCGATGGCGAAGCTCGCCAGCTCCGTGTTCGACGGGTAGACGCGCAGGTCGGTCAGCGCCGCCACCATCCCGCGGCGCATGTAGGTCGTGCGCGCCCGGTCCAGTTCCGGACCCGAGCTCAGGGCGAGCACGCCGACGGCGCCCCACAGCGCGACCAGCGCCCCCGCCGCGGCCCCCGGATGCCAGGCGCGTCCCTCGACCAGCCGGAAGGCGAGCGTGGCGGCCACGAACCAGGTGGGCAGCAGCAGGTAGCCGGCGAAGAAGGCGTAGGCCTTCAGCTCGAAGCTCAGCACGTAGATGAGGCCGGCCAGGAAGACCAGCCCGGTGACGTACCAGAAGCCCACCCGCAGCTCCCGTGGCACGCGCAGCAGCCAGCGGTGGGTGCGATCGCGCAGGGCGTTGAAGTGCCACAGCCACAGCCCTGCTTGCAGCAGCACCAGCGTGCCGGCGACCCCGAGCTTGAAGGTCTCGAGGTCGCCCACGAGCTCCTCGGCGCCCGCGCCCGAGGTCAGGAAGTCGGCCTGGTCCCAGGCCGGCAGCGCGGCCGCCACCGTCACGATCAGCGCGGTCACCTCCACCCCGGGCTTGCGCTCCGGCCACAGCCGGTCGAGCCCGGTTGCGATCAGGTGCAGCGCCGCCAGCGGCAGGCTGCACAGCAGCGTCATCAGGATCGCCAGCTCGCCGATGTAGGCGACCTCGCCCGCGCGGCTGCCGGCCTCGCCCAGGTGGCGGAAGGTCTCGGTGCCCAGCGCGAGGGTGTAGCCGAGGGTCGCCGCGGTCAGCCAGCTGGCCGCGATTCCGATCGGCCCCTTCACCCGCGCCATCATCGCAGCACTCCGCCGCGCGGCCTCCTCAGAGCCGCCAGAGCATGAGCACGACCGTGACCGTGAACAGGGCGTGCATGATTCCGCTCATCATGCCCACGCGCTTGGCGAGCGCCTGGGTGGGCGCCAGGTCGCCGTCGCCGGCCACGATGTCGACGATCTTCTTGACCGCGGGGCGCACCACGAATAGGCCGAGCGCCCACCATATCAGCGTGAGCAGCAGCGCCGTGTGAAAGCGAGGGTGCAGGTTTCCGAAGCCGCGGATGAGCGCCAGCCCGACGCCGGTCAGCAGCACGAGGGTCGCAGAGATGCCGAGCACGCCGCCGCGCGAGAGCACGCCCGCGGTCAGCACGCGCGCCTGCTCCCTTGGCATGGCGAGCGCCTCGCGCAACTGGCGCGGCGCGAAGGCGGCGCCGCCGAACCACAGCATCGCGGCCATCACGTGGACGATCAGCAGGACCTGGTTGAGCATGGGGCGTGACTATCGTGCAATTGCCCGCGTCCGGCAACGGTCACGGCGTCGCGCGCCATTGCGCGATCTGCGCCAGGATCCGCGCCGCCCGGGCGTTCCAGGTCAGCCCTGCCGAGCGCTCCAGGGCCCGCTCGCCCAGCTGCGCAGCGAGCGCGGGGTCACCGAGGATGCGGCCAATTGCCGCGGCGGCCGCGTCGGGTGCGTCGGGCGGCACCAGCAGGGCGTTGTCGCCGTCGCTCAGCAGCTCGCGCAGGTCGGGCAGGTCGGGGGCGAGAATCGGCCGCCCGGCCGCCAGGTAGGTGAAGAGCTTCATCGGCAGGACCGTGCGGCCGTGCTCGCGCAGGGGTGCGGCGGCCGGAGGGATTAGCAGCACGTCGGCCGCATAGAGCCAGGGGGGCAGCTCCGCCGCGGGCTTCCAGCCCGGGCAGTGCACGTTGCCCAGCCCGCGCGCAGTGCACTGTCCGCGCAGCGCTTCGACGTCGGGCGGGTTGCCGCCGAGCAGCACGTAGCGCACCTCCGGTGTGCGTTCGGCCAGGTCCAGCACCGCACCCATACCCTTGCGCGCGCGGACATGCCCCGTGTAGCAGCACAGGGGCTGCCCGCCTGGCAGGCCCAGCGCGCTGCGCGCATCTTCGCGCGACAGCCGCGGCTCCATTTGCGCGGGGTCGAAGCCGTTGTGCACCGTGGCAATGTGCGCTTCGGGGAACCCCGCGCCCGCGATCGAGCGGCGCGCGACCTCCGAGTGGGTGATGATCCCGAGCAGCGAGCCGCCACGCGCTGCGCTCCCGAGCCCTCGCATCAGCCGCGGCTGCTCGTCGCCGAGCATGCGGTAGGTCTCGAGCACCACGGGCTGGCCGCGCAGGGCGCACAGGGCGGTGACGCTGCGGCTGCGGCTGTAGATCACGTCGTAGCGCCCCGCGCGCAGGCCGCCGATGCTCAATAGCGGGTGCACCGCGCGCTCGACCTCCAACCGGCTCTGCGGCACGCCGGGTCGAGCTACGATCGCGAAGGGCGCCGCGCCCAGCCCGTAGAACTCGCGCAGCTCGCGCTCATAGGCCGCGAGCCCCACGCGTCGCTGGTGCGCGGTGGAGGGCACCATCAGCTCCACCTCCGCACCCGCCGCCGCCAGCCCGTGCACCGTCTGCATCACCTGCTGCGTATCGGTCTCCCGCGAAGGCAGCGGCCGCGCCCACACATACCCGATCCGCAGCCGCCCGGCC
>JAPPOT010000243.1 GCA_028817855.1 Myxococcales bacterium
AACCCGCCCGGGGCCCCCCTTCCCGCGCGCGCGTCGCTTCGCTCCTTCGTCGGCTCTTCGATCCGTTGCGCCAAACGGTCACTCATGGGCGGCTCTCCTCGTAGCGCACGCGGGAGGGCGTGGCGTCGTCGGCGTAGGGGTCGATGTGGATCGTGACGCCCTCCAGGCGCTCGCCGAGGCGTTGCATCACCTTTTGAACGGGCTGGTTGCGGAAGGCGTCGATCTCGGCCTTCTTCGCCACGTACTTGGCGTTGAGCTCGCCCTTGAGCTGCTCGGCCTTCGCGGTCGAGGCGCTGAGCGCGGCCTGACCCTCGGCGATCTTCTCGATCCGGAAGGAGTCGACCTCGCGGCGCGACTGGGCCTGGCCGGAGATCGCGCGCGCCAGGTCCGACTCCAGGCTGGCGCGACGCTGCTGGATCTCGTTGTTCTGCTCCTGGTCGACGACGGCCAGGCGGCGCTCGCGCTCGGTCCCGGCCCGGTCCAGGTCCGACCGGATCACCTGCTGCTGATTGCCGAGGGCATTGCGCTTCTCGATCGCCGCCTCGTAGGCGGCGTTGAACTTGGGACGCGGCGTCACAAGCTGCGTCACCACGATGCCATGATTTGCGAAGACCTCGTTGAGGCGATCCTTGGCGCGGTTGGTGGCCTCGGCGTAGGTGGTGGGGTCGGAGACCGCGATGGTCGACTCGCGCCCGAACTCGTCGCGCAGGATCGCGCGGCTGTAGGGCTTGAGCCAGCTCTGAAAGCGGTCGCCAGTGCCGCTGTCGCGCACGGCGATGGTGGCGTCCTCGGGTTTGAGCTGGAAGATGATCGTGGTGTCGTCGAAGTGGAAGTTCGAGCCGTCGCTCGCGCGCACCGTCAGCTCGCGCACGTGCAGCGGCCCGCTGTCGGTGTCGCCCTCCATCTTGAAGGTCTGGGGCGAGGCATCGAGCAGGTAGACCGAGTGCATGTACGGAATGCGCGTGGTCCAGCCGGGCTGGGTGACCGCCTCGGCGCGCCCGGTGAAGTTGTTGATGCGCACCGCGGCCATGCCCGGCTCGATGTCGACCACGGACATCGTCAGCATGCCCGCGGTCACGATCGCGGCCAGGCTGCCCCACAGCACGGGCCCGCTCTTGACGAACCAGTCGACGAGCTTCCTCATGAGTCTTCCTCCCGCGGCCGGATCCGCTCCGGCAACGCCGGCACGTCGATCCCCGCCTCACGGCACTCGGCGTCCAGCTCCGCACGCAGCTTGCTGTACTCGTCCTGGGTGTAGAGCCCGGCCTCGAGTCCCCGGCGCAGCTCCTCGATCTTGGCGAGGATGCGCTTGTGCTCGGCGCTCTGGGCGCGGTTCTTGAGCGCACGGCTGATGCCGCACGCCACGCCGAAGACCAGCGCAGCCAGAACCACGATACGGACGATCAGGCCAAACATTGCAGCTCCCCGCCGCTGCAAATTGTTCCGGACCGGCTGGCCACTCCGCAAGAAAGCCGCCGCCTCAACCTGCCCGAGACCGAGTCCGAGACCGAGACCGAGTCCGCGGCCCCGCCCGCAGGTCGGGGGCCACCAAGGGAAGGGGAAAACGAGACGCGGGTGACGCGTCTTCCAGTTCGCCTTCGACGTCAACCGCCTCACCGCCCTCGGCTGCCAGGACCTACCCGCGAGCCGGCTGACCCGCTAGCAGGCTAGGGCAAGGCGCTCCAGCGCACGTGCCAATCCCAACCGTTCACGTCGCCCGGCGTGATCGCGTGCGGGTACCACACGTGGAGCCGGAAGGTGTCTGGCGAGACCCGGTACGGCGACACGACGCCGCGCGTGACCCAGTGACGCGACCTGCCCCCGAGTGTGGGGAAGAACTTGGGCGTGGTCGGGATCGTGCACGCGCTGGTGTCGATGTCGAGATAGACCGTCCTGGAGTTGTAGACCTGCCAGTCCGTGTTGCCCTGCTCGTGAAGCCCGAGCAGCCATCCTCGAAGCTCTGCTCGGCCACCTCCGCCCGCCAGCTGATGTGCCACGCCACCGAGCTTCGACTACTGCGGCGGCTCGTCCGGGGACTGCTGGCCACCGAAGAAGCCGTTGGCGCCGCCGCCGGTGCCGCCGGTGCCGCCGCCCTGCTCGGTGCACATCGACATGTCGAAGGTGCAGGTGATGGGGTCGCAGGCGAGGTCGCCGGTGCCGGCGCCGAGGGACTCGCAGGTCTCGCCGCCGAGGTTGTCGGGGTCGCAGCCCTCGTCGCCGTTGCCGCACGGTGGCGTAGGCGCTTCGGTGCCTTCCATGCCGTCGCCCTGGTCGTCGCCCTCGCCGTCGCCGGGTTCACCGGAGCCGCCGGAGTCGCCGTCACCATCGCCCTGGCCCGCCGGTCGATCGGCGGCTGCGCGAATCGGCGACTCGATGCCCTCTTTCGAGAGATCCCGGGCGTCGGCGCAGGCGCCGAGCAATACAACCAACATGGAGATCAGGGGAAACGATAAACCACTACGCCAGTTCAAATTGCATCTCCTAACAGCGTCCCCACCGAGACGGTGGGACGAGACCCGACCCCGAAAGGTTCCCAGAACCGGAACGCGAATGGTACCTGGGCGCCACACACGAAGACCCGCAGGGGCACTCGCTGCGCAAGGGTCTCGCAAATCAGTGCGAGGGCTCGCCTAGCAGGCCGGTGCAAAGGTGCTTTCGATGCAGTCGACCGCGAGTCGGAGTCGCATTCAGCGTCCGAGGAGAAGCGCGTCCCCGTTCTGGACCCCGTCGGCCGGCGTGGACATCATTTCGGCCAGATCCGGTGCGCACCGAGAGCATCAGCGTGGTGGTGATGACCTACGACGAGGTGGAAAACCTCGAGGCGGTCGTGCGCGAGCTGATCGAGGCGCTGCAGGGGCTGCCGCTGGAGGCGGACGTGCTGATCGTCGACGACGGCAGCCGCGATGGCAGCGGCGAGCTGGCCGACCGGCTGGCCGCGGAGCTGCCGGCAGTGCGCGTCGTCCACCACGGCGACAACCGCGCCCTGGGTGGCGTCTACCGCACCGGCTTCGCCGAGGCGCGCGGCGACGTGGTGACTTTCCTGCCGGCCGACGGCCAGTTCCCGGCGGACACGATCGCGCTCTTCGTGGAGGAGATCGACGACTGCCACATGGTGCTCGGCTACCTGCCCGACCGAAAAAGCTCGGCGGTGGCCAAGCTGCTGTCGGCCGCCGAGCGCCAGGTCTACACGCTGCTGCTCGGCCCGCTTCCGACCTTCCAGGGCATGATGATGTTCCGGCGGGAGCTGCTCGATGAGGTGGTGCTCGAGAGCCAGGGCCGCGGCTGGGCGATCGTCTGGGAGCTGATCCTCAAGGTGGACCGCGGCCCCTACCGCGTGAAGAGCGTGCCCACGAAGCTGCGTCCACGCATGAGCGGCCACAGCAAGGTCAACAACCTGCCGACCATCCTGGCGAACCTGAAGCAGGTGGTGGGGCTGCGCGATCTGATCCCGCGCAAGCGCCAGTAGAAGCCGCCCCAAGCTGCCCTCGCGCCTGCCCCTGCCCGGCCCACCTCGGCGTCGCTAAATGGGCAGATCCGCTGCATTTCACCGGGGCAAAATCCCGCAGCCCACCAAACGGTTCATACGCAACTTATTGTAATTACAGTGCTCCTACATCTGGCACGCCTCTCGCAATGTCTTCCCTTCGAGAATCGAAAGGAGGATACGAATGCTCACTGCATATCTCGCGTGCCTGCTCTTCGGCGGGACGCTGGTGGCGTTCTCGGTGCTGGGGGGCGCGTTCGATGGGGACGCCGATCTCGACGCGGACGCCGACGCCGATGGGGATGACGTCGCGGACGTCGCGCTCGGCTGGTTGCCGCTGTCGTCACTGCGCTTCTGGACCTTCATGCTCGCCTTCGGCGGGCTGACCGGCGCGCTGCTGACCTGGCTCGGCACCGTGGCGGCCCCGCTGGTGGCGCTGATCGCGCTCGCGGTCGGCTACCTGAGCGGCATCGGCATCACCCGCGCAGTGCACCACCTGGGCAAGACCGAGGTCGGCGCCGGCATCACGGCGGACGACTTCGTCGGCGTCAACGGCTCGGTGCTCTTGCCGGTCGGACGCGCGCGCCTCGGTCAGGTGCGCGTGGAGATCGGCGGTCGCTTCGTCGACCGAAGCGCCACCACCGAGGACGCCACGCCCCTGCCGCCCGACACCCCGGTGCTCGTCTACGGCGTGCACGACGACGGCTCGCTCCAGGTGACGCGCGCGGCAGCCGCTGACGCACCCGAGAGCTGAGCCGCCCTGCCCCAAACCCAGACCCACACACAAACCCCGAATCACAACTTCAACCAAGGAGAACAACCATGATCACGACTGCGATCATTCTCGCATCCACCGTCCTGCTGGCGGTCGCCATCGCGAAGTCCCTGCTCCACGTCTGCAAGCCGGACGAGGTGCTGATCTTCTCGGGCCGCTCGCATCGCATGGCCGACGGCACCACCGTCGGCTTCCGCACCATCACCGCCGGGCGTGGCGTCCGCATCCCCATCCTCGAGGAGGTGGGACGCATGGACACCAGCGCCATCTCCGTGCCGATGACCGTGCAGGGCGCCTACTCGGAGGGCGGCATCCCGCTGTCCGTGCAGGCGGTCGCCAACGTGAAGATCTCGCGCCAGCCGACCTTGCTCAATAACGCCGTCGAGCGCTTCCTGGGCAAGAGCCGCGACGAGATCGCGCGCATCGCCAAGGAGACCCTGGAGGGCCACCTGCGCGGCGTGCTCGCCACGCTCACGCCGGAGGAGGTCAACCAGGATCGCCTCAAGTTCGCCGAGCGCCTGGGCGTCGAGGCGAGCTCGGACCTGAGCAAGCTCGGCATCCAGCTGGACCTGCTCAAGATCCAGGCGGTGTCCGATGACCGCAACTACCTCGACAGCATCGGCCGCAAGCGCATCGCCGAGATCGTGCGCACGGCCGAGATCGCCGAGAGCGACGCCACCCGCACGGCGGAGCAGGCCGAGGCGGCGGCCGAGGCGCGCGGCAACGTGGCCCAGGCCCGCGCCCAGGCCGCCGTGCAGCGCAAGGCGGCCGAGGTGCGCGAGGAACGCGCGCGGCTCGAGGCCGTGGCCAAGAGCCGCGAGGAGCAGGCCGAGCAGGCCGGCCTGGAAGCCCAGGCCCAGGCCGAGCAGAAGCTGCACGCCATGCGCGCCGAGCTCGAGCGCGTCCGGCTGCAGGCCGACGTGACGGTGCCCGCCGAGATCGAGCGGCGCGTCGCGGAGCTGATCGCCGAGGCCGAAGCCGCACCCACCGCCGAGCGCGGACGGGCGGTGGCCGAGGCGATGGCGACGGTCTCGCAGGCCTGGCAACAGTGCGGCCCGGAGGCCATGGACATGGTGGTCGCCCAGCGGCTGCCGGAGATCGTCGAGCGGATCGGCGCGGCCGCCACGGCCGCCCAGGCCAGCGACGTCTCGGTCATCGGCGCGGGCGACGGCCTCGCCCTCGGCGGCGCGGTACGCGCCTACCCCGCCGCCATCGCCAGCCTGCTGAGCGAGGTGGAGGCCGCGCTCGGCGTCGACGTGGGCAGCCTCATGCGCGGCGACAGCGCCACCCGCAGCTCCACCGCACCCCAGGCCGCCCACGCGGGCTCGCCGGCGCTACCCGCCCCGTCGACGGGCTTCCACCACGGGGGCACCGACAGCGGCACAGTCGTGCGCGCCGGCGCCCACAACGACAACAGCAACCACGAGAGCCGCTGAACGCGGCCGGACTAGAAGGAGATTTCCATGACGACAACTCTCATCATCGCAGGCGTGTTGATCACCGCCGCCATCACCGGAGCCCTGATCATCCGCAAGCTCATCCTCATCTGCCAGCCCAACGAGGCGCTGGTCATCTCGGGCACGCGCCGCCGCCGCGGCAACCGCGTGCTCGGCTACCGCGTCATCGCGGGTGGGCGCACCCTGCGCATCCCGCTGATCGAGAAGGTGGACCGGCTCGATCTCAGCAACCTGACGATCGACATCCACCTGCGCGGGGCCTACTCGCGCGGCGGCATCCCGCTGAACGTGGAGGGCGTGGCCAACGTCAAGATCGCCAGCGACGAGACCGTGATGGCCAACGCCATCGAGCGCTTCCTCGGGCAGCCGCGCAGCGTCATCGTCGGCGTTGCCAAAGAAGTGCTCGAAGGCAACCTGCGCGGCGTGCTCGCGACGCTCACCCCCGAGGAGGTCAACAACGACCGCGTGAAGTTCGCAGCGCACCTGCTCCAGGAGGCGGAGGGGGACCTCAAGCGCATCGGGCTGTCGCTCGACACGCTCAAGATCCAGAACGTCGGCGACGACCGCGGCTACCTCGACAGCATCGGCCGCAAGCAGAGCGCGGACGTGGTGATGAGCTCGCGCATCGCCGAGGCCGACAACCTGGCGATCTCGAAGGAGCGCGAGGCGACCAACTACGAGGAGAAGGAGATGGCCAAGATGGACGCCTGGCTGCAGACCCAGCGCGCCGACATCGAGCGTCGCTGCGTCGAGGCCGACGCCCGCGAAAAGGCGCTGGTGGCCGAGGCGCAGTCCACGGTCGAGGCCAACCTGGCCAAGGCCACGGCCGAGCTCGAGGTGCAGAAGGCGCGCGTCGATCAGGTCAAGCTGCGACTGATGGCCGACCGCGTGCGTCCCGCCGAGGCCGCACGCGACCGGCGCCTGGCCGAGGCGCGGGCCGAGGTCGCGCCGATCGTGCGCAACGGTGAAGCCACCGCCCACGCCCTGCTCGAGATGGGCAGCGCATGGAAGGCGGCCGGTCCCGACGCCAGCCGCGTGTTCGTGGCCCAGCACCTGGAGCAGCTGATCGGAAGCCTGGTCGACCGGGTGGCCGACAGGCCGGTGACGAAGCTCACGCTCGTCGACCCGGCCCTGGCCACGGGCGGCAGCACCCTGGCGACCCAGGCCAAGGTGGCGGGCGAGCTGATCGAGCACACCATGGACATGGACCTGTCCGCCCTGGGCTCGGCCTTCGGCACCAAGCAGCCGGCCTCCTGAGCCACAGCACGCGCAAGCGTGCGCCCCGGCCGCGACCTCCCACGGGGCGCGGCCGTTTTCTTTGACACGCTGCGCAGCCCGCCCCTACGACGAAGCGGAGTCCGGCAGCAGCTTGCGGGCTCGGGCCGACAGCCACTGCATGCCGAGGGCTTCAGCCTCGTCGATGCACTTCTGGGCGACGTCGTGCCCACGCTCCAGGTCGGGCTCGGGGCGGCGGCACAGCCAGCGCGCCTGGGCGTAGAGGGTGCGCGCCACCCACGGCCGCGTGCCCATCTCGCGCTCGAGCTCGAGGGCTACGCGGAAGTGCAGCTCGGCCTCTTCGTCGCGCTTGAGGCACGCGGCCAGCAACCCGAGGTAGTGGTCGACCATACCCATGTAGACCATCATGCCGTTGGGGGTGTTGTAGCCGGCGTAGGGCGAGAGCAGCGCGTAGAGCCGCTCGGCGTGGCCGCGGTGGGCGATGCGGGCCGCAGCCTCGGCGAGGTTCGCGAGCGTATTCAGATAGGCGATGTCGCGGGGCACCGCGGCGAAGTCGCGCGCCGCGAGGTCCTCCAGCGCGCGCTCCACTTCCTCGTGCCGCCCCAGCTCGGCTGCCAGCTTGACCACGTGGGCGCGGTAGCTCGCCCACACCAGCCCGCCCTGCCCGGGCTCCACGTTGATCTCCATGAACTGGCCGACCTGCCGCGTACCGTAGCGCTCGAGGGCCAGCTGACCCAGCGCCAGACGCATGAAGGTCTCACCGTAGCTCAGCCGGATCTTGCGGCTGCGCTCGAGCAACTCGCGGAAGAGCTTCTCGGCGTGCTCGAAATCTCCGGACATGGCGACGCGCTGGGCGGCCAGGCGATCGTGGTACCAGCGGATCTCCGGCCAGCGCAGGCCCTCGGTCACGCGCTTGAGCTTGCCGAGGGCCTCGTCGGCCCGCTGCACGTCGCCGCGCAGCAAGTACGCCCCGAACAGCGCCGCGTAGGCTTCGCCGCTGATCCAGCTGCTATCGGAGGCATCGACGCCGAGCATCTCCTCGCACAGCGACACCAGCGCATCCACGTCGTCCACGCCACTGAGCGAGTAGAGCCGCGCCCGCATCGCCTCGAGCAGGTGACTCTGCTCGCCCAGCTGCCGCGCCAGGTCGAGCGCACGGGCGCTGAGCTCCTTGGTGCGCTGGGGATCGTGCGCGTACGGGGGCAGCCCCGACAGCACCGCCAGCGCGCGCACCCGGTCGGGGCTCGGCTCATCCGGCAACACCCGCAGCACCTCTTCCATCGCGCTGCGCAGCATCGGATCGGGCAGCGCGCTCATCGCCTGGGTCGGCCGCAGCACGCGAGCCGAGCGCACCAGCAGGTCGGCGTAGCCGTGCTGGCGCGAGGTCTCGATCATGCGCGCGAGCGTCGCCCGCGCGTCGGCGTCGCGGCCGGCCCGGCGCTGGGCCTCCCCGCAGACCAACAGCAGCTCGGCGCGATCGCGCGGCGTGGCGCTGGCATCGAGTGCCTGGGCCTCGAGCGCCCACTCGTAGTACGTGACCGCGTCCGCGTAGCCATAGACGCGAGCCGCGGCCTGGGCGGCGCGGCGCGCGTGCATCGCCACCTTGGCGTAGTCCCCCGCAGCCAGGGAGCGATGGTAGTGGAAGGCGATCTCGCTGTGGCGCGGCTCGCCCGCAGAGACCTCCGCGAGTGCCTCGCCCGCGCGCCGGTGCAGCGCGACCTTGCGCGGCGTCGGCAGGTCGCCGTAGAGCACCGATCGGATCAGGTCGTGGGTGAAGCGGTAGCGATGGGGCGCCTGGGCAGCCAACAGCCCGGTGCGCACCGCGCCCTCGAGCCGCGAAAGCAGCTCGTCCGGCTCGGCCTCGGCCAGGGCCTGCAGGATCGACAGCTCGAAGTCCTCGCCAAGCACGCTCGCGATGGCAAGCAGATCGCGCTCCGACTCCGGCAGCGAGGACATGCGTCCGCGCAGCACGTCGCGCGCCACGTCCGGCGGGCGCACCTCGTCGGCCTTCAGCTTGCCCACCGACTCGGCACCGTGGGCCGCGATCAGCGCGCGGACCGTCTCCTGCAGGAAGAGCGGATTGCCCGCTGCCGCGCGGTGCACCGCTTCCGCGAGCGACTCGGCCGGCTCCGCACCGAGGACGGCGGTCATGTAGCTGCGCACGTCGTCCACATCCAGGCGCGACAGGGGGATGCGCTCGGCGTGCCGCACGATGCGCCGCAACAACGGCTCCGAGCCCTCGTCCAGCTCGTCGCGCAACGTGCCCACGACCAGCAGCGGCACACTCGAGAGCTCGGGCGCGAGAAAGCCCAGCAGGTCCAGGCTGCCGGCATCCGCCCAGTGCAGGTCATCGAGCAGAAGCAGCAGCGGTGCCTCGCGCGCCGCGTCCTGCACAAGCTGACTGACACCATCCAGCAGCCAGAAGCGGCCGCTGGTGCGCTGCTCGTCGTCGGTCTCGCCCTCGCCCTCGCCCTCGAGCACGAGCATGCGACTGAGTAGATCCTGACAGCGTGGCGCGAGCGCGGGGCGCTCATGGGCAACGCCGCGCAGGATCTGGATGAAGGGCCAGAAGACCGGGGCGCCGACCACATCGACGCAACGGGCGCTCCACGCCACCATGTCCTGCTCGTAGGCGGCGCGCGCCAGCTCGTTGGCGCAGCGCGTCTTGCCGATGCCCGCCTCGCCGGCCAGCAGCACGAGGTGGCCGCGGCCCTCCCGCGCCTGCTGCAGACGCGCGCGCAGCCGCTCCATGACCGCGTCGCGCCCGACCAGTGGCGTGGTCGCCTCCGGGGGTACCCATGGAGTCACGCGCGGCCCCGGCGCGGGCTCCGCGCTGGGGC
>JAPPOT010000565.1 GCA_028817855.1 Myxococcales bacterium
CCCCCAAGGGTAGCGAGAGGTGCGCAAACCCTCGAAATGTCTTCATTGACAAGCAAGATCGCGCTGAGCTACCGTCACAGCACGACGACTTACGGATCGCCGTCGCTCGATGGACAGACATCAGATTCCATCCCAGAGCGGTACCGGTGATGGCGCGCAGGAGGGTGCCGGCAGGGGTCGGGGTGCATCCCGCTCCTCCTTGGACACCGAGACGCCGGTCCGTGCCCCCCGCCCGGTCTGGGGGCGATCCGGCGTTCGAAAAGGAGCTTGGGACTGATGGAGAAGATCTGGGAGTTCATGAACGATGGAGCGCCGTTCTCCTTCATCAACGCAGCCATCTTGGCCTTCGTGATCGCCATCATCGCCGAGCGCTTCGTCCACATCCTGTCGAAGCATCAAGTCAACGGCGAGGAGTTCATGGCGCAGATTCGCAAGCTGGTGCAGGCGGGCAACATCGACCGCGCCATCAAGCTCTGCGAGGCCGCTCCGCTGCCCCTGCTTCAGGTCGTCAAGGCCGGGCTTACGCAGGTCAACCGCGGTGAGGATGCGATCGTCGCCAACATGGAAGAGCGCATGAGCGAGGTCGTGCCGGATCTGGAGAAGCGCATCGGCGCGCTCTGGTCGCTGGCGAACATCGCCACCCTGGTGGGGCTGCTCGGCACCATCTCGGGGCTGATCAAGGCGTTCGCCGCGGTCGCCTTCGCCGAGCCCGCCCAGAAGTCGGCGCTGCTCTCACGCGGCATCTCCGAGGCCATGTACAACACCGCCCTGGGACTCGGGATCGCGGTGATCTGCATGTTCTTCCACCTGATCCTTCACGGCTGGGCCAAGCGCATCAAGCAGGACCTGGAGCGCACGACGATGCGGCTCGAGAACCTGCTGACCCTCAAGCGCGACTAGGGGCTGGCCCAGGGATGCCCGTCAAGCTCAGCGCGCGTCAGCGCACCTACATCCGGAAGAAGACCACGCAGGGACACGTGGATCCTTCCGAGATCGTGGGCGAGCTCAACATCGTGCCCTTCCTCGACATCGTCGTGAACTTGATCATGTTCCTCCTGGTCACGACCGAGGCGGTGCTGCTGATCGCCCAGATCGAGTCGAACCTGCCGAAGATCGCCAAGGGCCGCAGCAAGAGCAGTGCCGAAGTCGAGACGCCCCTCAACCTCAACGTCACGGTGACCGACAACGGCGTGATCGTCAGCGGCTCCGGGGGCAAGCTTGCCCCCGGCTGCGAGGGGATCGACACCGGCCGGACGGTGACGGTCGCGCGCAAGGGCAAGGCGTACGACTGGGGCGGCCTGACCGAGTGCGTAGCCAAGGTCAAGACCAAGTTCGAAGACGAAGACACGGTGACAGTGAGCGCCGATCCCCAGATTCACTACGAGCACGTGGTCGCGGCGATGGACGCCGTGCGCACGAGGGAGGAGGCCGAGCTCTTCCCCCAGGTGCTCGTCTCGGTCGGTGTGCGGTGAGGATGGTCGATGGCTGAAGACGATCCCGAGAACGACGAGAGCCGGCCTGCGACCCTGGCCGATTGCAAGCGCATCATCCGTTCCAAGCTGCGCCGTCAGGACGAAGAGGAAGAGGTCGGGCTCAACATCTATCCGATGATGGACATGATGACGATCCTGCTGGTCTTCCTGATCATGCAGTTCGCGAGCGGCGCCGCGGAAATCGTCCAGAGCGAGGAGCTGCGCATCCCCACATCCACGTCCGAGGTGGATGCGGCCCAGGCCCTGAGCGTGATCATCTCCACCAGCGAGATCGTGGTCGAGGGCAAGCAGGTGCTCGCGCTGCGCAACGGCAAGGTGGATCAGAGTCAGAAACAGGGTGGCGGCACCGGCTGGCTGATCACGCCGCTCTTCAACAACCTCAAGCAGCATCGCGACCGGCTCAAGATGATCGCCTCGCGCAATGCGGCGCGCCCATTTCGTGGCGAGGTGCGCATCATCGCGGACAAGCGCACGCCCTTCAAGACACTTGGTGAGGTGATCTACTCCCTGGGTCAGGCGGAATTCGGCGCGTTGCGCTTTGTGGTGCTCAAGGCCGGCCAGCCGGGCACGTAGATGCTAGAAGACAGGTCGTGCGCAGCTCCGTGCGCGACCGGTTGCTGTTGGGGGTGATCGCCAGCCTGGCGGTGCATGCGGCGGTGGTGCTGACGGTGGAGCGGCCCGAGCGGCCTGCGGGGCGGGCAGGGGAGCCGCTGGAGTTTGTGGAGCTGGCGGTCGTGGAGGCGGTCGTGGCGGAGCCCAGGTCCGAGGCCGAGACCGGGGCCGTGACCGAGTCTGGGTCCGTGGCCGAGTCCGTGTCCGCGGCCGAGGCCGAGTCCGAGACCGGGGCCGTGACCAAGTCTGGGTCCGTGCCCGAGTCCGTGTCCGTGACCGAGTCCGAGTCCGCGACCGAGCCTGTGCGCGTGTCTGCAGCGCGGCTCACCCCGCGTGCGGTCGCTCTCTCTCAGGTCGATCCTCTTGCTGGTGAGTGCGCGCCCGCGGACTCGCGGATCGAGTGCGCGGTCCGCCTGCCGGCGCCGTCCACCGCGCCGGGCGAGCGTCTGCAGGACGACGCCGAGCGGGCGGCGGCTACAGTGCCCCATCTTGCGCCGCGTCCCGCGCCGAGGCTGCGGCGTCACCACGACGGCACTCGCAGCTACGACGGCCACGCCTTCGTCGCGACCGTCCATCCCGACGGGCACGTCTCTTTCGAGGACAAGGACCTGCTCGAGGACGCGGTGATCGGTCCGCTGCTCGACATCGGGACGCCCGAGGTGGTCCCGAAGATCCTCGCGGTGGGGATTGCCCTCAGCCTGCCCTTCGACCTCACGGACACGATCGAGAAGCACGTGCTCGAGAAGGAGATCTACAGCTCCGAGAAGCGCTGGTTCCTGGAGCAGACGCGCGAGCTACGGCACCAGCTCGAGGCGGAGTACCGCGACGCGGAGCTGGCGCGCGGGCTACACCGGCTGCGCGGGAGGCTGCTGATCATCCTCGAGGACGACGGCCGCACGCCGGTTGAGCGGCGCCGTGCGATCTTCGCGCTCTGGGATGAGTGCTCCGGTGACGAGGTGGGTCGGCAGGCACAGCGGACGATCGAGGCCTTTGTGCGCGCGCACATGCCGCGCGGTAGCGAGCTTGCCTACAGCGACGCGGAGCTGGCCACGCTCAATGCGGGCCGCGCGAGCGCGGCGCCCTTCGCGCCGTACCAGAGCTAGAATTTTAGCGGTCTACATGCTCTAGTGCCGCCCCAATGGAGGGGCCAAAGCCGGATCCGCAGGGCTACTGGAGGGCGAACCTGCGCCTGCTGGCGGCGCTGCTGAGCGTGTGGTTCCTGGTCTCCTTCGTCCTCGGCATCCTCCTGGTCGAGCCGCTCAACGCCGTGCACCTCGGCGGCTTCCCGCTCGGCTTCTGGTTTGCGCACCAGGGCAGCATCTACACCTTCGTGGTGTTGATCTGGGTCTACGCCCGGCGCGCCGACGTGCTCGCCAAGCGCTACGGAGTCGAGTGATGGGGATCCAGGACTGGACCTACGTGATGGTCGGTCTGACCTTCTCGATCTACATCGGCATCGCCGTGTGGAGCCGGGCACGTTCAACGCGCGGCTTCTACGTAGCCGGGCGTGGCGTGCCCGCCCTGGCCAACGGCATGGCCACCGGCGCCGACTGGATGAGCGCTGCGTCGTTCATCTCCATGGCGGGGTTGATCTCCTTCATGGGCTACACCGGCACCATCTATCTGATGGGCTGGACCGGCGGCTACGTGCTGCTGGCGCTGTTGCTCGCGCCCTACCTGCGCAAGTTCGGCAAGTACACGGTCCCGGACTTCGTCGGCGAGCGCTACTACTCCCAGGCCGCCCGCATCGTCGCGGTCTTCTGCGCGATCTTCGTCTCCTTCACCTACGTCGCCGGCCAGATGCGCGGGGTGGGCGTGGTCTTCTCGCGCTTTCTCGAGGTGCCGGTCGAGCAGGGCGTCTTGATCGGGATGGCCCTGGTCTTCATCTACGCGACCCTGGGCGGCATGCGCGGGATCACGTACACGCAGGTGGCCCAGTACGTCGTGCTGATCATCGCCTACCTGATCCCGGCGGTCGCGATCAGCTACAAGATCACCGGCAATCCCATCCCGCAGCTGGGCTTCGGCGATCAGATCGCCAGCGGTGAGCACGCAGGCCGCTACCTGCTCGAGGCGCTCGACGGCATCCACCGCGATCTGGGCTTCCCCGAGTACACGGCCGCCTTCGTGCCGGGCAAGAAGCCGATGATCGACGTGCTCGCGATCACCGCGGCGCTGATGATCGGCACGGCCGGACTGCCCCACGTGCTGATCCGCTTCTACACGGTCAAGAGCGCGCGCGCGGCGCGCTGGAGCGCCATGTGGGCGCTGGTCTTCATCGCCATCCTCTACACGACGGCGCCGGCGGTCGCGACCTTCGCGCGCGTCAATATGATCGAGACGCTGCACCAGACGCCCTACGACGAGGCGCCGGCCTGGTTCAAGACGTGGGAGGAGACCAAGCTGATCGCCTTTGACGACAAGGACGGCGACGGCGTGATTCGCTACAGCGGCGACGCGACCCTCAACGAGCTCACGGTCGACCGCGACATCATGGTGCTGGCCAACCCCGAGATCGCCAACCTCCCCGCCTGGGTGATCGCCCTGGTCGCGGCGGGTGCGCTGGCGGCGGCACTCTCGACCGCGGCGGGTCTGCTGCTCGTGATCTCCTCGGCCGTCTCCCACGACCTCTTCAAGTCGGTGGTCAAGCCCGACCTGAGCGAGGAGGGGGAGCTTTGGCTCGCCCGCGCAGCCGCAGGTGTGGCCGTGGTCGTGGCGGGCATCCTCGGCATCTACCCACCGGGCTTCGTCGCGCAAGTGGTGGCGTTCGCCTTCGGGCTGGCCGCGTCGAGCTTCTTCCCCATCCTCGTGCTCGGCATCTTCTCGCGTCGCACCACCAAGGAGGGCGCGATCGCCGGCATGGTGAGCGGGATCGGCCTGACCGCCGCCTACATCATCTACTTCAAGTTCATCGACACCACCGCCGGGGCGGACGCCTACTGGTTCGGGATCAGCCCCGAGGGCATCGGCACCGTGGGCATGCTGCTCAACTTCGCGGTAACGATGGCGGTCAGCCAGGTGACCGCACCCCCCCCGGAAGACGTCCAGCGCATGGTCGAGGAAGTCCGCCTCCCACGCGAGGCCTGATACGGCACGCGCAGGAGGAGCGAGCGACGACGCCCTCGCGGGAAGGGGGGACCCGTGCGGCTTTGCCGTACGGGGGGAAGGGTCGCGTGACCCTTCCCCGGGTCGGGTCGTCAGACCCGACGATTAGAGCCCATCTCAAAAATGCTCTCGGCGCCTTTCGGGCGGGACAGGGCCGCTCGCCGCCTCGCCTCACGCTCGACAATACTCGGCATTGCCTCGGTTCGCCGACGCGCCGCTCGGCCCCGTCGCGCTCCGAAATCCATCCGGAGCATTTTTGAGATGGGCTCTAGACCGGGCAGGTCATGTCCTGGCCGCAGCAGAGCGGGCTCTTCACCTTGCCGTGACCTTCCGGGCACTTCGAGATCTGCACCTTGCTTCCATCGGGCTTTTCGAGGCTGTCGTCCTCGAGCGCCTTGCCGCAGCTCGCACAGCTGATGTTCACGGACATGCCGCACTTGTCACAGGTGTATGTCGCCATGGTCGTCTCCGCCTCCTGGTGACCGCCCGTGGGCAGCACCGGCGCCGGATATTGCCACTGGCGCGACCTTCGGTCTACGACCGAGCGGTTCGCTCAGTCGAAGCTGGCGAGCCACTTGATGCCGGCGGGAATGCCTGTGCCGATCATGGCGTCGTAGTGGCCCCCGCTGGGGACGGTCACCAGCTTGGCTCGGTTGCCGGCGCCCGCCAGGGCGGTCGCGAGGCGGTGGGACTCGGAGACGGCGACGACCGGGTCGTCGACCGCGTGGAAGAGAAAGACCGGCTGGCGGATCGAGCTGACCAGCCGGATCGGCGCTTGTTCGTGTGCGAGCTCGCGGGCGCCGTCGACAGCCCCGACGATCTGGGACATGGGCTTGCCCTCGATCCAGCTCGAGAAGTCCGCGACCGGCGCATAGGCGAGCACCGCCTGGATGTGCGGCTCCAGCGCCGCCAGTGAGCGCACCAGGCTCGCCGCCGAGCTGTGGCCCGCCGCGAAGACGCGCTTGGCCGGAAGTTGGTAGCCCAGCTCCTCGAACGTCAGGTCGAGGGCGGAGACCGCATCCTGAAGGCCACCGTCGCCCTCGACGAAGGCCCGCGCCGCCGCCTCGGCTTGCGGCCGCTTCGCGCGCGGCGGCAGCGTGCCGCGCATGTTGAAGCTGAGGACGGCGTAGCCGGCCTTCACGTAGGGGACGTGCTCGGGCTTGTCGCCCTCGGTCAGCCCCGCTACGGTGAACCCGGTGCCCCCCGCCGGTGGCACCACCACCAGCCCGCGGGGAGGTGTGTCGCCGAGCTCGACAACCACGCGCGCTTCGCCGAGCATCTGCGATCGCGCCCGCTGACCTTCGCCCACGGGGACTCCTACCTGGACCAGGTGCTCTTCCCCGCAGCGGGCCCCCGCATCATCGACTGGCAGACGTCGCAGCTCGCCAGCGGCGCGATGGATCTGCAGCGGCTGCTGCTGGTCTCGAAGCTCACGACGCCGCAGCGCAGGCAGCTGGAGCCGGCCGCCATCGCGGCCTATCACCGGGCGCTCTGCGAGGAGCGCGTCGATGACCACTCGCTCGAGCAGCTCGGCCGCGTCGCGCTAGGACTGCAGCCGCGCTTCCAGGCTTCGCTCCACGTCGGGCCACTCCTCGCGCAACACCGAGTAGTAGACGCTGTCGCGGCGCGGGCCTTCCAGCATGGTGTAGTGACTGCGCAGGACGCCCTCGCGCACGGCCCCTAGCTTCTCGAGCGCCCTTTGCGACCGCACGTTGCGGCTGTCGGTCTTGAACTCGACGCGCATGCACTCGAGTGGGCCGAAGGCGTGGCGCATCAGCAGGAGCTTGGACTCGGTGTTGACCCCGGTGCCCTGCAGCCGACGGGTCAACCAGCTGAAGCCAATTTCCACCGAGCGGTGCTGCTCCTTGTAGTCCCAGAACCCCGTGGTGCCGACCGGCTTGCCTTCCACGACCTGGGTCATCACCTGTCCGGTGTTGCCGTCGAGGATCGCCTCCAGCAGCGCACGCATCTTCGCGGCGCTGTCGATCGACGCCGGGATCGGCATGTAGCGGAAGGGCTCGGTGTCGCGCGCGGCCTCGAACAGGGCCTCGGCGTGGGAGGCCTCCAACGGGATCAGGCGCACGCGCGGACCTTCGAGCTCGATCGGCTCCATGGCGCGGAGTGTAGGGTGCCGAGGGCCCGTGCGCCCGCGTATTCTGCGCGCGGGCCCCGACCCCCCCGATCGGCTAGGATTGCGCGGAGGTCTTCCTTGAAGCTCTGGGCGCTCAGCGATTTGCATGTGGGCTTTGCGCAGAACCGCGCGTTGCTCGAGGCCATGCCCGACCACGGCGACGACTGGCTGATCCTGGCCGGCGATGTCGGCGAGAGCGCCGAGCACCTCTCCTGGACCCTGGACGTGCTGCAGCCCCGCTTCGGGCGGCTGATCTGGGTGCCGGGCAACCACGAGCTATGGACCCGTCCGCGTGAGGGCGGGGCACGGGGCGTCGCCAAGTACGATGAGCTCGTCGCCCTGTGCCGGGCGCGGCGGGTGCTTACGCCGGAGGACCCGTATCCGCTCTGGGAGGGGGAGGGTGGACCCCATCGCCTGGCGCCCCTCTTCCTGCTCTACGATTACAGCTTCCGGCCCGACGAGGTGCCCGCGTCCCAGGCCCTCGGCTGGGCGATGGAGCACGACATCCTGTGTGCCGACGAGCATCTGCTCCACCCGGAACCGTTCCCCAGTCGCGAGGCCTGGTGCCAGGCGCGCTGTGAGCTGACCGAGGCGCGCCTCGAGCGCGCGCGAGCGCTGGACGGGCATCCGATGGTGCTGATCAACCACTTCCCACTGCGGCGCGACCACGCCGTGCTGCCGCGCATCCCGCGCTTCTCGATCTGGTGTGGCACGCGCTGCACGGAGGATTGGCACCTTCGCTTTCGTGCCAGCGTGGTGGTCTACGGGCACCTGCACATCCGCGGCACCCGCGAGCTCGACGGGGTCCGCTTCGAGGAGGTCTCCCTGGGCTACCCCAGCCAGCGCCGGAAGCCCCTCGATGCGCGGGGGTGCCTGAAGCAGGTCCTGCCGCACCCGTAGCGTCAGGCGATCTCGCGGATGTCGCTCGGGAGCGGCTCGTACTCCGGCTCCGTCGGCCACTCGCCCGGGTAGGCCTCGGCGCCGTGCTCGGTCCAGTCGAGCCCCTCTTCCTCATCCTCTGCGGAGACGCGCAGGCCGATCAGCGCATCGAGCACGCGGAACATCAGGTAGGCGCTGGAGAAGGTCCACAGGAAGGCGGCGAGCACACCGATCGTCTGCGTGACGAGCTGCAGCGCGCTGAAGCCGCCGACGTGGAAGAGGGCGACCGCCAGCGTGCCCCAGGCGCCGCACACGCCGTGCACGCTGATCGCGCCGACCGGATCGTCGATCTTCAAAGCGTCGAAGGCGCGCACGGCGAACATCACGATCGCCCCTGCCACCGCGCCGATCGCGACCGCCCCCATGGGGTTGATGGTGGCGCACGGCGCGGTGACGGCCACCAGGCCCGCAAGGGCGCCGTTGAGGGAGATGCCCACATCGGGCTTGCCGGTCTTCCACCAGGAGGTGGCCATCGCGGCCACCGCCCCGGCGCAGGCGCTCAGGTTGGTGTTGACCGCGATCAGCGCCAGGGCGTTGCCGACGCCGCCGTGCAGGTCGCCGCCGCCGCCCGTGACGCCCGTCGTGCTGCCGGCGTTGAAGCCGAACCAGCCCATCCAGAGGATGAACACCCCGGCCGCCGACAGGGCCATGTTGTGGCCGAGGATGGGCCGGGTGCGCCCCTCCTCGTCGAAGCGGCCCAGGCGCGGGCCGATCACGATCGCACCGGCGAGCGCGGCCCAGCCGCCCACGCTGTGCACCACCGTGGAGCCGGCGAAGTCGATGAAGGGCGGCAACCCGAGGCGCGCGAGCAGCCCGCCCTCGGGCGCCTCGAGCCAGCCGCCGCCTGCAAAGAGACTGCCCCAGGCCCAGCTGCCGAAGACGGGATAGATGAGGGCCGAGATCAGCACGCTGTAGCTCAGGTAGGCGACGAAGCGCGTGCGCTCGGCCATGGCGCCTGAGACGATCGTCGCGGCGGTGGCGCAGAAGACGGTCTGGAAGAGCAAGAAGGCGTAGGTGAAGGGCTCGTTGGGCACGCCGGACAGCAGGAAGCCGGTCGTGCCCGCGAAGCCGTTGCTGACGCCGAACATCAGGCCGAAGCCGACCAGCCAGAAGGCGAGCGACCCGACGGAGAAGTCCATCAGGTTCTTCATCACGATGTTGACGGTGTTCTTGGCGCGCGTGAAGCCCGCCTCCACCAGCGTGAACCCCGCCTGCATGAAGAAGACCAGGATCGCCGCCACCACCGTCCACAGCAGGTCCACCGGATAGGCCCCCCCACTGTCATCCATCGGCGTCGCCCCCTGCTCCTGTGCCCACGCCAGCGTCGGGAAGCACACCAGTGCGACCGCAGCCATCACGATTCCTCTCATCCGCATCCTCTCATTCAGTCGAACGGCGTTGCTGGTGGCCGAGGCCGAACCGCGGCCTGAAATCGTTCGAAGGTCCGTTCAGGAGCGAGCGCGCCCGGAGCCCAACACCGGAGGCGTAGCGGAGCTACGTCGAGGATTTGGG
>JAPPOT010000465.1:0-218 GCA_028817855.1 Myxococcales bacterium
GACCTGGCAGCGCGGCCCGCGAACCCGGCCGCTCCGCGCGCGGTCTTCATCACGTTCGACGCCGACCGCTCGAGCGTGCTCGTGCGGCGCGCCCTCGCCGGTGGAGCCGCCAGCGCAGCGCCCGCGGACCCGGCGCTCTCCGCATGGCTGCAGCCGATCGCGCCGCAGCTGCGGCGCGGCGATGGGCAGGCCCCCGACCGTGGAGGGCTGATCGAGCT
>JAPPOT010000465.1:228-9783 GCA_028817855.1 Myxococcales bacterium
CGGCGCGCGCGGACCTGAGGCAGCGGGAGTCGTCCATCGACCCGCCGCGCGCCATGCCCTACGCGCTGGCCACCGACATCCTGCGCGGTGCCGAGGGCGACGTGCGCAGCTGCAGGCGACGCCTGCCCCCCGGAACGCCGCTGCCGCAGTGGGTGCGCGTGCGGGTGCGCATCAACCCGGCCGGTCGTGTCGCGGGCGTCGAGATGATTCAGCCGGCATCGGTGGCATCCGAGCTGGCCTGCTGCATCGGCGGCGCCCTGCACCCACTGCGCTTCCCCGAGCCGTTCGGCGGCGAGGACGTCTCCGTGAGCCATGTCTTCTTCTACACCCGCTGACCGACGCGGCCGGATGATCGCGGAAACAAGCGCTCGCCGCAGGTGTCCCATGGGGGTGCGCGCGCGCGACCTGCTCCTGATCTCATGCTTGCTCGGTGCATGCGCGCCCCGCGCCGCCGCGCCGCGAGCCCCTTCGCCCGCCCCCGCGCCGCAGCCCGCCCGGGTGCTGCAGCCGGCTCGAGCCCTGCCGTACGGTGTTCACGTCGCGCGCCGCGCCGAGGCGGTGGTGATGGAGGAGGACACGAGCACGCTGCAGCTCTCGGCGCTGAGCGAGGCCGCGCAGCGGGCGCTGCTCTCGAGCCGCGGGCACGCGGACGTGCTGATCTTGCACCCTGGCGCCGAGGGCGTCGCACTGCGCGAGGCCGGCAACTGGACGCTGCTCACGCTCGCGGTTCCGGGCGAGTTCGAGCCGACGCGCGCATGGGTGCCGATGGCGAGCTTGACCACCCGCCCGGTGGCCGCACTGCCACCGCCCCCCGTCGCCGCCCACGAGCGCGCATACATTGGCGCCATCGAGCTCGCGGCGGAGCGGGGCATCCACGCCTTTCGGACCCGCTGCGGGTGGCACCGGGTGCTGGAACGGGACGCGGGGCGAACGCGGTTGGCGCAGCGGCGTGGCGCATTCGAGATCCGCGGCTACCACTCCGATCCGGTTGCGCGCATCGCGCCGGTCGACTGCGGCGAGCGAGTCGTCCACTGGAAGAAGCCGGAAGCGCTCGAGGAGGACCTCTTCGTGTTGGACGAGATTGACCTGCAGCAGCGACTCGCCCGGACGCTGCGTCGGACCCGGCGCCTCTACCGGCTCGGCGGCGGTGACCGCGTCACGTGCCGCGCAATCGACGTCGCGCGCGGACCGGATGGGCCGGTGCTCGAGCATCCGCCGCACACCGATTCGGAGGGACGCGTCTACGAAGCTGCCGACTGGATCCTCCACGAGAAGGGAGCGCGCTTCTTTTCGATCTGGTCCCGCTCGTTCGTCACGCACCCGTCCGGGCATCGATCGGAGATACACTTTCGTTGCGGGGGCCCGCCCAGCTACCAGGTGGTCGAGATCGGCGAGGAGGAGATTCGCGTCGTCCCGGTTCCCGTCGCCTTCTACCCCGAGCGCCTGGTCCCTCCCCACGCCGTGAGCCGCAGCGCGACCTCCGGCTGGTTCCGCACCCGCGAGGCTTGCGAGCGCGTCGCGGCAGACTTCAACCGCCTGCTCGACGGGGCCACCCCCGCTGACGCCACCGCCGTCCGCGGCGCTCCGGCGCCCGGCGGCTGCTAGCTTGGCCTACAGCTGGGTGTCGAAGCCGCTGACCTTGTCGCACAGGCCGTCGCCCTCGGCAATCGGGCTGCTGCCGTCGTCGGCGAGCATGGCGTTCCAGCTGCCGGTGCCGCCGATGTTCGGGTCGGGCGCGACCGGGAGGTTCGGCAGCGGCATCTCGACCAAGTCCCACGAGCCCATCACGAAGGCGTCGGCGGCCTTGTCGTAGCTGGCTTCGATGTCGCCCTCCATGCGGTAGAGGGTGCCAAGGATGTCGTAGCAGCCGTTGAGGAGCATGCCGCGCAGCTCGCCGGTGCGGCAGTCGAGCTCGCCCGCGAGCTCCATCTCGAAGCGCGCCTGTACGCCGGCCGCGGATGGCGCGGCGGGATCGGTCTGGTCGCTGACCATGGCCCAGCCGCGCAGCTTGCCGCCGCGGATCTCGAAGTCGGCGCAGAACTCGGCGTCGGTGCACTCGCGCTCGGTGCGCTCGAGCCAGAACTCGAGCCCGGGCTGCTCCATCACCTCGGTGGTGGCGAACGGGATCGAGGCGGTGCCGTTGCCCCACGCCTGCGAGAAGTAGTCGCCCTCGAGCAGCCCGAGGTAGTGCCCCGGCGCGCAGTCGTTGCCGCCGGGGTTGATCGTCGTGGTCGGCGGGGCGGGCGCTCCGGCCTCGGCGTTGCCAAAGCCGGTGTCGTCGGTGGGCGGCGGGGTGTCGGTCGGGTCGGAACCGGAATCGACGGCACCGCCCGCGCCCTCGGCCTGCGCAGCGGCGGCGCGGTCACGGCTGCCCGCGCTGGCACTGTCCGCGGAGCACCCGCCCGCGGCCAGGCCAGCGCACAGGACCAGCACGAGGCTCGGCCAGGCGGCGCGCACGCCCTGTCGCCCAATCGTCATGCCAGGATCGTGCCCCAGACGGGGCAGAATGGCTCACCCGATCGAGCACTTTCTTCTGGTTTGCCCGCTGGACCGCCGGTGAAGTTGCCACGCCGCGGGCGGCAGCGGCTCGAGGGCCGGGTCCCCGCGTGCCTGCGGGAGCGACTGGGCGCGTAGCCCGGCCAGCCCGCTTGGAGTGTTGCGCGGCAATCGGCCGGTGGGTACTTGTCTTCGCATGATGGTGGCGAGGGCCCATGGCCTGGCGAGGGCCGCGTGCGCGCTCGCGTTGGCGGTCGTCGTGGCGTCCGGCTGCGGAGGTGAAGACGAAGACGATGTCGCCTGTGAGGCGGCGTTCGAGACCTGTGACCTGAGTGAGCTGGACTGTCTGTCGAACCTCGCGGATGGAATCGCTTGTATGACCGGGCACGACCCGGGCGTGCCGGTGGTGCAGAGCTGGGAGCCGGACGAGGCCGTCGAGTTCTTCACACCGGAGGCACCCACGGCGGAGCAGATGCGCCTCGTGCAGCAGCAGCTCGATGCGCTGGCGCTCTTTCGGCTGGTGCCGGAGCAATACTCCGCCGAGCTCGCCACGGAGGCCTACGCGGTTTCGGTCCCCGCGTTCTACGACGTGATGCAGGGTCGGATCATCGTGGTCGACGTCGAGCCCGGCGGAACGGTTGAGGACGGCGACGCCGGGGGTGCGGGCGGAGAGTCAACGGACGCAGGCGTGTCAGCTCCCGACGAACAGACGTTCAAGACCTATGTCCACGAGCTGGTCCACGCCGCGCGCGATCAACGTACCGGGCTCGCGGCGCTCTACGGGCGCGCCGGGTCGGTCGACGCATGGCTCGCGGCGCGCGCCGTGGTCGAGGGCGAGGCCCAGCTCTTCGCGCAGCTGGCCTGGCTGGATGCGGCCGGCGAGGATCCAGCCGAGATGGACTGGGAGGCGCTGCTGGAGGACTTCCGGATGTCGATGGTCGCGACCTTCGTGTCCGTCGACGCCCCCTACTCCCTGGCGGACCGCTACCTGCCCTATCCCTACGGCTACGCCTACGTGGTCGAAGCCTGGCAGCAGGGCGGCAACGCGGCGATCGAGGCGCTCTATGCGAACCCGCCGATCTCCACGCGTGCCATCACCGGCGGGTTTGGGGCGGAGCTGAGCGCCAGCGGCGCTCCGGCGCTGGTCGCGAGCGACGAGGCCAGCCCGATGTTGGCGCAGCGCTTCGCGCCGGTCGCCGTGCTGAGGCTCGGCGCCTGGCTGGTCGATGCCTCGATCCAGCGCTTCCGCGAGGCGCCGCGGGTCGACCTGAGCTGGAGCGTGCTGCAGGACCTCGAGGGCGATATCCTGTCGCTGTACCACGACGCCGACACCGACAGCCCGGTTGCCATCTGGCGCCTGCGCTTTGCCGACGCGGCGTCCGCGCAAGCGATGGAGGAGCTCACGGCGGCCTGGCCGCCGGAGATTCAGTCGCACGTGGCGGGGTCGGACGTGATTCTGCTCGGCACCGGGCCCGGCGGCCCCACCCTCGACGCCGCCGCGCTCGAGTGGCAAGCGCTGACGCCGATACCGAGAGCCAGCGATGCCGTGACGAGCCTGGTGTTGGCCGCGAGCCCGCCGCGCTGAAAGCCAGGGGAAGCGCGGCGACTCACGCGGGGTCGAGGTTGAGCAGGCCGCGCACGAAGACCACGGGCGAGCCGTCGCGCTTGAGCTCGGCGCCGGTGTCTTCGACCAGAGCCTCGATCATGTTGGAGTAGCGGGGTGGCAGCAGGACGCGGCCGGCCTCGAGCTGGACCAGGGTGCCGGTCCAGGTGCGGGCGTAGATGCCGTTGCTCGCGCGGCCGAGCTCGACCTCGATCGGCGCGCGCAGCGCTCGCTCCTTGAGGAGCTTGCACACGCCGTCGACGATCTCGAGCTGGGCCGACGTGCGCTTGGGCAGACCACCGGCGTCGAGCACGAAGACGTAGAAGGGCCCGATCGGCCCGTCGGGGCCCTGCGGGTACGGCAGCTGGTCGTCGCGCGAGAAGCGCCCGATCGTCATGTCGTAGATCACCACCAGGCCCCAGCGCGCGATGCGCGTCGCCCAGCGCACCAGCAGCGCGGTGATGAAGAGGATCAACAGGTTGATGACGATCGCGACGCTGGGCAGGAAGACAGCGAGCAGCACCAGCCCGGCCACGGTCACACCCTTGACGATCTGGAAGAAGAGATCGACCAGCGGAAACGGTGACAGCCAGATCAGGATGTCCAGGGCGGTGCGCAGGATCATCAGCGAGGCGACCGTGCACACGCCCGCGATCAGCAGCAGGCTCCCATCGATCACTCCCGCGCTGGCGACCTTTGCGGTTTGGGTGACCACCGAGCCCATCCCCACCATCAGGAAGCCGAGCCCGCCGACCGACTCGACGACCCCGAGGGCCTCTGCGACCGGCTTGGTCAGCTTGAAGCTGCGTCCGAGCTTCAGGAAGGCAGCCAGCCCACCGACCGTCAGCCACACCCACGTCTCGGTCATGAAGCCGAGGCCCGGAGGCGGCGTCCACAGATCCATCGCGCCGGCGACGCCGAACAGGGCGATGGCCAGCAGCGGATCGATGCCGAGCGGCCCGGCCAGCGCGATCGCCTGCTTGGCCACGCCCATCGCCTCGACGGCCTGGCCCGACCCCAGGGCCTCAGCCTGGGCGTGGGCGAGCCAGGTCCACATCAATACCGTGCAGCAGCTCGCAGCCCAGACGACTCGCTTTGTACGCGTCCACATGGCAGCTCCCCCCGGCGCCGGTGCGCCCGCTCAGCCCCCCTTGGCCGCTGCGAGCTTAGCCTCGATGCGCGCGGAAAGCTTGTTGAAGAGGTCTTCACTGATCTCGCCGGCGGCCAGGCGCTCGACCAGGCCATCCATGCTCTTCTCGAGCGCGGCGATGTCCTCGGCGGAGGCTCCCCCGCCTGCCGGTGTGGCGGCTGGGGCCGCGGCCGGGGCGGGCTGCTCGGCGGGCGCAGGTCCAGCCGCTGCGGGCGCGGGCTGTGCGACGCCGGGCTGGGGCGCCGTGCCGGGTGCCTGAGGTGGGGCCGCCGGGAGCTGGGCGGGCGGCTGGGGTGGCGCGACCCCCGGTACGGCTGCCCCGCCGGTGAGCGTGTTGGCGGCGAGGCTGCCGAAGAGCTGCGCCTTGGCCACGTCACCGCTGATGAGCGCGCCCCCCTCGGACGGTGTCTCCGCCATCGTCTGCAGGGCGTCGAGCATCTTGAGCTTCATCGGATCGATGCCCTGGGCCTGCAGCTGGGCGAAGACCTGCGCCTGGGCGCTGCCCTCGGCGAGCATGCGGTTGGCCTCGGCCATCGCCTCGATCTGGGCGATCTGCGCCTCGTGGGTGGCGGCCACGACCGCGGCGTTGCCGGTGTGCTGGTTGAGCGTGGTCTGGGCGATGGCCGCCTTGAACTCGGCGGGCAGGCCGATCTCGATCACCTCCAGGTCCACGATCTCGATGCCCATCTCGCCGAAGATGCGCCCCAGGTTGCTGGTGATCGCCTGACTGAAGGCATCGCGCTGGGACTGCAGGTCGAGGGCCGCCCACTGACTGATGGTCGAGCGCAGCACGCCCTGGATGCGCGGCATCAGGAAACGCTGGAACTCCACCATCGGAAAGATCAGCGCGCCCTGGAGCACCTCGTTGTTGAAGGCCATGGGCTCGACCACGCGCACGTAGAGCATGCCGTTGGCCGAGACCTGGATGCCATCCTGGGAGGTGATGTTGCCGATGCCCCACTTCACGTCACGCTGGCCGGTCTTCATCCAGATGACGTCGAGGTTGGCGATGAAGCGCTGGCGATCGAAGCCGTAGAAGCCTGGCTCGAGCGCCCCCTCGGCCTTGCCGTCGCGCAGCACCAGGGCGTTCTCGCCCTCGTTGACGATGATGTTCTGGGCCTTGGCCAGGCGGTTGGCCCGCTCGCGTGGATCGCGCGGCAACCGGTGGATGAGGCTCTCCGGGTCGGCGCCCGCCTCCCACTGGATCGGCACGGAGCCTGCCCGAATGCCGACCTGCTCGACCACCTCCTCGGCCTTGATGCCGAGATCCATCAACTTGCGAATGAGTCCCATCGCGTCCTCCTAGCCGAACCTTCTACGCAACTGGTTGGCCGCCTCGAGCTGGTGCGCGACGCCCGCGTCGATCGGCACCGTGCCGTTCATTCAGGCCGCCACCTGGCGCGAGCCCTTTTTGGAGCTCAGGGTGGCGACGGCGGCGGCTACGAAGCGGATGCCCTGCACCTTGAGCTTGGGGTTGAGCAGGGTGGGCGAGGCCGCGGCGGCGGCCTTGAAGGCGGCCTCGGCCGCGCCGGGTGTGCCGCGCGGCAGGGCGGTGGCGCGGCCCGCCAGCTGGCGCTCGGCGGTGAGCGCGTTGGCGACGGGCGACTGCTCTTCCAGAATCACGGCCTTCTGGGAGGTCGGTCCGCAGGCGTCCACGAGGGCGACGCGGCTGCTCTCGACGCCCTCCTTGAAGACCGCACCCGAGCTCTTCGAGAAGCTCACGTCGGCGACCCAGACCGGCAGGAAGAACTCGTCGACCTGGTCGGCCGACTCTTCGGCCCCGAACAGGCCCAGGGTTCGCTTCTCGCGCGTGCGCTCGACCCACTCGCCGACCCAGGAGAAGTCGTCGATGACGCCCACCGCGATCTCACCGCGGGCGGCGCGCACCACGTCCACACAGGCGTCGACCATCTCGCTCATGGTGTGGGCGCCCTCGGCGGCGAAGAGCGCCTCCATCTCCGAGACGAAGCCGGCGAAGGCCACGCCGGAGCGGCCCGCGATGGCGTCGTAGGCGTGCAGCCAGCGCCGCACGTCACTGCAGCCCTCGGCCTCGCGCTGGATGCCGAGCATGTGCGGGAAGGTCTCGGCGGGCGAGTGGCCGCTGCCCTCGACCTGGCCGCGCGCCTCGAGCAGGCGATCGTGCAGTCCCTGCAGGCGGTCCATCAGGCTGGCGCCGGAGATGGCGTTGGGGGAGGTGACCGCCTCGTAGACCTCGCACAGATCGGACAGGGCCCGGAAGCGCTCGAGCATGGCGGCCTGGAAGGCGCCGTGGGCCGGGTCGGCCTGGGTCTGGGCGGGCAGCTGCTCGGCGATGTCCTCGGCCAGCACGCCCAGGTTGCGGCGCGCGGCGGCGAAGCCATGAGTGGCGCCGCCGCTGCAGGCCTCGACCACGTTCGACAGGTGCATGGCGTCGGCGATGCGCCGGTCCATCGAGTGCACCGCCGACTGATCCTCCGGGCTCATGGCGAAGGAGGTGACCTGCTCGCTCGACAGCCGCGCCTGCAGGTCCTTGAAGCGCATCACCTCGGGCCGGCGGGCGAGCAGGGGGTTGCTGCTGCCGTTGCTCGGCGCGCCCACCGGGAGCTCGACCAGCGGGTGCTGGGCGTGGTCGCCGAGGACCTCGAGCGCGCGGTCCACGTCGCGGCGGATGTCCGGCAACATCTTGTTCTGAAAGATGTAGGAGCGACTCGAGGCATCCACGGTGCCGCCCGAGACGCCGGAGGCCCCGACGCGTTGCTGGAGCCAGGCCTCGATCTCGGCGGTCAGGCGGCTCTCCTCCTTCTGCGCGTCCTGCACCGTGAAGGGCTGCAGACAATACTCGCACTCGTAGCTGCCGGCGGCGTTGGCGGCGTGTGCGCCGTTGCAGAACGGGCACCGAACCTGGCTGGTGGTCAGACTCATCTCAGCTCCTCGCCGCCATGCGGGTTCTCAGGCTGCGGACCTCCTCGACCAGCCGTCCGACCACGCCCTGGAGCTCGTCGATGTCGCCCTCCAGCTTGCGACGGACCTCGTCGGCCCGCACGCTCGCGATGCGGTCTGCGGCTCGCTCCAGGGCGGTGCCGCAGGGCTGGCAGAGCACGACCGCGCCATCCTCGATCGACGAGACGTCCTGTCCGAGCTGATGCACGCGGTCCTTGGAGTAGCCGCTGATCATGGCGTCGAAGGTGCGAAAGTGGATGCCGGCGCCCTGCATCTCGCGATGGCAGAACCAGCAGGTGCGGCGCTGGCGACAGCGCGTCAGCCAGGCCTTGGCGCCCTCGGTCTGGCGCTCGTCGCGGCATTGCTGGAAGGAGGTCAGGGCGCGGCTCATCTCCTGGGCCGCAGCCTCGGGGTCGGCGTAGACCTTAGTCAGGGCGTCGTGCCAGGCCGCCATGCCCAGGTGGTAGAAGAAGCGCTCCTGGGCCTTGCCGAGGTGGCTGTCCTCGTCGAAGTGCATCTTGTAGGTGACCAGGTCCCAGTCGGGGTGCTGCTTGAAGCACTCCGACGCGCGCATGTGCCCGCTCTGGCGGCTGTCGTGGTCATTCACGTCCAGCGTGTCCAGCTCCTGCTCCGCCAGGCGGCCGTCGATCTCGGCCACCAGGGGCGCGGCAGGGAGCATCTCGGAGGCGGAGCCGCGGATTTCGATCTCCTGCAACTGGTCGAGCACCGGCCGCAGCGCCGCCAGGTGGTTCACGTCGCCGGTCGACCAGTAGCCATAGAGATGCGCGTTGGCCTCAGCGCGCGCGGCGAGCATCCCGTTGCCCTCCTCGCGCGCCTTTTCCGCAGCCGTCTCGAACATGCCGACCGCATCGCGAAACTTGGACGGCCCCAGCAACACGCCCTTCTCATATGCGCGCCCGTAGTGCTCCTCCGGCGTGAGGCCGACACCAGTCGCCTTCTTGATCGAATCGAGTAGCCCCATTCTCCCCCTCTTGTTGACCGCCGGCAGGTCGCGGCGATCGGTCGTTGCGTGCGGCCCGCGAGGATCGCAACCGCCGAGGTGATCTCGCAAGCCCACATGTGTGACGCTTCTGTGCTCTGTGCCCTGGCCCACGGTCCAGGTCTGCGTGCGGAAACGTTCACGATGGGTGGTGACGGGCGAGTTTGATCATGATTCAAGATCGGTGATCTCGAACGGCGTGCAGTTGGCGTCGCGGGTGGCGCGGGCGGTGTCTGACCTGTCGGGTTAGTCCGTGCTGGCCGCGCGATGGTGGTCAGTGGCGGGATCGGTCTCGGTCTCGGTCTCGGTCTCGGAGTCGGAGTGGTGCCGGATGACGCGGTGGCCGTGCCGGTCATTGCGTCAGAGGCAATCGGGCGGCCTTCGGGG
>JAPPOT010000831.1 GCA_028817855.1 Myxococcales bacterium
GGGTATGCTCGGGGCTGGGGAACGATTCCCATGGCCCCCTCGTCCCACAGGTCTGTGCCCCAGGTGGCGGAGCAAAGCGCGCTCATCGAGCGGGCAAAGGAGGGTGATGTCGCGGCCTTCGAGCGCCTGATCGGCGATGAGTTGCCGCGGGTCCGCCGCTTTGCGCGTTCGATCTGCCGCAACCAGGCCGAGGCGGATGATCTGGCCCAGGACGCCCTGCTCAAGGCCTACGTCTCGATCCGCAGCTACCGTTTTCAGGCGACGTTCTCGACCTGGTTGTTCCGGATTGTCCGCAACGCCTTCATCGACTACACGCGCAGCGCCCACGGCAAGCGCGCCGCCCGCAGCCAGCCGATCGGTCCCGAGCTCGAGCTGCCAGCCCACGAACAGGGCCGGCCGGACGTGAGCCTCGCGCGGCGTGAGCTCTCTGCACAGCTGTGGGGTGCCCTACAGGCGCTCCCTGTGGAATACCGCACCGCGATCGTGCTCTTCGACGTGGAAGGATTCTCCCAGGAGGAGGTCGCGGCCGTGGAGGGGGTGGCCGTGGGCACGATCAAATCGCGCCTTTCTCGGGGAAGAAGACAGCTTCGGGGCATCCTCGAGGGGCAGGGTCTGGTACCCGCTGCGGGGAACGAAAGCGGCACCGACCTCGTCCAACATCGGAGCTCGAGCCCATGACCCGGCCAGAGGAGCAGGACCAGGAAGTCAGTCAGCTGTTGGCGCAGCTGCGCGAGGAGCCGAGCGCCGACGACGACTTCGCTGCGCGCCTACATCGGCACCTGGTCGAGGCCGGTCCGCCGCGTCCGGTGGGGCTGTGGCCGCGGCTGAGCACGTGGCTCGGCGATCGTCCGTGGGTGACCGGCACGTTGTGCGGTAGCACCGCGGGTGTCGCCGCCTTCCTGCTGATGAGTACGCTGGGCGGCACGCCGGGCGAGGCCGCGCCTGCTGCGGTGGCACCACAGCAGCTGTCGCAGCCGTCGCTGGCCGCGGTGGATACACCGGAGTGCGAGCCGGCGGCGGCCGAGGCACACGCCGAGGTCTTCGTCGTGCCGGCGGGACAGGTCGCGATGGTTCAGCTCAACTTCGCGGTTGAGCGCGAGGTCGACGAGGCGGAGTTCAGCATTCTGTTGCCCGAGGGGCTCGCGTTCTTCAGCGAGGGCGAGGCACTGTCCGAGCGTTCCTTCCACTGGGCGGCGCCGCTCGATGCGGGCGACAACGAAGTGCCGGTCGCGATCGTCGGACAGAAGGCCGGTGTGCACCGCGTGACCGCGACGGCGACCATCGATGGCGAGGTCGTCGTGCACGAGGTCGTCCTGGAGGTCCGGGAGGCGGTATGATGCGAGCGCCGACATGGGCCACGTGCTTGTTGCTGCTCGGAGTCTGCGTCTCCGGTGCCGCGGCCCAAGAGGCGGCGGCCACGCCGCCCGCCGTGAAGCCGGCTGCGGTGAAGCGCGACGCGCCGACGCCGCCGAAGGCGAAGCAGGAGCGCACGCCGCGTGCCGAGCGCAAGGATGCGGTCAAGCCCGATGCGCCCAAGCGCCAGCGTGTTCGCGTGCGCGCCACCGTCTCGGTGATCGATCCCAAGCGCGACCTGCGCGACATGAACGACATCGTCAGCCGGCTGCGCGGCAAGCGCACCGGCGCGAAGGTCGACGGCCCCAAGCGTGCGCGGCCGGAAGCCGCCCAGCGTGCCGGTGCCCAGCGCAAGGGCGGCAAGGAAGTCACTCAGGCGCGACCCAAGAAGCCGCGGCAGATCAAGCCGCACCAGCACGAGCGCCTCAAGGGCGAGACCACGCAGGCGCGGCCGAGCAAGCGCGACCGCGACGCGCGCGAGGTGCGGCGCGAGCGTCGTCGCGACCTGCGCGGGTTGCGTGGCTCGCGCTCGCCGGGGCCGATGAACTTCAGTCCCTCGCGGCACCACTCCGGCGCCAGGCGCTAGAAGCGGCCTCTCGACCGCTTCTAGGGGTGTCCCCAGTGCTGCTGTTCGCGCTGGTGCTCGCGGTCATGTTGGCGTCGACGAGCGTAGCGCGTGCGCAGGAGCCGACCGGGGACCAGGAGGTTGCCGGGGACAATGCCCTCGACCGTGCGCGTGAGGCGCTCGCCCGCGGGGATCACGCGGAGGCGCGGCGGATCGCCACCGCGTACGTCGCGGTGCGGGGCGACGATGCCGACGGTTGGACCGTGCTGGGCCTGATCGACTACGAGGCCGGCGAGCTCGAGCTCGCGCTCGCCCAGTTCGGCCGCGCCCTGCGATTGATGCGCAGCGACGACCCGGCGCGCGCCATCGTCGCGTTCAACCGCGCTTCCTGCCACTTCGAGATGGGGCGCTTCGACGAGGCGGAAGACGGCTTCGGACACGTCGGCAAGGGAGAGCCTCCGCTGGCCGTTCTCGCCCTGGTCAACGCCGGCTTCGCCGCGCTGGAGCAAGGCGCGAAGGAGCGGGCGCGCGCCTACCTGCGTCGCGCGCAGGCGCTGGACGGGGATGGCAGCCTGGCCGACGCACGTGAGGAGCTCGCCGCCGAGCTGCGTCCACCCACCGAGGAGCTACCCCAGGCCGATGGTCTCGAGCAGCAGGATGCCGCGGCTGTCGCGGGGGCCGACTACGACGCGGCGGTGGACGCCTACCGCGCGGGGCAGGAGCGGGAGTCGATCCAGCATTTCCGGCGAGCGCGCGGTCGTGGTCTCGACGCGATCCGAGATGCCAACGCGGTCGCCTACCTCGACGCGCTGGCGGGCGGCCTGCGCAGCGTGGGGCGTGGCTGGGGCAGCTCGGTCGCCGTGGGCGGCGGGTTCGACAGCAACGCCGCCCAGTCCGGGTTGGGCGATGCCTCGGCGCCCTTGAGCTTCGTCCAGGCCGAGCAGGGCAGCCCGTACCTGACCGCGAGCGGCGAGGTGGGCTATGGCGCCTCGCTCTCCGATCGCACCTTCCTGCTCGCGGAGTACAGCCTCGACCAGCTCGCCTACCTGGAGGGCGAGCTCGACCTCTTCAACTCCCAGGATCACACGCTCGAGCTGGGCGTCGAGCACGGCGCCTCCGCGCTCGTGCGCTACGGCCTCTCGGGGCGCGCGCTGCTCTCGCTCGCGGGCCTGTCGGACCTCGATCCGCTGACGTGGACACTCGGCACCGACGCGTGGCTCACGTTCGACTACGGCCAACGTTGGGAGACGACCGTGCGCGGGACGCTGCTGTGGACCCGCGAAGCGGACGAGGCCTTCACCTTCCTCGCGGGCACGCGCTCTGAGATCTCGATCGACCAGAGCGTACACAGCGGACGCCTGCGCGCGGGTTTGGGTGCGCGCTATCGCGCCGAGGGCCTCGGCACGCAGCACGTGATCACGGAACCGGAAGAGCTGTGCGTGGCGTGCCAGAGCATCTACGACATTCCGCTCAGCTACCGAGGCCCGGCTCTGTCGCTGTGGTCGTCCTATCAGCTCGCGCCCAGCGTGCGCGCGGGCCTGCGGGGACGCGCCGAGTGGCGCCTGCACAGCGCTGCGTCACGGCTCGACGTGATCACGCTCGATGGTCGCACCGGCATTCTGCACGAGCGCACGCAGCGCGACCGGCGCACGGGCGTGAGCACGGGGCTGAGCTTCGCGCTCGGTGGGCCCTTCGAGCTCTACGTCGGCTACGACCTCACGATCGGCAGCAGCAACATCGACACCACCGCGGGCGACGGACACGAGCTCGACTATGGCAACCTCAACTACGTGCGGCACGTGGGTGAGCTGGAGCTGGGCGCGGTGTTCTGATCGCGCGCCGATGGGCAACGGTGGACTCGTATGGCGCAGCGCTCTTCGCCGAGCAGCGCGCCGATCTGCTGGAGTACCTTCGTAGCCTGTGGGCCGGTGTCTCCGGCGCGCACTTTCTTTCAGCCGTCGGGAACCCGGGCGGACCGGGCCTCGTCGTATGGGTGAAGCGCGAGCGAGCCGCGCGCCACGCGAGGGCAGCAATCGTCGTGTGATAACCGTGAGGCTCGCTCCCCTGCGCCAACCATCCAGGAGGATTGCATGAAGTACCTTGTTGCCATCACTACACTTGCGTTCGCAGCTCCGACCATCGGCTGCACTGCCGCCACGGACGATCCCTTCGAGGACGCTGCCCTCGAGGTTGAGCAGACGATCGTGGCGCTCGAGGACGAGGAAGCGGACGGCGCCGTCGAGGAGCTGGCCGATCGCGATCGCCGCGATCATCGCCGGCGTCATCACCACCACCGGCGCTTGCTCCAGAACTTCGGTGAGGACGCTGCGCTCGACGACTGTCGCGAGCTTCGAGCGAGCTGCGCCGACGAGGACGGCATGGACGCGGGCGAGGACGCCGAAGGGAGCACCTGCCGCGAGGAGGTGCGCGAGTGCGTGCGCTCGGCGCTCGAGGACGCCTTCGCCGCCATGTGTGAGGAGCACCTCGCCATGTGCGAAGACGAGGGCGCGCGCGAGCGTCCCTGCGAGCGGATCGCCCAGCGCTGCGAGGACGGGCCGCGCTTTCCCCATCGACACGGGCACCGCGAGCCCCGTCCCTTTGGAGGCGAGCGTCCCGGCCATGGCGGCGCAGGCGAAGAACGGTCGGCGGAGACCGAGGACAACGCGAGCGAGGAAGCCTGACAGCCCCTCCCTTTCGCTCGAAACCACGCCCCGGGCTACCCAGAGCCCGGGGCGTTCTCTTTCCGTCGGTCGTCGCTACGACCCTTCGCGCGATGGCAGGGCGCCGCTTTCGTCGCCGACGCGGTAGCGGCGCAGTGAAGGGACGCCGACGGTGGTGGCAGCGAGGACGCCGAGGCAGGCGAAGCCGCCGAAGACGACCGAGAAGGTGGCGCTGGTGAAGGCCGCGAGGTAGCCGGACTCGGCGGCGCCGAGCTCGTTGCTGGCGCCGATGAAGATCATGTTCACCGAGCTCACCCGACCGCGCAGCGCGTCCGGGGTGGAGAGCTGGAGGATGATCGAGCGCGCGGTCATGCTCAGCTGATCGGCCATGCCCGCGACGATGAAGGCCGCGACCGAGATCGCGAAGGTGCGCGAGAGCCCGAAGACCACGGTGGAGAGGCCGAAGAAGAGCACGGCCCACAGCAGCGCTCGCCCCGGGCGCACCAGCGGTGGAAGCACGAGCAGCACCGCCGCCATCAGCAACGTGCCGATCTGCATCGAGGCGCTCAGCAGCCCGTAGCCCAGCTCGCCCACGCCCAGGATCTCGTCGGCGAAGACCGGCAGCAGCGCCGTCGCGCCCGCGAAGATCACCGCGAACATGTCGAGCACCATCGAGCCGAGGATCACGGGTTGATTCCGCACGAAGGCGATGCCCTCACCGATGGCCGCCCAGCTCACGGGCTGGCGCGGCCCGTCCGCGAGGGCGCTCGGCAGCCGCGTGGTCAGCAGCGCCGCGGTGGCGAGCAGGCCGAGGCAGATCCAGTACGCGGCGGCGATGCCCCAGGCGCGGGTGGCGAAGCCCATCAGCACCGGGCCACTGACGAGGCCGGCGTTGCGCACGTTGGCGTGGATCACCGTGGCCGACGGGAAGAGCTCGGCAGGTACCAGCACGGGCAGCAGCGCGCTGCCGGCCGGTCGCTGCAGCGACGAGGTGATTGCGAGCAGGAAGGCGGTGCCGAGGATGGCCGCGAGCTCGCCCTCGCCGCTGCCCGCGGCGGTCGCCAGCACGCCGGTGAGCAGGGCCGAGCAGGCGAGCGTGATGACGACGATGTTGCGCCGGTCGGCGGTGTCCGCCAGCGCGCCCCCGTAGAGCGAGACCGGGATCACCGGCAGGAACTCGACCAGGCCCAGCGTGCCGAGCAGGGCGTAGGAGCCGGTGACCTTCCAGATGTGCCAGGCGACCGTGGCACGCAGCAGGGAGTAGCCGAGCGACGAGCACAGCTGGGCCGTGGCGAAGATCCGCACGGGACCGATCGCCAGAACCTGCAGTGTCGGGTGGCGCTCCTGCTCCATGGCGAGATGCGGTGGGCCCTAGCTGAAGGTCGCGAAGAGCTCCTCGAAGGCCTTCATCTGGTTGCCGTGGGCCGAGGCGGGCACCAGGATCGGCGTCGTCAGGCCGGCCGCGGTGTGGGCGAGATCGCCCGCCGTGCGGCTGTAGATCGGCGTGATGGTCGTACTCAGTGCAATCCGCTCGGTCTTGAGGGCGAGGGCCGCGCGCAGCGCCAGGCTGTCGGCCATGCTCGGGCCGTAGATGCCGGCGAACCCCCGGCGCTCCAGCTCCTGGCCCAGCTCGAGGGTGGCGGCGCGGCGGCCGGGGACGGCTGCGAGGCTGACGGCGGGCATGCGTGTGGTCATGGGCGGTCCTCCCGGGGGGGTGCGCCGCGCAGCCTACCCCGGAGCCTGGGCTGCGTCAGTTGGCCGATCCGGACGTACCGGGTAGGGTCCCGGCATGCTCACGCGTCTCAGGCTCGACCAGCTGACGATCACCGACGAGCACAGCTTCGACGGCATCGCCTGCTACGCGCGCCTCAAGGCGGCGTTGCTCGAGGACGGCGCGGAGTACCTGGTGATGCCGGAGGGCCCGTTGGCCCGCTGGGACCACACGCTGCTGCTCAACCTCACCTTCTGGCAGCCCGGTCAGCAGGACGACGTGCTCGAGGATGCGAGCGTGCCCGCCGACGTGGTGGCGCACCGGGCCTGGCACCACGTTGCCCATCGCGAGCTGGGGCAAGCGGGCGCGACCGCCGCGGGGCTGCTCTTTGGCGAAGCGATCGCCAGCGCCTTCGATGTGTACTTGATCGGACAGCTGCTCACGCTCGCCCCGGACGCGCGCATGCTGGAGACCCAGGTGCCGGCGATGGCCGAGGTGGCAGCCCAGGCGGGACTGAGCGAGGGTGCGGTCGATGCGCTGCTGCAGCGCATCGCGCGCGCTCCGGCCGTCGCCTTCGAGCAGTTGCGCGAGCTGCTCTTCGACGTCGGCGGTGGCCTGCGGCGCGCCGCGGGCGCAACACAGGCCGCGGAGGTCCTCGAGACCTACGAGGGGCATCCCTTCGCGCCGATCCTGCATCACTACGAGCTGTCGAACTGGACGCTCTACGCGCGGGCCTTCGCGAGCGAGCAGGAGAGCGAGCACGTGGCGGAGCTCGACCGGCAGCTGCGCGAGGCGCCCGACGCGCTCGCTTGGCTCGAAGAGCACTGGCTCGCAAGCCGCGTTTGACGGCCCCGCAGCGGCGCATACGTCGTAGCCGGTGTCATGGATGGGGACGTGCCCAGCGAGCTGTCGCAGCGGATGGTGGCGCTGCGGCGCGCCCTGCACGCCGAGCCGGAGCTGAGCGGCGAAGAAGCGCGCAGCGCAGACCGCATCGCCGGGGCGCTGCGTGCCCTGGGCCTGTCTCCCCGGACGGGGGTCGGCGGCCACGGGGTGGTGCTCGACCTGCCCGCCGTCGGTGGCAGCCGTGGCCCCGCGGTGGCCCTGCGGGCGGACATGGATGCGCTGCCCATCACCGAGGAGACGGGGCTCGCCTTCGCCTCACGCCGGTCCGGCGTCATGCACGCCTGCGGCCACGACGGCCACGCCAGCCTGCTGGTCGGGGCGGCCGGATTGCTCGCGCGCCAGCCCGGGCTCTCCCCGGTGCGGCTGCTCTGGCAGCCCGCCGAGGAGACCGTCGAGGGCGCGCTTGCGATGATCGAGGGCGGCGTGCTCGAAGGCGCCGGCATGATCTTCGGTGGGCATCTCGACCGGCACTACCCGCCGGGCGAAATCGCGATCAGCGAGGGCGCGGTCAACGCCTCGACCGACACCTTCCACATCCGCATCGAGGGCGAGGGCGGTCACGGCGGCCGTCCCCACGAAGCCCTCGACGCGGTCGTGGTCGGCAGCCTGCTGGTGACCGCCCTGCAGACGATCGTCAGCCGCGAGATCAATCCGGCGCATCCCTCGGTGGTATCCGTCGGGCGCTTCGTCGCCGGCAGCGCCCCCAACGTGATCGCCGGCAGCGCCGAGCTGTCGGGCACGATTCGCTCCCACGAGGCCGCGGTGCGCGAGCACCTGTGCCGCTCGATCGAGCGCATCGGCCGGGCCGTGGGCGAGCTCCACGCTGCGCGGGTCGAGGTGACGATCGCGCGCGGCACTCCGGCGGTGGTCAACACGCCCGAGATGGCGGAGCTCGCGCGGGGCGCGGCGCGGGCTGTGGTGGGCGCTCGCGGTGTGGTCGAGCTGGCCACGCCGAACATGGGCGGCGAGGACTTCGCCCACTTCCTGCAGCATGTGCCGGGCTGCTACGTGCGCATCGGCGGGCAGGTGCCGGGACGCGAGAGCTACCCCGCCCACTCGAGCCGCTTCGACTTCGACGAGCGCGCGCTGCCGATCGGCGCCGCCTTCATGGCCGAGCTGGCTCGGCGCGCTGGCCAGCGGCTGCGCGAGGAGGCGGCGTCGTGACTGCGGTGTCGGAGGAGCGAAGCGACGACCTCGCGGGTGCGGTTGAGGTGCGGGAGGCGGAGGAGCACGACGTGCCCGCGATCCACCGCATCTTCGAGACCGTCTACGGCGGCGACTACCCGTATCAGGGCTTCTTCGACGACCGCTGGCTCAAGCGCTCGATCTACGACGACGACATGCTGATGCTGGTGGCGGAGCTGGACGGCGAGATCGTGGGCACGGCCTCGGTGGTCTGCGACGTGGGTGCCCACTCCGACCTGATCGGAGAGTTCGGGCGGCTTGTGGTGCACCCACAGGCGCGCGGCAGGGGCATCGGCAAGATGCTCATGGCGCGCCGCGTGGACTACACCGAGTCCCGCTTGCATGTGGGTATCGTCGAGAACCGCACGGTGCACGCCTTCTCCCAGCGCGCATCCGATGCCCACCAGTTCCGACCGGTCGGCTTCCTGCCCCTCAAGCTTCAGTTTGGAGACCGCGAGTCGGTGGCGCTCTACGTGCGCCACTTCGGCGTCGCGCTCTCGCTGCGGCGCAACCACCCTCACATCGCGCCCGAGGTCTACCCACTCGCCCACATGGCGCTGTCCGGCGTCGGCTTGCCGGTCGATGCGATCGTCGACGAGCATGCGCCGGCCTATCCTCACGAGGAGGACTTCGAGCAGGAAGAGCTCACGGCGGAGGGCATGCCATCGCTGCTGCGGATCGAGCGCGGCCGGTTGCGCAACCGCGAGGTCTTCGGGCCCATGCGTCTGCACTATGGTTTCTTCAAGCTCTCGGGCCGCGCGGCGACCTACCTGGTCGCTCGGCAGAGTGGTCGATCGGGTGTCGCGCCGGCCCAGGGGCCGATCGCCGGTGCGATCGGCTTCCTCCACGACGAGGTCGAGCACAGCGTGCGCGTCTTCGAGCTGATCGCGCCCGACGACTCCGCGGTTCGCTTCCTGCTGCAACGCGTGGTCGAGCGCTGCCAGACCGAGCTGGGCGTGCAGTACATCGAGATCGACGTTGCGGCGGACGCACCACGCATGCAGCGCACGTTGCTCGAGCTGGGGTTCGTGCCGGCGGCGTACGTACCGGCGCTGGTCTTCCACGAGGTGGAGCGGCTGGACGTGGTCAAGATGGTCCGGCTGCTGGCGGAGCCGCGCTTCGAGGGCCTGGCGCTGACCGACGGCGCGCGCGGGATCGCCGAGCAGGTGATGGGCGCGCTGGCACAGCACGCGGTGCTGCCGCGGGTGGAGCGCGCGATCGGGAGGCTGTCGCTCTTTCGGGGGCTGAGTGACGAGCAGGCCACGCGCCTCGCGACGGCGTGCGCGGTCTGCGAGCTCGGCGATGGCGCCCCGCTCTTCGCCGCGGGCGAGGAGGCCGACCGCGCCCACATCGTGATCGAGGGTGCGGTGCAGGTG
>JAPPOT010000135.1 GCA_028817855.1 Myxococcales bacterium
CATCGGTGTGAAGCCTATTCCTGGACTGGGCCTCGCGCTGGCGCTGGGCGCGAGCGCCTGCGCGAGGGAAGTGGGCGATGATCCGGCCGACCTGCTGGCCGCGATGAACGCATCCGCAGACGGCGGCGCCGATGCCGACGGCGGCATGGACGGTGGCCTCTTCGGCAATGCCGACCGCACGACCCTCGACCGCATCCCCGATGCGGCGGTCCCGTCCGACGCGTCCCACACCGTGGACGCCTTCTTCATCAACGACCCGCCCCCGCCCTACTGCGGTCCGGACGGCGGCATGAGCAGCGCCGGCAACCCGGGCGGCACACCCGACTGCCCGGGGGACAAGAACCGCGAGGGCTGCCCCTGCCCCGAGGAGGGCCTGGAGGCCGACTGCTGGCCCGGCAAGCGCGCCAATCGCAATCACGGCATCTGCAAGGACGGCCGCACCACCTGTCGCCAGTCCGACGAGTTCGGCCTGCGCTGGGGCCCCTGCGAGGGCTACGTGTTGCCCCAGGAGGGTGCCCTGGCTGGCCCGGCCGCCTGCGGCTGCTTCTCCAGCGGCACCTGGACGCTGAGCAACCTGTCGCCGTGCATCTACCCCGGCGGGCGCTACCTCTACTCGAGCACGCTCGACTCCGACGGGAGCATCGACTGCGGAGTCAACGTGCCGGACCCGCCGCCCGTACCGGACGAGGACTGGAGCACCGCGAGCCTGAACGTGGACTGCGCGGGCCAGTTCCGCCTGTGCTTCACAATCAAGGCCGGCGACGTGGAGAATCCGCGCGACAGCGACTGCGTGATCATGGAGGAGTGCGTCGACGTCTGGTACCCGGAGGCCGGAAACGATCAAGAGCTGCCGAACATCCCCGCCTGGAGCTCACCCAACTCCGAGTGCGCCATGGCCTTCGTCGACGTGGGCGGCTACGGCGAGATGAGCGTCATCGGCACCAGCGTCGAGTGCGACGAGATCGACGACGGCGAGGGCAACCCCTACGTCTTCCACCGCACCAACTACTGTCCCCCCAGCTGCCAGGACACCCCCGAGACGGATGAGTGCCGCGAGTGCAAGACGGGGGGGAGCGGCGACTTCTAGCAGCGCTGGGCGTCGTCCGACCGACGCCTCGACCCATCACGGCGTGAAGCGGCTCTTCTCTTCTCCGCGCAGCTCGTTCTTGAGCAGCTTGCCGGCCGGGTTGCGCGGCAGAGGCTGCTCGGTGAACACGATGATCTCCGGGACCTTGAACTTGGCCAGGTGCTCGGCCACGTGGGCCTGAACGCGCAGCTCGTCGATGTCGGAGTCGCGGTTGCGCTTGACGATCGCCTTGACGCGCTCGCCCATGTCCTTGTCGGGCACGCCGACCACGGCGGCTTCCTCGATCTCGGGGTGGTCGGAGATGACGTTCTCGATCTCGACGCAGTAGACGTTCTCGCCGCCACGCAGGATCATGTCTTTGGCGCGGTCCGAGATGAAGAGGTAGCCATCCTCGTCCAGGTAGCCGATGTCGCCCGTGTGCAGCCAGCCGTCGCGCACGGTCTCGGCCGTGGCGTCGGGTCGGTTCCAGTAGCCGGGTGTGATCGTCGCGCCGCGCAGGCAGATCTCGCCGGAGACGCCCTGGGGCACCTCGGCGCCGTCCGCGTCCACGATCTTCAACTGCATGATCGGAATGGGCCGACCGACTGAGCCCTTCTTGCTCTCGATCTCGGCGCCACTGATGCTTGTCGCCATGCCGTGGCATTCGGTCAGGCCGTAGGTCGTACCGGCGTTCGGCTTCTTCGGCAGGATGCTCCGGGCCTTCTGCAACATCTCCGAAGAAGCGGGCGCACCGCCTGTCGAGATGCTCTGCAACGTGCTCAGATCGTGGTCGGGGAGC
Organism: Myxococcales bacterium; assembly: GCA_028817855.1. Taxonomy (GTDB): domain Bacteria; phylum Myxococcota_A; class Polyangia; order Polyangiales; family JAFGIB01; genus JAOUOP01. The sequence continues at coordinate 1,866 of JAPPOT010000135.1, forward strand.
TTGGGGTGTTCCAGCAGGCGCGACAGCAGCGTCGGGATCGCCATCCAGGTGCTGATGCGCTCGCGGTCGATGATCCCGAGCACCTGCTCCGCGTCGAACTTGGGCGGCCCGAAGACCAGCCGGGTGCCGGCGGTCATCGAGGTGCAGACGGTGCTGTGCAGCCCGGCCACATGGAAGAGCGGCGAGGTGAGCAGCGTCGCGGGCTCGGCCCCACTGCCGTTGTCGAGCGGGTTCTCACCGCGCGTGAGCGCGCCGACCAGGAAGTTGTGGATGATGCCCTGGACCTGGGCGACCGTGCCGCGGTGGGTGGTAATGCAGCCCTTGGAGCGGCCGGTCGTGCCCGAGGTGTAGAGGATGACGAAGGGGTCGTCCTCGTCGATCGGCGTCTCGGGCGGCGTCGCGCGCGGCTGCAGCAGCGCGTCGATCGGCGTCGTGCCCTCGGGCGCGTCGTCGCCGATGTAGAAGACCTCCTCGAGGGTATCGATACGCCCGAGTAGGGGCGCCACGCGCGAGTAGAGCAGCTCGTCCACGATCAGGAAGCGGCTGCCCGAGTCGCGCAGGCCGTACTCGATCTCCTCGGCCGCCCAGAAGCCGTTGAGCCCGACGGCGATGGCGCCGGCGGAGGTGGCGCCGAAGAGGGTGACCAGCCACTCGGGGCGGTTGTAGGAGAGGATGGCGATCCGGTCGCCCTTCTGCAGGCCGTGCTCCTCGATCAGGGTGTGGCCCGAGCCCCAGCACAGCTCGCCAAAGCCGCGATAGGTCAGGCGCTCCTCGCCGTCGACCAGGAACTCCTTGTCGCCGTGGGCGCCTACGGCGTTTGCGACCTTCTCGCGCATCGAGCGCTCGCGCTGCTTGAAGACCGTGGTCGGCCGCCCCTGGACCGGTTCCTCCACGACCTCGAACATGCCACCGGGCTGCTCGAGCAGCGCACGTGCCTCGTCGTAGTTCATCGCTTCCTCCGGACGCGTCCCCCGGGGGGGCCGCAAGCTTCACCGGCGGGTTTGCCCCGGACCGCGCAGCGGTGTGAGGGGCAACACACTCCGCACTTGGAGACAGTCACCGATCAGGGTCATGTGGTCAAGGGTGTGACGCGAAAGGCCAGTGGTGCGACCTCACTGGTGCATCTGGCACCCTGCCCACCGGCGGGGCGAAATGGAGGCAGAGCATGAACGACAGGGTCTGCATCGTGACGGGCGTGGGCGAGGGCAACGGACGCTCGATCTCCCGGCGCTTCGCCGCCGCCGGCTACCGCGTGGCCATGTTGGCGCGCTCGAAGGGGCGGCTCGATGCCTTCGAGAAGGCGATCGCGGACACGCGGAGCTACGCCTGCGACGTGACCGATCCAGCAGCCATCGCGGCCACCGTTGACGCAGTGCGCAAGGATCTGGGGCCGATCGACTGCCTGGTACACAACGCCGGCAGCGGCATGTTCGCCGACTTCATGTCGACCAGCCCCGAGGACATGGAGCTGTCCTGGCGCATCAACACCCTGGCCCTGCTGCTACTCGGCCAGCCGTGTGCCGAGGACATGCTCCGGAAGGGCGCCGGCAACGTGGTCGTCGTGGGCGCGACCTCGGCCCTGCGCGGCGGCGCGAACTTCACACCCTTCGCCTCCGCCAAGGCCGGGCAGCGCTCCCTGGCCCAGTCGATGGCCCGCAGCCTGGGCCCGAGGGGCATCCACGTGAGCTACGTGGTCGTCGACGGCGTGATCGACATTCCGCGCACGCGCGCGACCGACTGGGCCAAGGACCAGCCCGACGAGTTCTTCATCAAGCCCGACCACATCGCCGAGACGGTCTTCATGCTCACCGAGCAGCCCCGCTCCAGCTGGACCTTCGAGCTCGACATCCGCCCCTTCGGCGAGAAGTGGTGAGAATCCGCTGGCGCGGATGCGGGGCTCCGAGGGGAGTTGGGGAATTGGCGACGTGCTCGGGAAGAGCGCCGCCAGCTAACCAGCCAGGTCCTTCACCCTCGCGACGATGCTCGCCGGGTCGAGGCCCTGGTGCTCCATGTGCTCCCAAAGCCCGCCGTTGCCCAGGCGCGTGACGCCGAGGTGTGCGTAGCGCGGGCTGTGCCCGGCGGCGAGCAGCCAGCTGCCGTAGCGGCTGCCCAGCCCGGTGCCGCGGTTCTGGCTCTCGACCACCAGCACGAACGGGCTCTTGCCCGCGCGCGCGAGGCCCTCCCCGTCGATCACGTTGAGCGTCGGCTTGGCGATCAGCCCCACGTCGAGCCCACCCTCGCGCAGCTGCTCGACCGCGTCGAGGCAGCGGAAGAGCATCTCGCCGTAGCTCACCACGTAGCCGGCGCTGCCCTCGCGGATCACCTCGTCCTTGCCCGGCGTGAAGCTGTAGTCGCCGCCGAAGCGCGGCTTGCCGTCGCTGCCGAGGATGTCTGGCACCGGTGAGCGCGTCGAGAAGACGAAGCGCTGGCCCGGCTCGCCGTAGACCGCCTTCACCACCGCGCGCATCTGGTGCTGGTCGGCCGGGAAGTAGAGCCGCGTCTTGTCGTTGTCGGCGACGCCGTTGTCGGCGAAGAAGTTGTTGATGCCGAAGTGGCAGGTGTTATCGGCCATGTCGTCGCAGCCGGCGTGACTGAAGTGCGCCAGCACGTTCGACTCGTTGAGCCGTGCCATGGTGATCTCGCTGATCACCATCTCGAGGAAGGCCGAGAAGGTGCCGAACACACCCTGCCGCCCCGACTCCATGCCGAAGCCGGCCGCCGCCGAGTAGTTGCCGCGCTCCATCACGCCGCCCTCGACGTAGACCTCGGGAAAGGCCTTGCGCACGTGGGCGAGACCGCAGCTGCCCTCCAGGTCGTTGTCAAACACGCGTATCGTCTTGGCGCGCGTGTCGGCGTCGAGCGCCTCGAGCACCTCGCACAGGGCCTGACCGAAGACCTCCCGGTTCTTGCCCCAGTCGCTCGAGACGCCGCGATAGTCGGTCGGGCGCGAGGGCTTGGCCTGGGCCTTGATGTACTCGATCGCGGCGGTGTGGCCGCGCGCCTCCAGGTACTCCAGCGCGACTGGCACCTTGACCACGTCGTGGCCCTTGCTGGTGCCCTCGATGTGGGGCACGCCCGGCGCCATCTTGCGCTTGTTGATCAGCGCGACGGGACCGTCGGTGCTCAGCGCCTTGCACATGCGCGCATGCAGCGCGTCCAGGTCCTCGCCGTCGCCGGTGTCGACCGGCAGGCCGTGGCCGGCGAGGGTCTTAGCCACGTCGAAGCCATGCATGTACTTGCTCGGATGGCCGCTGATCGTGACGTCGTTGTCGTCGATCACGAGCTTGACGTCGAGCTTGTGGGCGACCGCCAGGCGCGCTGCCTCGGCGTCGTTGCCCTCCATCTGGCTGCCATCCGAGCCGAACAGGAAGACCGCCTTGCCCGGGTTCGCCATCGCCACGCCGTTGACGTAGGGCCACATGTGACCGAGCCGGCCCGAGGAAAAGTCCACGCCGGGCGTGAAGCCGCGCTCCGGGTGGCCGGGTAGCTTGCTGTCGGACTCGCGGTAGTGGAGCAGGCGCTCCGCATCCATGTGGCCGTTCAGCACGCTCATCAGGTACTGCAGGGCGACCCGGTGGCCGGCCTCGTCGAAGTAGATCGGCACCACGCCGCCAGCGCCATGCATGAAGCCGTCGGCGATCAGCACCTCCGGGACCACGTCGTACGGCCCGCCCGTATGGCCGCCCAGACCCTTCGCGTCGGCCACCGCGGTGAAGAAGATCAGCACGTCGCGGCAGAGCTGGATGTTGGCCGAGAGCTGGGCCCGCTCGTCGTCGCTGAGCGTGGGCCGGGCCGGGTCGAGGGGCACGCGCTTGAAGGCGCCGAGGTCGATGGGGAAGGCCATGGCGAGGCCCCTTTTAGCAGGTTTGCCCCAAAGTGAAACCGCTCGCTCGGCCCCGCGCAGGAGCCCGGAAGAGACGGACGAAAAGACGCGCCGGGCGGTCGCCGCGGCGCGTCTTTCGGAGGTTCGAAACCGGCCCGAAAACGGGCCGGCGCCTCAGCGCATGCCGGAGAGCGGATCGTCGTCGTCGATGCCCTCGAGCTCGTCGAGCACCTTGCCCTTCTTGGCGTCCTGCTTGCGCTCGAACATCGCCCGCTGCTTGCGCTTGCGGTCCTTCTCGACCTTCTTCTTGCGCGCCTGGTACGCCGACTCGCTCTCGTCACCGCCCTCGTCGGCGAAGATGCTGCGGCGCTTCTTGCTGTTGCCGCGCGCCGAGCGCAGGGTGGTCGAGCGGTCCGGCTTGGAGGAGCGGCTCGCCACGCTGCTGCGGCGTGCCTTGCTGCGCTTGGGCGTGTTCATGCGCAGGGCCGAGAGGTTGCGCACCGTCGCCATCTCCTCGAAGACCAGGGCGTATTCCCCGTGGGCGCTGGTCTTGTCGACCGCCCGCATGCGGTTGCTGCGGTCAAGGAACTCGAGGAACTGGTAGCTCTCGCTGGTGCCGCCCGTCATCTGGCCGGACTTCTTGTGGCCCTTGCCGAACTTCTTTTTGATCGACTTGGAGAACTTGGCGAAGCTGCCGAAGCTGTGGGACGGCATGGTGCGCACCCACTTCCACAGTCGCCCCTCGATGAAGAAGTAGTAGTTGTCCGAGGAGTCGCCCTCCAGGACCATCATCGACTCGTCGTTGCCGTGGGTGTACTCGTCGGCCGCCGAGGTGCTGTCCCAGCGGCTGCGACCCTCGAGGTCCACGTGGCTGCGCTGGAAGGCCTTGAGGCGTCGCTTGTACTCCGACTTGATCGCCGCCTTCTTGCCGCCCGAGGCCTTCTTCAACTTGGCGTTGTACTCCTTCTTCAGGGCGTTCTTGACCACCGAGGTGACCTCGGTGTCGCTCATGCCCCAGCGAAGGTTGCCCATCGACTTGCCGATCTTGCTGGCAAGGGCGGTCGAGGGGGCCGCCACGAGCAGGCCGGCGAAGAAAAGAGCTACGAACGAACGCTTCATGCTTCCTCCAAGGACAACCGGACCTGGCACCCACCACCGACCCGCTGTGTCACCAACCAGCGTACATGTCAGTGTGTAAGAACGGAACACCTTCCTCCGCGCCAAAGTGGGCAAACCAGGAAACCCTAGAACATTAATTGCACAACAGCTCGGCGCTGGGACGGCGCTGGATCAGGTGCGATTCATTCGCACTGGCCGAAGTCGACGCTGATCGCCGAGAAATCCAGGCCCGTGGGGCCCAGGTCCTCGCAGCTCAGGCCCTCGGGGCAGCGGCCCTCGCCGCTGGCGGCCTCTGCGCCGGCGTCCCCATCCGCGGTACCGAGGCCGCAGCCGCGGCGGCAGCGCAGGGCGTCGTCGCCCCACTCGTCGCGCGGCGTACCGGACGGCCCCCAGCAGGAGCTGCCCGCGTTGCAGTCGTTGACGAACTCGCAGGGCTCGCCGTCCGAGAGCGGCGCCTCCGCGAGCGGCAGGCAGATCGAGATGGCGCCATCGAGCGCATCATTGAAACGCAGGAAGCAGCCCGCCTCGGCACCACAAGCGTCCGGGTCGCTCGGATCGCAGTCGTCGCTGTCGACGCACACTTCCTGAAACACCGCCTCGATGGGCGAGGCGTCAGCCCAGCAGTACTGGCCGTTGCCAGGGCACGGGCTGATGGCCTCGCCGGTGCGACCACTGGCGCAGGCCTGCTGACAGCGGTTCAGGCCCCGCGCGCGCAGATCCGGCGCACAGAACAGTCCCGGCTCGCAGGGGTTGAGGTGCACTTCGTCGCGCAGGCCGGGCAGCTCGTAGGGATCGGCGAAGCCACCGAAGGGCTCGCAGGGATCACCCTCGGCACGCGCGGTCGGTTGATCGACGCAGCCCGGATAGAGCTCGAAGCCCTGCTGATCGGCCGCCCGCCGCACGACCAGCTGGCAGACCTGACCCCCGGTGCACGACAGCGGGTTGAAGCGATCGCAGTCGGGCACCAGATCGTCGGCGGGGTCGAGCACGCGCGCATCCCGTCGCGCGACCGAGCCGCCGTTGTCGTCGTCGTCGCCCGCGTCCATCTCGGTGGACGCATCGGGCGGGTCTTCGGCGGCGTCATCGCCACAGCCCGACAGCAGCAGCGCCGCGCAGGCGAGCCAGGCGCCGGCCATCCGCGCAGGTGAAGCCATGGCGCACACGCTATCGGGACCACCGACAGCGGTCAATCGCGCGCTTGGGGCGTGCCAGCCCGGATAGTTCTCCGAGGCGTGCGAAGGTCGCGCAAGGGATCGGCTTCGCGGTGGTTTCGGTGAGTGGAGCGCATACGGCGCCTATTCGCGACCGAAGCGGAAGCGCTGTGGAGTCGAGCGGTTGTGCGAAGGCGCGCGCATCGGCGAAGTATCCGGGCTAGAATCGGGGTTCTCGCCTGCGCCATGAGCCAAAGCGACTCGACCCAGGAGCTGCTACCGATCGCGGATCTCGCGCTGCCGATCGACGCCGAGCCGCCCAAGAGCCGGCGCATCTACTGCAACCGGGATCTGCGTCTCGACCAGGTCGAGCTGGTCGGCTTCGACATGGACTACACCCTGGCGATCTACAACCAGGACGAGATGGACCGCCTCAGCATCGAGGCAACCGCGAAGAAGATGGTGGAGCGCGGCTACCCGGAGGTGCTGCTGCACATGCCGTACACCACGCACTTCCCGATCCGCGGACTGCTGGTCGACAAGCGCCTGGGCAACATCCTCAAGACCGACCGCTACCGCTACGCGAAGAAGGCCTTTCACGGCACGCGCGAGCTGACCAGCGAGGAGCGCAAGCGCCACTACGCCGGCAAGCGCGTACGGCCCGGCACCAAGCGCTACCACTCGATCGACACCCTGTACGGCTTGAGCGAGGTGGTGGTGTTCAGCGCCACGGTGGACGCGCTCGAGCGGCCGGGGGAGAAGCTCGACTACGGCCAGCTCTTCGAGGACGTGCGCACGTGCATCGACGAGGCCCACCGGGACGGCACGATCAAGGGCGAGATTGCGCGTGACCTGCCGCGCTACGTGGACCGGGATCCGGACCTGCCCGCGACGCTCCACAAGCTGCGCAGCTCGGGTAAGAAGCTCTTTCTGCTGACCAACTCGGAGCCCGAGTACACCGAGACGATGATGCGCTACCTGGTCGATGGCGGCCTGCCCGAGTATCGCAGCTGGCAGAGCTACTTCGACGTGGTGATCGCGGAGGCGCGCAAGCCCAAGTTCTTCTCGAACGGCGATCCCTTCGAGGAGGTCGGCAGTGACGCGAAGGTGGAGGAGCTGGAGCGCGGGAGCGTCTACCGCGGCGGCAACCTCGCCGACTTCATGCGCATGCTCGGGGTGCGCGGCGATCGGGTGCTCTACGTGGGCGACCACATCTTCGGCGACGTGCTGCGCGCCAAGAAGGAGAGCGCCTGGCGCACGCTGATGATCATCCAGGAGATGACCGAGGAGCTCGACGCGATGGAGCGCTATGTCGACGAGATCGACCGCCTCCACCGGCTCGAGACCCGGCGCTATGACCTGCTCGATGGGCTGCGCGACCGCCAGAGCCTGCTCAAGAGTCTCGACCGCAAGCTCGAGGGCGACGCGATGGACGCGACCGAGCGCGTGGAGGTGGAGGCCGCGCGCCTGCGCCTGCGCCGCGCGGTCGAGCGCATCCGCTCCCAGGTGCGCGGCATCGAGGCCGAGTACGGAGAGCTCGAGGAGAAGCTCGAGCACGCCTACCACCCCTTCTGGGGCTCCCCATTTAAGGCGGAGTCGGAGCTGTCGAGCTTCGGCGAGCAGGTCGAGCGCTACGCCTGCCTCTACACCGACCGCGTGACCAACCTCCTGCGCTACTCGGCGAACCACTATTTTCGGGGGCCCCGCCACCGAATGGCCCACGAATAGCGTTTTGGTCGAGGTTCGCCCAGGAGCCGCTTACGTCCTTCGTCGGGCTGCGCCCGACCCAGGGA
>JAPPOT010000468.1 GCA_028817855.1 Myxococcales bacterium
CCGCTGGTGAAGATGTCGCCGGTGTTGATCTCCATTGTCCTGATCCGCGAGACGCACGGTCCTGGCAATGTGCAGTCCCCGGCGTACTCGATGCGTGGATCCGGCTCATAGTCGTCCATCCCTTCGGCAGCGAGGTCGGTTCGCAGGATCTGGGAGGCGTTCTGGGCCGCGATACGGTCCTGGTAGTCGTACTGCCAGTAGTCGGCCGAGACGAGCAGCCAGTCGTCGACCGGCCACATGAAGCCGGCGCTGAAGATCGTCGCCGACTCCGGGTCCAGGTTCGGGTTGCCGAAGGACTGGATAGGCACGAAGAGCGGCAGCGGGGACTCCGGCAGATTGAACAGGCCCGGGAGGACCGCGAAGCCGTCGAAGCTCTGGTAGATGGTCGGCGCGCGGAAGGAGCGCGTGGCGTAGCCGCGGATCGACAGCCAGCGCCACTCCTTGCTCGCGTGGTTGGCGGCCCCGAAGCTGCCCGGGATGATCGTCAGGCCCACGGTCGGGCTGGCCGAGGTGGCGTCGGTGTCGCTGTAGCGCTCGACGCGGCCGGCGCCCTGAAGCTCGACGCCGCCGAGCAGGGGCAGCACCAGCTCGGCGTAGGCGCCGTAGACGTCGCGCTCGGCGAAGGCGTCGGAGTTGCCGAGCAGGAAGGCGTAGTGCTCCTCGTTGGCGTTGTGGTCGAGCTCGCTCGAGCGCCACTCGTGGCGAATCTCGCCGCCGATCGCGAAGCTGGCGTCGCCGCCCGGCAGCTCGAAGAGCGAGCCGGCCAGGCCCACGTTGTAGGTCTGCAGGGCGTGGTCGGTCAGGTTCTCCATCAGACCGTCGAAGGTGTTGATCACCTCGTCGGTGTTGGGCGTGCCGGTGCCGAGCACGGAGCTGTAGAAGGGGTTGAAGCAGCCGCTCAGATCGCTCGGGTCCGAGCAGGAGTTGAGGGCGTCCTGCAGCGGCTCGCGCAGCACGTCGTGGATGAGCTGCTGGTAGCGGCTGATGCCGGCCGTCGCGAAGACCTCCCAGGTCCAGTCTTCGGCCAGCGTGTTGGCGAAGGCGTCCTCGAAGTCGCCGCGCAGGCCGACCGCCACGCGCAGGGTGTCGTCGGCGCCCGAGTTGGTCTTGGCGCCGGCTTCCGCACCGAAGGGCCGACCGATGAATCCGGCGTTGTCCCCGAAGGGGTTGTCGACATGGTCAGCCGGGACCTGCAGGAACCCGCCGCGCCCCGGTGGCAATGGGAAGCTGGGCGAGAAGTCGCCGTCGGTGCGCGTCCGCGCGACGTTGGTCTCGGCGAAGATGTGGGTGTGGTCGGTCAGGTCGTACTCGCCGTGGGCGTAGAGCGAGGTGCGCTCCATGTTGCCGAGCAGCGACTGGAAGTCGTTGAAGTTGAAGCCGCAGAAGCCGTCGCGCAGCTCGGAGTTGGGCGCCTCCTCGCAGTCGGGGTCGGCCATGATGGACCCCAGACCCACCAGGTACGTCCCCGGGAAGCCGGTGGTGCTGACCGGGTCGGCTCGCATCGTCCAGGGGCGCTCGCGCGCCGTCAGCTGGTTGCGGCGGAAGTACTGCAGGGCCACGGTCAGCCGCGCGCGGTCGTTGGTGGCGCCGAAGGCCGCCGAGGCGGTGTAGTCCTGCTGGTCGATGTCGTCGGTGGTCTGGGCGTCGGCCTCGAGCTTGAGCCCGTCCCAGTCCTTGCGCGTGATGATGTTGACCACGCCCCCGACCGCGTCCGAGCCGTAGATGGCGGAGCCGCCGCCCTTGAGGATCTCGATGCGCTCGACCGCGGCCATCGGAATGCCGCCGATGTCCACGAAGTGGGCGGAGATGCCGCCGCCGCTGGGCGCCACGCGCCGGCCGTTGAGCAACACCAACGTGGAGCCGACGCCCAGGCCGCGTAGGTTGATCGAGTTGGTGCTGACGCCGCCGCCCTCGCCCTGGAAGCCGGAGCCCTGGGCCACGGTCAGGTACTGGATGACGTCCGCCAGGTTGGTGGCGCCGCTGTACTCGAGATCCTGCCGCGAGATGATCTCGACGGGCGCGGCCTCGGCGAATGCGGCGCTGCGCTTGACGCGCGAGCCGGTGATGATGATCTCCTCGACGGGCTCGCCGCCTTCGTCACTCTCTTCCGCCTCGCCTTCGCCCTCTTGCTCGGGGGGAGCCGCGGAAAGCTCGACCGTGGCACTGCCCTCGGCCTGCGCCTCGGCTGCAGCGGGCGCGGGGGCTTCCGCGGGTGGTGCTTCGGGTGCCGGCGTCGGTGCCGGCGTCGGCGCGGGCTCCGCGGGCGCGGGGGTCGGTGCCTCAGGTGGTGCTTCGGGTGCGGGCGCCGCAGGCGCCTCCGCGGGCGGCGCCGCCGGTGGCGTGGCTTCCGGCGCGGGTGCGGGCTCGGCGGGCGCCGCGGGTGGCGGCGTGTCCTGAGCATGCGCGGTTCCGCAGAGCAGCGCGACTCCGAGTACGAGGCCAATGGAGCGTTCGAAGTGTTGCGTCATCAGTTCTCCACGTAGGGGTTCGACCAGATTCCTCGGTTCACCCGACGCTTGATCCGCGCGAGTACCCGACCACCAAGGAAAGGACTACGTGTAGTCCCCCAGCCCAACGCGTCGGAGCCTAGTGGAGCCGCCCAGAAACAATCAACTGCTTTGAGGGCCGCTGCGGATAACAACTGTTCACACGCTGTGCACAACCGTGCAGCGCATCCCGTCCTGGTGACGCGACAGCTCTTTGAATTGCGTTCAATCGACGGTGGAGCTGCAACGAACCGGCCCGCTAGCCGCCGTCGGGTAGGCTGGTGACGCCGGCGTCGAGCTGCTCCGGGGGCAGCGCGCAGAACTTCTTGTTCCCATCGTCGAGTAGCTCGGCGTCGTTGCCGTCACCGAAGTCCTCGTCTCGCAAGCAGGCGTAGCCCGCGCCCTCGCGGCAGTCGCCGTCGTCGCTGCAGCGGAACATGCAGTAGCTGACCGCGAGGCGCTCGGTGGTCGGGCGGAACTTCACGCAGACCGCTTCCTCCGGGCAGGTGCCCTTCTCGCAGCCGCGGATGGTGCAATAGCCCCCGGGCTGGGTGCGGTCGCACAGGCGGCTGGCCTGGGAGGAGCAATCCAGGGCGGTCTCGCAGTCGTCACCGATCTCGGGCGAACAGCCGATGGAGGCGCAAAGCAGCGCGATAAAAGCGAAAATTCTCGGCCCGGCCGGCATGGCGCCGGGAGCATAGACAATCGGGGTGCCCCGTGCCAGGCCTGAACCATGCGCGGGGTGGCGCTCTGCCTGGGCCTCTGGTTGGTGCTGCTCGCGCCGGGTGCGCGGGCGGCCGAGGATCCCCTCGGCCCGGCGGCCAGCCGGGTGCGGGCAGGCGACATCGCCGGCGCCCTGTCGGCCCTGGCCGCGCTGCCGGAGGCGCTGAGCGGTGCGGCCGGCCCGCGCTACCTGCGCGCGCGGCTGCTGATGGAGCAGGGCGACCGGGCGGGGGCGCTGGCGGCCCTACCCTCCGGCAAGGGCCTGCCGGCTGCGGTGGCAGACGACGTCGCCGTGCGCCGCGCCGAGCTGCTGGGCGAGCTCGGCCGCTGCGCCGAGGCCGAGCCGCAGGCGCGCGCGTTGGCCGGACGTGGCCTGCGGCAGGCCACGATGTGGGCCCTGGTCGGGCGCTGCGCGCGCGCACGCGGGGATGCCGCCGCTGCGGTAGAGTCGATGGAGCGGGCCGTCGAGCACGTCCGAGGCCCGCGCCGGCGCGCAGCCCTGCGCCTGTCGCTTGCCGAGGCGCGGCTCGCGGCAGGCCAGCGCGACGCCGCGATCGACCTGCTGTGGAAGCTGCGGCTGACCCAGCCCGACCGGCCCGAGGCGCAGCAGGCGCAGGCGCGCCTGTCGGAGCTGGGCGTGCCCGCCGCGCTCGACCGGGCGCAACGCCTGTCGCTTGTCGAGCGTTGGCTCGAGCTGCGGCAGCCGGCGCGGGCGCTGGAGGTGCTCGATGGCGCGCCCGCACCGGCGGCGGGAAAGGCGCGCGCCGCCTGGCTGCACCTGCGCGGCATGGCGCTCTACAAGCACCGCACGCGTTATCGCGAGGCCGCGATCGAGCTGCAGCGGGCGGCCCGTGCCCGTGGTGACATGGAGGCCTACGACAGTTTCCACGCCGCCCGTGCCTGGGCGAGGGCCGACCGCGATCGGCGTGCGGTGCGCGCGCTGCGGCGCTTCGTCAAGCGCTATCCACGCAGTCGCTTCGTGCCCCGGGCGAGCTACACCGCTGCGTGGCTGGAGCTGCGTCATGGCATGGCGGGCGGTCGCCGCAACATGCTGCGCTTCCTGGACTCGGATGCCGCGGGCGACGCGCCCAAGCTCGCGCGCACCGGGCTCTTCCAGCTGGCGATGCACGCGTTCGATCGGCGCCGCCACGGGCGCGCGCAGAGCCTGTTCGAGCGCTACGCCCAGCGCGGCAAGGGCGCGATGGTGCGCGGTCGCGGGCTCTACTGGGCGGGCCGCGCGGCGCAGCTGGCGGGCAAGCGCGCGCGCGCGATCGAGCTCTATCGCCAGGTGCGGCAGGTCGAGGCGTTGCACTGGTATGCGCTGGTGTCGGCGCGGCGACTGGATGAGCTGGGCGAGCCGCCGGCGCCGCCCTTCCCGGCGACGGACGAGGCGCCGGTGCCCGCGCCGCTCTCACCCAGCCTGCCGGCCGCCGCGGCTTTCTATGCGCGCCTGGGGTTGTTGGAGGACGCGCGTGCGGCGCTCGTGAGCGAGCGCGAGGCGGTCACGCAGCGCGCACCCCCCGGGCGCGGTCACGAGGCGCTCGCCCTGGCTCACGCGATGCTCGGCGACCACGCGCGTGCATACCGCCTGGGCGTGCGTCAGCACGACGGCCGGCTCGACGCGGCGCCGGGTCCGCTCACGCGCTGGGCGTGGGACGCGGCCTATGCCCGACCCCACGCCACCGCTGTTGCGGAGCACGCGCGCGCGCAACGTCTGGAGGCCGCGCTGATCTACGCGGTGATGCGCAAGGAGAGCGCCTTCGATCCGAGCGTGGTCTCCTACGCGGACGCCATCGGGTTGATGCAGCTGTTGCCGAAGACGGCCGAAAAGGTGGCGACCGGTCTCGGCCAGCCCTACGAGCGCGAGCTGCTCTTCGAGCCCGCCTACAATCTGGAGCTCGGCGCGCGCCTGCTCGGGCAGCTGCGCGATCGCTTCGAGGGGCAGCTGCCGCTGGCGATCGCGGCGTACAACGCGGGCGCCCACCGCGTGGAGCCGTGGCTGAAGCGCGAGACGAAACGCGGCGGGCGCGTCGACCTGGACCTCTTCGTGGAGCGCATCCCGATCGAGCAGACGCGCAACTACGTCCGGCGCGTGCTGACCAACTGGGCGCGGTATCGCTACCTCGAGGACGGGGTCGAGCCCTGGGAGGGGCTGCCGGTCTCGCTGTCGGCGCTGAGCTCGAGTGCGCGCCGCCGGCGGTAGACCTCGGCGTTGCTCTCGATCTGCCGCAGCTGCTGGGCGGCCCGATCCCGTTCGCGGGAGAGCGCCTCCGTATTCCACACCAGGCCCCACCATGTATCACTGCCTGCATGCATGCGCAGTGTTCCGCCGCGTGAGGTGCGAACCACGACCTCGTCGCCGTCGGGTGTCTGCTCGACGGGGGCTCCCAGCTGGCTTCGGATTTGCGCCATACACGGTGCCGTGCAGCGACGCGCGAAGAGCCCGGCGGCGTCGGCGACCTCGGCAGCGTCGCCCAGGGCACGCAGGGCGGCGGCCTGCTCGGCGGGCGGATAGGCCTCGCGTACCAGGGCGGCGGCGGCGCGGCGATCCTGGACGATCGAGATCATCGCGTGGCGGGCGCGCTCGTCGACCACCTTGAAGAGCTGGTGGGCATCGCCTGCCTCGACGGCGCGGGAGGCCAGATCCAGGGCGCCGCGGACGCTGCGCGGGTCGGCGTCCCAGCAGCCGGCGGCGATTACAGCGACAACAAAACTGAAACAGACTTGGCGGATCAATGTATACTCTGGAGGTAGGTGCGGTCTTCTACTTCCCCAAAAGAGACAGCGGCGAGTATAAGGTTGAGCTTCCCGCCGGCGAGTAGTTCGGAGACCACGCGGCCCCACGGAATGCGCATTCATGCGGCAGGACTGACCGACGTTGGCCTCCAGCGTGACCACAACGAGGACACCTTCGGGTGCCTCGGTGAGTACAACCTCTATCTGGTCGCGGACGGTATGGGGGGTCACCAGAGTGGTGAGGTCGCCAGCTCGATGGCGGCCGAGAGCATGCGCGCCTTCTTCGAGGCGACCGAGAAGGAGGACGCCACCTGGCCCTTCCCGATCGACCCGAACCTGACGCTCGCCGAAAACCGCCTGGCGGCCTCGATCAAGATGGCCAACAAGCAGATCTTCGAGCGCTCGATCATGGACCACGCCACGCAGGGCATGGGCACCACCGTGGTCGGCGTGCTGCTGTGCGTGGAGCGCAAGGTCGCCTACGTGGCGCACGTGGGTGACAGCCGCGCCTATCGCGTGCGCGACGGGCAGATCGTCCAGCTCACTCGTGACCACTCCCTGGTCAACGACTACCTGATGATGATGCCGGACATGCCCAAGGAGGCGATGGACGTGCTGCCGAAGAACGTCATCACGCGCGCGCTGGGCATGCAGGACTCTGTGGTGGTGGACCTGACGACCGAGGACGTGCGCGAGGGCGACCGCTTCGTGCTGTGCTCCGACGGGCTCAGCGGGCAGGTGGCCGACGAGCGCATCCGCGAGGTGGTGGACGAGGCCGGCGACGACCTCGAGCAGGCCACCGAGGTCCTGGTCCAGGAGAGCAACGACGCCGGCGGCGACGACAACGTCACCGTCGTGATCGTCGGCATCGACTAGAACCCATCGTTGGATGGGTTCTAGCGTGCTGCGGGGGCGGCGGTGCGGTAGCATCCGTGTCGCCATGCGCTACACGATCAAGCACATCTTCAACACCGACATCGATACTTTCTGGGACAAGATCTTCTTCGACCGCGAGTACAACGACACGCTCTTCAAGCAGCATCTCGGCTTCACCGTCTACGATGTCCTCGAGCTGGAGAAGAAGGACGATGGCAGCGTCACGCGGCGCGTGCGCGGTGTGCCCAAGGCGGAGATCCCGGCGGCGGTCAAGAAGGTGCTGGGCGACAGTGCGGGCTACACCGAGGTCGGGCGCTTCGATCCGAAGGCGCGGCGCTTCCACGTGGAGGTAATTCCGAATACCGCGGCCGACAAGATCAAGACCAAGCTCTCGATGTGGGTCGAGCCGCGCGGTGACAAGAAGGTCGAGCGTTTCGTCGAGGTCGACAACCAGGTGAAGATCTTTGGCGTCGGCAAGATGGTGGAGAGCGTGATCGAGAAGCAGACACGCGACAACTACGGCCGTGCCGCCGACTTCACCAACAAGTGGATCGCCGACAAGGGGCTTGGCTAGGAGCATGCACATCGTCGTGGTCATGGATCCGCCGTCGACGGTGATCGTCGACGAGGACACCTCCTTCGCGTTGATGCTGGAGGCCCAGGAGCGCGGGCATCGGGTCGCCCACTGCCAGCGCCACGACCTGCACGTGGTCGGCAACCGCATCCACGCCACCGTGCGACAGGCGCGCCTGCAGCGGGTGGCGGGCGAGGCGGTCGTGCTCGGGGAGCCCGAGCAGGTGAGCTTGCACGACGTGGACGCGGTCCTGATCCGCACCGACCCGCCCTTCGACAGCGACTACCTGTGGTGCACCCTGCTGCTCGAGCGGGTGAAGGACGACACGCTGGTGGTCAACGATCCCCACGGGCTGCGGCTGGCCAATGAGAAGCTCTACGCCTGCTACTTCCCCGAGCTGATGCCACGCACCCTGATCACCGCGGACAAGGCCAAGATCAAGCAGTTCCTGGACGAGGTCGGCGGGCGCGCCGTGATCAAGCCGCTCGATGGCGCGGGTGGCGAGGGGGTGCTCTTTCTGCAGAGCGGGGACCTGAACGTCAACGCGATCATCGAGCTGCGTACCCACCACGGGCAGCGGCTGGCGATGATCCAGGAGTTCTTGCCAGCGGTGAGCGCGGGCGACAAGCGCATCATCCTGCTGGGGGGCGAGCCCCTGGGCGCGATCCTGCGGGTGCCGCAGAAGGGAGATGTGCGCAGCAACATCCACGTGGGCGGCTCGGTGGCGGCCGCGGAGGTCACGGCGGAGGACCGGCGCATCGCCGAGACGCTGGCGCCCCGGCTCCAGAGTGACGGACTTCACTTCGTCGGGCTCGACGTCATCGGGGGCAAGCTGACCGAGGTCAACGTGACCAGCCCGACCGGAATCCAGCAGATGTCGCGCCTGGACGGCGAGAACTACTGCGGACGTGTGCTGGACTGGCTGCAGGCGCGCGTGGGCTGAGTTATGCTCGTCTCGCGATGGGGGACGAAGCAGACCAGCGCAAGCCCGAGGAGCTGCACGCGGACCTGCCCGAGGACCTGCCCCCCGAGGAGCGGGAGAGCCGAGACTACTCGGCGCCATTCCGCATCATGGGCTCGCGTGGGAGCGCGATCTCCTCGCCGGATATGCGCGAGGACTTCGACAGCGTGAGGCCGGTCGCGCGCCTGATGATGGGAGCCGCCCACGCGGACGGGGAATACACCGCCGAGGAGCAGGAGACCGTGCGCGGCCTGCTCTGCCAGCTGCTCGGCCGGCAGGACCTGCCGCTGGAGCTCGAGGCCGAGCTGGCCGCCTTCGATCCGGGGCGCTTCGACCTGGGCAGCGCGGTGGACGAGTTCCACGAGCAGAGCAACACGACCAGCCGCCGTATGATGGAGCTGGTGCGCAAGGTCTGCGACGCCGACGCCACCGTCGCCTTGGCGGAGGACAACTACATGCTGGGTCTGGCGCTGGCATTGAGCCTGACGCCGCGCGAGTACCTGGACCTCGTGGTCGAGGAGCGGGGTGGCATCAACGGGCCGATCAAGCGCGTTCAGGATGTGATGCTCTCGAGCGCGGCGCTGTTGATTGCGGGCCTGCCGATGTTGTGCATCGCGCTGGCGATCAAGCTCACGTCGCCAGGCCCGGTGTTCTTCCGGCAGCGGCGCTACGGGCGTGGGGGCATCGAGGTGGGTGTGCTCAAGTTCCGCTCGATGCGCGTGCAAGAGGATGGCGCGCGCGTGCAACAGGCATCCAAGCAGGACCCCCGCGTGACGCCCCTCGGTCGCTTCCTGCGGCGCAGCTCGCTCGACGAGCTGCCGCAGCTGATCAACGTGCTACGTGGCGAGATGTCGATGATCGGCCCGCGCCCCCACGCGGTCGCCCACAACGAGCAGTACCGCCGCCAGATCCACGAGTACATGCTGCGCCACAAGGTCAAGCCCGGCATCACTGGCTGGGCCCAGGTCAACGGCTGGCGCGGCGAGACCAACACGATGCGCAAGATGGTCTACCGAGTGGAGCACGATCTCTATTACATCCGGAACTGGAGCTTGTGGTTGGACGTGAAGATCTTGTTCCTCACGGTATTCGGTCGCAAAGTCCGGCAGAACGCGTACTGAATCGGTCACGGTCTCGGTGTCGGTCTCGGCGGTGAGGTGCTGGATGATGCGTGGGCCGTGCCGGGCATTGCGTCAGAGGTAGATGGGCGGCTGTCGGGGTGGGGAAGCCCGGACCGGGGTCGGCCCGCGTGCAAATGCGGCGGTGGGAGTGGGCTTGAAACGTCGTGCGTGCGCCGCGCACGCGGGCCTGCGTTCGCGCGCCAACCCGGGTGATGCTTGCCAGCGGGTTGGCACGCGAAAGCACCCCGGTCCGGGCTTCCCC
>JAPPOT010000369.1 GCA_028817855.1 Myxococcales bacterium
GCACCATGCTGCCCGCGATGGCGACCACGACGAGCACAGGCGCGAAGAAGCGTAGCGGGCTCGGGGGCGCGGGCGGGGCTGGCGAGCGACGACATACGCGCATCGATGGCGTCTCGGCATCCGTCGGCGACACCGCCGGTGCTGGCTGCACCATCCGGATCTCGACCGGGACGGGTGTGGTGGTGCGCGACGCGGGCGAGCTCAGGCTCGGTGGTGGATCGGTCCAGGGCGAGAGCTCCTCGCAGACCAGATCGCTGACCGTCACCCGCGGCGCGGTGGCTGCCGCGAGGGCTGCAATGTCGGAGACCGACGGGGGAACCGCGGATGCACCGGCTTCCGGAGCGCAGCCGAAGAGCTCGAGGGCGTCCAGCTCCACGTCTCGCGGAGCTGGCCCGGGGCTGGACTCAGCGGCCGGCCGCGGGGGCGGCTGCGAAGCTGCCGGCCGATCGCGCAGGGAGGCCAGGATGGCGCGCACGGGCGTCGAGGACTCGGGCTCCGCAGCGATCGCCGCGCACAGAGCGAGCAGGTCTGCGTCGAGCTGGCCTGGGCGCGCCTCGGGATCCAGATGGCCGATCCAGGCGTGTCGGAAGGCACCGAGCCTCGCGGCGGCGGGCCGCGGACAGAGCAACAGGAGGCGAGGCGGAGCCTCGCGTCGACGCGCCAGGCGGGCACAGACACTGGCAGCCTCGGGCATCGCGCTGGGCGCCAGCACCACGAGCTGCGGCGGGGCGCTCTCCACGCACCCCAGGACATCGTCCGCGGCGCAACGCACGAGCTCGGCACCAGCGTCCTGGACTGCCCTGTGCAGGGCCTCTGCGCGCTCGCAATCGCCCACCAGCACTAGCGTCAGATCGTTCAGCTCCACGCGGCTCCCTCGGCCCAGCTGTGATCATAGTACAGTTATGCTAGATTTTTTCAATGGAGACGGAGTTCTCGCGCGATCTCACACATTTGGCCAGGCCGTTCGGCTAGGTGATGGCGAGATCGAGTGATGGCAGGTCTGCAATGCACGCGTCGACGCGATCTCCGGGAGCCAGTGCCGACACGCCGGCCGGAGTTCCGGTGAAGATCAGATCCCCCGGCGCGAGCCGGTAGAAGTGGGAGAGGTGGGCGATCACCTCCGGCACGCTCCAGATCATCTCCGCGAGGTCACCGCGCTGGCGCGGCTCACCGTTGACGTCCAGAGCGATGGAGCCGGCCCGTGGATGCCCGACCCGCGCGGCGGGGGCGAGCACACCCACGGGGGCCGAGCGGTCGAAGCCCTTGGCCGTGTCCCAGGGTCGCCCGGCGGCCTTCGCCTCGCTCTGCAGATCGCGGCGTGTGAGGTCCACCCCAACCGCGTAGCCATGGACCAGCCCGAGCGCGTCGTGCGCGGCCACGTCCGCGCCGCCCGAGCCCAGTGCGACCACCAGCTCGACCTCGTGGTGCAGCTCGCCGGTGGCACCGGGATAGGGAATCCGCCCGCCACCTGGAACCACCGCGTCCGCCGGTTTGCTGAAGAAGAAGGGCGGCTCGCGCTCCGGGTCACGCCCCATCTCGCGGGCATGGGCGGCGTAGTTGCGCGCCACGCAGTAGACACGGTGGACGGGGAAACGCCGGCGATCGCCTTCGATCTGCAGGCTGGTCGGGGGCGCCGGCTCGAACAGGTAGGCGGTCACGGCGGGACCGCCCCCGGGGGCGCCTCGGGCTGGGCCTCCGGCGCCGCGGCGGCGAAGGCCGGCAGCGCAAGGCACCTGCGATCGATCTCGAGCAGCGTGGGGTAGCGGCGGCCGTCGCACCCGTAGCGACGCGCATTGTAGAGCTGCGGCACCAGGCAGACATCCGCAAGGCTCGGCGTGTCGCCCACGCAGAAGGCTCCGCGGTCCGCGTCGCGGGCCACGAGGGCCTCGAGCGCCTCGAGCCCGTCATCGATGAAGTGCCGCACCCATGCCAGGACCTGGGTTTTGCTGGCCTGCAGCTCACCGGCCAGGTAGCGCTGCACCCGCAGGTTCTGCAGCGGGTGGATGTCGCAGCACACGACCGCCGCCAGCGAGCGCACGCGCGCCCGCTCCCGTGGGTCCTGCGGCAGCAGCGGCGCCTCCGGAAAGCGCTCCTCCAGGTACTCTAGGATTGCCAGGGACTGCCCCACGGAGAAGCTGTCGTCCGAGAGCAGCGGGATCAACCCCTGGGGATTTCTCTCGAGGTACCCCGCCCGTTGCTCACCAGCCTTGAGGTCCACGACGATCGACGCGGCCTCCAGCCCTTTGAGAGCGAGCGCGATACGGACCCGATAGGACGCGGACGAGCGCCAGTAGGTGTGGAGCTCCAACATGGCCGTGGGGCTCGGAGTCTAGCCACAAACCCATGAAATGTCCGGGCTGGTCGCTCGCCGGAAGGGGGAGCGAAGGGGTGCCGGGGTACTGGCCACCGACACCTCCGATCTGATATGTGACGCCGTCGAAACTGCCTGGTGACGTGAATGGGCCACCAACCGACGGAAGCACGGCGAGTGGCGGCGCGTTCCCTCTGGCCGTGGCGAAGAAGTGGAGACGGGCAGCGCCCCCGGTGGGTTGCGTGGGTGCTTCGGGCGCTCGCCGCCCATCCCGAGGCGCGCCGCGCACCGACCGCCACCAGCGCCTACGGGGTGTTCGCGGTGCTGCTGCTCTTTCCCACGACCCTGAAGGTCGTGAAGGCCCGCGGCATGACCGAGGGTGCCGCGGGTCTGCTCGACCTCGTCACGGTGGCGGCTCCCGACGTCGGGCTCGCGCTGCTGAGCCTGTCGGTCACGGTCATCCTCGCGCGTTTTCTGCGGCCCCTGCGTGGCGGCTTCTACTTCTTCGCGGCCCTCACCAGCCTCTACCTGCTGCTCGTTCTGATGCTCTCCGCCCTCGAGCACCAGAGCTGGGTGCGCTCGGCGTCGCTGCTCGACTGGAAGATCTTCTGGTACACGATCGAGCACTACTCCGAGCTCAAGGTGGTGATCGCCGCCGAGACCACCACCGCTGGCGTGCTGCTGCTGGGCGGCGCGGCCGTGCTCTCCCTGGCACCGGTCCTGGTCGACGTGACCGCTGCGCGCCAGCTGGCGCTCGGTCCGGCGCTCAAGTGGCGCGCCGCGCTGATCGCGCTCGCCCTCGCCATCCCCTGCGCGCTGGCGGCCAGCGCCGAGCCCGAGTCGCCGGAGCTCCACCCGCTGACCCAGGCCGCTTCGGTGGGGCTGCTGGCCGGCGCCTTCGATGCGGCCGGCGGTGAAGAGAAGCGCACCGAGTTCCGCGCCCCGGATGCCGAGCGCGCCAAGCAACGCATCGAGGAGGCCCTGGCAGCGGCCAACATCCGTCTGGCAGAGGGCGCGCCGAAACCGAAGAACGTCCTGATGCTGATCATGGAGTCGACGCGCTACGACGCCACCAGCGCCTACGTGCCGCGGCTGCGCACGACGCCCCAGCTGGCCAAGCTAGCCCAGGCGGGCCTGATGGTGGACACGGCCTACGTCGACGTGCCCCACACCTCCAAGGCGCTCGTATCGATCCTGTGCGGCTACTCGCCGCGCTTCTCGGTCCAGATCACCGAGGCCGAGCCAGGCGGGCTGCCGACCCCGTGCATCGCCCACGTGCTGGGACAGCTGGGCTACCGCCGCTCCTTCTTCCAGGCGGCGACCGGCACCTACGAGAACCGGCACCAGCTCGCCACCAACGCCGGCTACGAGGAGATCTACACGCGCGAGTCCTACGACGAGAGTGGCTTCGAGGAGACCAACTACCTCTCGATGGAGGACAAGATCATGATCGACCCCGTCATGAAGTGGGTCGACGGGGTCGGGGACGAGCCCTTCTTCATCAGCATCCTCACCTGCACGACGCACCACAGCTACGGCACACCGACCAACTTCAAGCTGCGCGCCTACCCGAGGCGGCCCGCACGCACGGGCGGGCGCATGCCGCGACCCTGGAGCGACTACAACAGCTACCTCAACGCGGTGCGCTACAGCGACGAGTTCCTCGAGGAGCTGATCGAGGGCCTGCGCAAGCGGGGGAAGCTCGACGACACGCTGATCGTGGTGGTCGGGGATCACGGACAGGCCTTCTACGAGCACGGGCAAAAGGCGCACAACACGGTGATCTGGAACGAGGGCCTGCGCGTGCCCCTGGTGTTCTACAACGAGCACCTGATCCCGGAGCCGCTCGAAGTCGAGGGTGTTCGCCGCCAGGTGGACATCGCCCCGACGATGTTCTCCATGCTCGGCGTGGAGCACGAGGGAGAGCTATTCGAGGGCAAGGATCTGGTCTCGAGCGAGGGGCACGAGGCGGTCTACAGCAACTGCTGGTACGACGGCCGCTGCGCCGCCGAGACACGCGGCAACATCCGCGTGATCGACCACTTCGACAACCAGCCGATGGAGGTCTACGACCTCGAGGCCGATCCCTTCGAGCGGCGCAACCTGCTGCGCGCGGGCTCGCAGGAGAGCCGCGACGCGTGGAAGGTGAAGGCCGAGCAGGCGCGCGAGCGCATCCGCGCGCGGCCCACCGAGATCGAGGAGCGCTACGCGGCCGGCGCCGACGACGACCAGCCGTTCCTGCTGAGCGAGGCGCCAGATCCCCAGTACGAGGTGCGCGCGCGCTTCGACGAGCACCTCGAGCTGATCGGCTACGACGCGGCCACGCACACGGTCACGCCGGACGGCTTCTGGGAGCTGAACGTCTACTTCAAGTGCCTCAAGGAGAGCGAAGAGGGCTGGCGCATCTTCGGCCGCCTTCAGACCGTGGACGGACGCACGATGCAGGTGGACCACCACCCGGGCAACGGACGCTTCTACCTGCAGAACTGCAAACCCGGCACGATCATCGCCGACCACGTGCGCGTGTGGATCCCCGGCGACTTCCCACCCGGCAAGGTGCGCTACTGGTGGGGCTCGGTACTGCTCAAGGGCAAGGGGCACGTGCGCCGTACCAACAAGCGCCTGCAGTACCGCAAGGCGCGCGCCCTACAACGCGGCGTGCTGGTCAAGGGCAAGGCGCTGATGCTGGCCGAGCTGGAGGTCACGCCCGACTACCGGCCGCAGCTGGCAAAGCTGCTCAAGACCTCGGTCCTGCGCGAGGCGCCGAAGATCGACAACCCGCTCAACGTGCGCTTCGAGGAGGGGCTGGTCCTGCTCAAGGCGGAGGTCGCGCCGACCGAGACGCGGCGCCTGTCCTCGACCACGTTGACCACGGTCTGGAAGGTGGACAAGGAGCTCGAGGGGCCGTGGAAGATGTTGGTGCATCTGGACTCGGTCCGGCGCGGCTACTGGTTCCGGCGCAGCCACACACCCGTGGGCGGCGTGCATCCTATCGCCAACTGGGAGCCCGGCACCTGGATCGTGGACACCCACATCCTGCCGATCGCCAAGCACATGCCGCGCGACAAGGCCACCGTCTGGGTGGGCGTGCGCAACAACCGCAAGCGCATGAAGGTGATCGACGCCGGCAAGGGCGAGATCATGGATCGCCGCGTCAAGGTCGACGACATCGAGATCAAGCGCTAGCAGACCGTCTGGCGACAGGTTCTAGTTGAGGGTGCTCTGGTGGTGGGGGGTGCTAGGCTGGAGCGCATGGGACGTGGGTGGACGCCGGTGCTTGCCCTGCTCGCGCTGCTGCTCGCGGCAGCCGACGCACAGGCACAGGAGCCAAGCACGCCGAGCGCCGGGAATCGTGTCGAGCAGTCACGCGCGCCCGCCGCACATCCCGCCTGGCGCTCGGGGCTGGTCTGGACGCTGGGCGTGGGCGAGCCCTACGGCTGGCTCGGCGGCGACCTCGCGTACTACGTACCGCTGCGCGGTGTGCGGATGGCCTTCGCGCCGCATGCGGCGCTTGGGAGGATGCCACCCGGGCACGACCTCTCCTGGGAGTGGGGGGCGCGCGGCGGCGTCACCCTGATGTTCGGGCGCGCCGATCGGGCGCTGGTCGACGTGGCCTACGGCGCGGTCGGAGCCGGCCCCGTGGTGCTCCACGGCGCGGCCGTGGCGGGACGCGTGGTGGAGGGCGTCACCCTGCTCGGCGGCTACGAGTGGATGTGGCGCAGCGGCGTGCTGATCCGCGTGTGGGGCGGGCCCGCCTTCATCACCGAGGAGCTCTACCCGGAGGACGAGCGCATCGACCTCGTGCTCGGGATCGGGGTGGGATGGAAGCCATGGTGAGAATCGCGGCATGCGCAGCGCTCGGCGCGCTGATGTGGGCCACCGGCTGTGACTTCGAGTCCGAGTGCGGCGCGGTGCCCGAGTGCGACATCCGCGAGGAGAGCTGCCAGGCGCGCGCCGCACGCATGGCCTCCTGCCTGCGCGACGGCGTCCCGCGTGAGGTGACCGTCCAGCTCAAGGACTTCGAAGCCTTCCTCGATGACGAGGCGAACGCCGCCGACGACGTGGACGAGGCTGCGCTCGAGCGCAGCAGCCTCTGGTTCGAGGGGCTCTCGCTGCTCGATCTGGCGTCGGGACCGCTCACGCCGGGCGAGGCGACCACCGCCTTCTATGACAGCGTCGCAGCCTTCTACGACAGCGAAGAGGACGCGATCACGATCCTCGACCGCGGCCAATCGCTCAGCTCCCTATCCGACAACCTGCTGCTGCTCCACGAGATGATCCACGCACTGCAGGACGAGGGCGCAGACCTGGAGGCCCTCCGCGAGATCCACTCGAGCAGCTTCGACGCGAGCCTGGGGGTCGACGCGCTGATCGAGGGCGAGGCGGTCTTCCACGTGGACCGCGCCCTGATGAGCACCTTCGAGGTGCGCGAGCCAGCCGTCGACTTCCAGCTGGCCTACGCCAGCTTCAGGCAGCGCGGGCTGCTGCGCGCGATCTACGCCACGGAGGTCTTCATCGAGCTGCGCGGCAGCTTCGTCTACCCCTTCGGCGCCGCCCTGGTGCACGACGCCTGGGAGCAGGACGGCAACCGGGCGGTGGGCGCGCTCTTCGACGCACCTCCGCTGTCGGCGCGCCAGGTGATGGCCGGCTTCGGCGCCGACGAGCCGGCCGGCGGGCCCTGGATCGAGCCCGAGCTCGACTCCGAGGCGATCCCGGAGGTGGCGGGCATGGAGCTGGTGCGCTTCGCCCACGCGGGCCGCTTTGCCGCACAGGTCCTGCTCGAACGGGAGAGCCGGGCTTGGCTCGGCCGCGAGCCGGTCGAGGCGCTGCGACGGCTGCGCAACGACGTCCTGGCCGTGCTCGCCGACGGCGACGGCGCCACTCTGCTGAGCTGGCGCATGCGCCTGTCGGACGCGGGCCAGGCGGAGACGCTCGCCACCGAGGCCACAGGCCGCCTCGCGCACCACGACAACGCCGCCGTCTTTCGGCTCGAGCGCGATGTGGTGATCCTCGCGAGCGAAGACCCGGAGCTGGCTGCGAGCCTCGTCGGCGGCGACCTCGAGTGGGCGCCCCTCCCGGAGCCGGAGGAGCCCCGCGGCGGCCAGGCGGCGGCACCCCGCGGTCGCACGCTCTGCCACACGCCCGAGCCCCTGTTCTGACGGCCCCCACGGGCGCGCACCATGTTCACGAACGAGCGGCGCCTGCTATCGTTGCCGCCCGGAGCATGGGGGCGGGAGGTAGCCGATGGCGAGCGCCGACGACGAGGGCCGTGAACCGCGCGTGTGGATGAAGGTCCTGGGGCCCGACGAGCTTCCCGAGGGCCGCGTCGCATCCGTCACGTGCGCCAATAGAACGCTGTGCATGACGCACCACGAGGGCAAGTACGCGGCGCTGGACAACCGCTGCCCCCACCAGGGCGGCCCGCTCGGCGAGGGCTCGATCGAAAACGGTTGGCTGCGCTGTCCCTGGCACGGCTGGGACTTCGATCCCCAGACCGGCAGGCCGCCAGGTGGTTTCGACGACGGCGTCGAGACCTTCGAGGTGGAGGTGCGCGAGGACGGAGTCTACGTCTGCCTCGACGCAGAAGACGCGCACGTGCGCACCGTGAGCGACGTGATGGCGGAGACCATGGTCGCCTGGGGCGTGCGCTGGGTCTTCGGCATGGTCGGCCACAGCAACCTCGGGCTGGCCGACGCCATCCGCCGCCAGGAGCAGGCCGGCACCGTCGGCTACTTCGGCATCCGCCACGAGGGCGCCGCCTCGTTCGCATGCTCCGCCTACGGCAAGCTCACAGGGCGCGTCGCGGCGTGTCTGAGCATCGCCGGCCCCGGCGCGACCAACCTGCTGACCGGCCTGTGGGACGCGCATGTGGACCGGGCACCGGCGCTCGCGCTCACCGGCCAGATCGACACCCAGGTGCTCGGGCCCGGCGCCTTCCAGGAGGTGGACCTGTCGGCGGCCTTCGGCGAGGTGGCGACCTGGTCGCAGCCGGTGCTGCACGACAGCAAATTCGCCGAGCTGGTCAACCTCGCCTGCAAGAACGCCATCTTGCAGCGCGGCGTGGCCCACCTGATCTTCCCCGACGAGGTCCAGACGCTGCCCGCGACGGAGGCGAAGGTCGGCTCGCCGGGTGGGCGCCTGCCGGCGCGCGAGATCGCGCCACCCGCCGAGGCGCTCGACGAGGCGGCCCTGCGCCTGTCGAAGGCGAAGCGGCCCGCGATCATCGTTGGCCACGGCGCCCGCTTCCACATGGAGGAGGTGATGGCCCTGGCGGAGCTGCTCGGCGCGCCGGTGATCACCACCTTCAAGGCCAAGGGCCAGGTCAGCGACCGCCACCCGCTCGGCTGCGGCGTGCTGGGCCGCAGCGGCACGCCGATCGCAAGCTGGTTCATGAACGAGGCTGACCTGCTGCTCGTGCTGGGCGCGAGCTTCAGCAACCACACCGGCATCACCCGCAAGCTGCCCACCATCCAAGTCGACTTCGACCCCATGATGCTCGGCAAGTTCCACGCGGTGGACGTGCCCGTGCTCGGCGAGATCGGCGTGACGGCGAGGCTCTTGGAGGCGCGCCTGCGCGACGGCTACGCGGCGACCGACTGCCGCGCCGAGGTCGCCGAGCGCTGGGCAATCTGGCGCGCCGAGAAGGGAAAGCGCCGCCTCGAGCGCGGCAACGGCCGCGTGCATTCGGCGGCGGTCTTCGACGCCATGTCGCGCAAGGTGCCGGACGACGCGATCCTATGCGTCGACGTCGGCAACAACACCTATTCGTTCGGCCGCTACTTCGAGTGCGAGCAGCAGGCCGTGCTGATGAGCGGCTACCTCGGCTCGATCGGCTTCGCCCTGCCCGCCGCTCTCGGCGCCTGGGCAGCGACCCAGGAAGAGGACCCGCGCTTCGCCGGCCGCAAGGTCGTGAGCGTGAGCGGCGACGGTGGCTTCGGCCAGTACATGGGCGAGCTGACCACGGCGGTGAAGTACGAGATGGACATCACCCACGTGCTGCTCAACAACTCCGAGCTGGGCAAGATCAGCAAGGAGCAGCGCGCCGGCAACTGGGACGTCTGGCAAACCTCGTTGCACAACCCGAGCTTCGCCCGCTACGCCGAGCTGTGCGGCGCCTTCGGTGTGCGCGTCGAGCGCGCGGACCAGCTCGACGACGCGCTCGAGCAGGCGCTGGCCTACGACGGCCCGGCCCTGGTCGAGATCATCACGGACCCCCAGCTAATCTAGTGTCCTGAGTGAGATGGGCTCTAGAGCCCATCTCAAAAATGCTCCGGATGGATTTCGGAGCGCGACGGGGCCGAGCGGCGCGTCGGCGAACCGAGGCAATGCCGAGTATTGTCGAGCGTGAGGCGAGGCGGCGAGCGGCCCTGTCCCGCCCGAAAGGCGCCGAGAGCATTT
>JAPPOT010000864.1 GCA_028817855.1 Myxococcales bacterium
CCACGAAGGGGTCGGCGACCTCCCCGGCGCGCGCCTGCGGGAAGTGGGCGGCATGGAAGTCGAAGGTCACCCGCAGCTCGCCGCTGCCGTCGAAGTCGTGGACCTGCACGACCAGGGTCTCGCCGCTGATCGTGTGCGGGTCGAGCACCTCGGCCGACGCGCGGTGGAAGTTCAGGCCGGTCTCGAAGCGCGTCTCGCTCGGCATGCCGGCGAAGTCGGGGAAGCGCGCGGTGTGGAAGTTGTACATCACGTCGAAGACCGGCTTTCGCGCGGCGTTCGGCACAGCATGGCGGGCGCGCTTGAGGACCGTGACGGTCTCTTCCATCAGGCGCGCGTAGATCGCCTCGAAGCTGTCCTCCAGCTCGACGTGCACGCCGAAGGGGGCCACCTCGATCATGCAGCCCACCACGTCCCGGGTCTTGCGGCTGTCGCGGTTGTGCAGCGGCGCGCCGACCGCGAGCGTCACGTCGCCGCGCACGCGCCGCATGTGGGCGAAGAGCACCGTCTCGAAGAGCACCGAGCCCGCCAGGCTCGCCGACAGCGAGCGGAAGGGCGGCTTCTCGCACGCCTCGCGCACGCGCGCGGTGCGCTCCGCGCCGAGCCGCCGCTCCACCCGCCGGTGCACGGTGCCCGCCTCGGGAAAGGCCGGGCCGTAGCCGCCCTGGGGCTCGACCGTGCGCGACAGGCGCGGCTTCCAGAACTCCGCGTCGCGCTTGGCGGCCTTGCTCGCGCGGTAGCGCGCCTCCTGCTCCAGGTAGAGCGCGTAGTCCGCGACCGGCTCGTGCCCGGCGCCGGCGTAGCGCCGCGCCACGTGCTCGAAGACCAGCGCGCAGGAGGCGCCGTCGCAGATCAGGTGGTGCTGGACATGCACCCAGATCGAGCGCTGGGGCGAGACGCGGATCAGCACCGAGGCGTAGTTGCAGCGCTCGATGTCGAACGCCTGGGCGCCGGCGGCGGCGCGCAGCTTCTCGGCTTCCGCCTCAGGGTCGGCCGCCCCGCTGACGTCGTGGAAGACGTGCGCCGGCACGTGCGCATTCGGATCGAGCGCCGTCTGCAGCGGCTCACCGTCCCGGTCGATGACCACCGTGCGCAGGGCGCGGCACTCGCGCACCACCGCCGCGAAGGCAGCCGCAAAGCGCTCCGGATCGACCTCCCCCGAAACGGCGTAGGTCATGACCATGTTGTCCCCTGGCAGGCCCTCGGCGCGCTGGTGCCCGAGCCAGATCAACATCTGTCGTGCCGTGAGTGGGAACGTCTCCGCGGTCACTCCTGACTCCAGAGTGCGGTCGCCGCGCCGCGCGCCTCAGGCCTTGAGCCCGGCCTGCTTGGCGATCGTGTTGCGCAGGGTCTCCGAGCTGCCCGCCCAGATCTTGCTCGACAGGGCGTCGCGCGTGTCCTGCTGGATCGACCAGTCGTTGAGCACACCGCGCGCCCCCCACAGCTGGGTGGCGTCGAGCATCTGCTGCACGTAGGCATCGGTCACGAAGAGCTTGGCGCCGCAGCACTCCGACAGGATGCGCGAGGCGTTGCCGACCTCGTCCAGGCGCGCCGCCAGGTCGTAGACGTAGGTGCGGCCGATGCGGTGGTTGTTGACCGCCTCGGCGATGCGCGACGACAGCTGCTGGTTCTTGGCCAGCGGCTTGCCGAACTGCATGCGCTCGTTGGCGCGCTTGATGCTCTGGTCGTTGACGCGCTCCATCGCGCCCAGGCAGTGCGCCAGCAAGAGCCCGCGCTCCCAGCCGACCGCCTCCTGCAGCACGTTCAGGCCGCGACCCACGCCGCCCAGCACGTGGTCGTCGGGCACGAAGCAGTCCTCGAAGATCTGCTCGCCGAAGCCGACCGTACGCAGCGAGGCCTTGTCGAAGGCCTTGCCCTTGCGCACGCCCTTGCCCTCGAGCGGGACCCAGAAGCAGGTGAAGTCGAAGGCGTTCTTGTTGTTGTCGGTCTTGGCGAAGAGCAGCGTGTAGTCCGCGTCCGGCGAGTTGGTCACGAAGGTCTTCTTGCCGTTGACGACGAAGCCGCCGTCGGTCTTGTCGGCGCGGGTCTCGACGTGGAAGACGTCACTGCCTGCGCCCTCCTCGGTGAAGCCGAGGGTGCCGATCAGCTTGCCGGCGCACATCTTCGGCAGGTACTCCTTCTTGAGCTCCTCGCTGCCCGAGATCAGCAGCGGCATCTGCACGCCGAAGACCTGGGAGTTGAGGCCGAAGAGGAAGCCGGTGTCGGCACAGACGTGGGCGAGCCCCTCGTAGGCCGCGACGGTGTAACGCAGGGGCAGGCCCTGGCCGCCGTACTCCTCGGGCATGGCCATCGACAGGGCGCCGAACTCGGCGCACTTCTCCCAGCGCTCGCGCGAGAACTCGTGGGCCTTGTCGCGCGCCAGGTAGTCCCCGGCCAGGTGCTCCTCCGCGAACTTCTCCCACTTCTTCTTGGTCTTCCCGACTTCGGGATCCTGCCAAGGCTGCATTAGCCCCTCCTGTCTATGCATGCCGGCCCAGCCGGGCCACGGGGGCGAGAGACTAGCATCTCGCGGGCCCACCGCGAGCGGGGAGTGACTCCCCTGTGATTTCGTTCACCTGGCGAGCACCTGGAGGCCGCATTCTAGCCGCAGATCGTGTCGGCCGACGCCACATCGTCACACACGCCGGCCTCAATGGCGGCTACCGCGGCCTGGGCGCCGGCCAGCGCGCGGGCGGCGAAACGCCGGGCAATTGCGGCCTTCGGCTCCACATCCACCGCCAGGCGCAGCAGCAGATGCCCGCCGTAGAGCATGGCGAAGGCGTCCGTGAGCAGCTTGGCCGAGGCCTGGCGCACATCGTCCTCCCGCTCCGCGAGTAGCTCGCTCGCGCGCGTGCAGTGGGCGCGGGCGCCGACCAGCTGGGCGTGCACGGGCTGGAGCGCCGCCGGCACCTGGGCCGCCTCCCACGCGTCCATGCGCGCGGTCATCGGGTCGGCCAGGATCGCCCGCAGGGCCATGCCCACCATCACGTCGGTGGCACCCTCGTAGATCGACGTGATGCGCACGTCGCGCACGTAGCGCTCGAGCGGAAGCTCACGCATGTAGCCCATGCCCCCGTGCAGCTGCTGAGCCAGGTAGCAGATGCGGTTGGCTTCCTCCGTCACCCAGTACTTCACCAGCGGCGACAGCAGCCCCAGCTCGGCGTCCGCATCCTTGAAGGCCTTGCGCAGGGCCTTGACGTGGTCGCCCTTCTCCTTGCGCGCCTTGAGCTGCTCGAGGTGCTCCTCGCGCTTGTTGCGGCGGTCGAGCACCTGCGCGCCGTCGTAGAGCATGGCGCGCGCCGCATCCAGGCTGACGCGCAGATCGATCAGGCGGTTGGCCACCGGCGGCATCGAGAACAGGGTCTGGTCGAACTGCTTGCGCTGGCGCGTGTGGGCGTTGACCTGCTCGTAGGCCGCTTCGGCGATGCCGAGGCCCTGGGCCGCGACGCTGAAGCGCGCGTGGTTCAGGATCTGCACCGTGTACATCAGCCCGAACTTGCGCTTGCCCACCAGCTCGCAGGGCGCGTCGTCGAAGAAGAGCTCGCAGGTGGGCGAGCCGTGCAGCCCCATCTTCTCCTCGATGCGCTCCACCACCACGCGCTCGTCGTTGCCGTCGACCGCGAACAGGCTCAGGCAGAAGGGCCCGCGCCCCTCGCCGTCGGAGCGTGCCAGGGCGAGGAGCACCTGGCCGTTGCCGTTGGAGATGAAGTGCTTGGTGCCGTTGAGGCGCCACTTGCCCTCGTCGTCCTGGAACGCGCGCAGCTGGATCGACTGCAGGTCGGAACCGGCGGCAGGCTCGGAGAGCACCATCGCGCCGATCTTCTCGCCGCGGCAGTAGGGCTCCAGGAACTCGCGTGCGAACTCGGGCTCGCCCCAGCGCGCGATCGACTCGCCCACGTCCTGATAGCCGAACATGGTCATCAGCGAGGCGTCGGCCCGCGAGACCATCTCGATCATCATCATGTAGATGGTGGCTGGGAAGTTCTTGCCGCCCACCTCGTGGGGCAGGATGACACCCATCAGACCCGACTCGCCCAGCAGCCGGATCGCGGTCTGGGAGCCCTGGGCGTAGGTCACCTTGCCGTCCGCCAGAGTCGCGCCCTCGATGTCGACCCCGGCAGCCAGGGGCTCGATGCCATTGCCTGTGATGTCCCCGGTCAGCTCCAGGGCCGCCCGGTACAGCTCCATCGCCTCTTTATAGGAGGTGGGCGCATCCTCGAACTTCTCGTGGCTGGTGAAGCCGTGCTCGAGCACGCTCACCACCTCCTCGAGGTCGAGGCGGTCGAAGTGGAGGGGAAGGTCGGGAGTGTCGGTGAAGAAGTTCGGCACGGGGCGGCTCCGGGCGCCGACGGTACCCGAAGACGCCCCGCACGCCTACCTTCACAGGCCGCAGGCGGCGGCGCAGCTCTCCGCCTTGCAGGCCGAGATGGCGCCGGCAGCCGCGCACGCGGAGCTCGCCGGCATGGTGGCGTCGCAGTTGTTGAGCGGGTCGCCGCCCGAGGCCGTGTCGATCTCCGCCATGCAGCCACCGGTGTAGCAGGCCGAGCCGTTGCACATGTTCACGTTGGAACACTCGAAGACCGCCTGGCAGAGCGGGTCGCCCGAGCAGGTCACGACCTGCTCCGAGCATCCGCCCATCGCGTTGGGCGAGCAGGTGCACGCGGCGCAGGCCGCGTTCATGTCCGAGTTGACGGCCATGCAGGCCGGGTCCGGCATGAACATGCTCGGGTCCGGCGCCGCGGCGCCGGCCATGCCAGCCGGATCCCCGGTGCCGCTCAGCGGGCCGTCGAGCGGCACGCCCACGGCGATCACCACCTGGTCGACGTCGCTGAAGGCATCGTTGTTGTCGCGCACCCAGAGGTTGAAGCCGTAGCGGCCCTCCCCGAGGGTCACGGTCGTCGTCGGCATCGGAGGCGGGTGCACGATCGCGGGGTCGACGCTACGCCAGATGAACTGGGTCAGGCGCCCGTCGATGTCGCTCGAGCCGCGACCGTCCAGGTTGACCGTCACGGGCGTGCCCGCGAAAGCCAACTCCTGGTCGAGGCCCGCCATCGCGACCGGCGGGTGGTTGTCGTCGATCGTGGCGTTGAGCTTGCAGCCGCCCGTGAGCACGAGCAGGCCAAAGAGGGTGCAGAGTGTCTTCTTCGTCGGGCTCATGATCAAAACTCCTGAGCGATGCTGGCGTAGACCATGCGCCCGCGTGGGTCGTGCAAGGCCGCGATGAAGCTGTCGATCACGTCCGCGAAGGGCGGCTCCTGGTCCAGCAGGTTGAGGACGCCGATGCGCAGCTGTGTGCTGCGGCCGACCACCTCGTCCATCGTGTAGGCGTACTGGGCATCGACTGTCATAAAGGAGTCGATCGTGCGCGGGGTGAGGGTCATCTCGTCGAAGCGCGACGGCGACCAGTCCTCGAGGCCGCTCATGAAGTGTAGCACCGCACCGACCAGGTGGCCTTCCAGGCCCCAGCTGATCGGAACGTTGAGTCGCAGCGCCGGCGAGGGCGCCGCGATGTTGGCCTCGTTGAGATTGCCGGAGACGTCGCAGCTCTCGGTGTCGCAGAAGGGCAAGCCGGCGAGCGTGCCGTCCATCAGCGTGATCTCCGCGATCTGCGCGCGCGGAATGTCGTAGGAGAGCACGTAGGTGGTCTCGACACCGAGCGTGAAGACACCGGCCGACTCGCCGTTGTAGCGCCCGGTGACGGTTGCGTCGACGCCGTGGGTGACGATGTCGCCGGGGATGTTGACGTGCGGCACCACGATGCGCTGCAGCCCGCCCTGTTCGTCGCGCTCGACGCGCGGGTCGCTGAAGGTCGGGTCGATCGCCATCTGCGCCAGCTCGTCGCTCAGGATCTTCTGGGCGTTCTCGGGCGTGATGAAGTCCTCGTACTGGTAGCGCCAGTAGTCCGCCGCGAGGCTCAGCTCGTAGGCCGGTGCCCAGGTGACGCCCGCGCTCATGGCCAGCGCCTTCTCGGGCTCCAGGTTGGGGCTGCCTTCGCGGCGGATCGGCCTGAAGACCGCCGCCGGACCGCCCTCGTCCAGGGAGGCCGGGACCGTGGTGGAGCCGTTGAAGCTCTGGTAGAGGCCCGGCGCACGGAAGGCGCGCGAGACGTTGGCTCGCAGCGACAACGAGCGCGCGGCCTGCGACTCCGCGCCGGCCATCTCGCCCGGCAGCAGCACGAGGCCGGCGCTCGGGTTGAAGGTCGAGCCCGCGTCCGAATAGTTCTCCATGCGCGCCGCCGTCTGCAGCTCGAAGCCGGTGGCGATCGGCCAGACCAGCTCCAGGTAGCCCGCGAGCACCTCGCGCGTGGCGATCGCGTCGTCGTCGCCGAAGTAGAAGGAGAGATCGAACTCGTTGGTGTCGTGGTCGATCTGGGAGGAGCGCTGCTCCTCGCGGTACTCCGCGCCGACCGCGAAGCCCAGGTCACCGCCTGGCAGCTCGAAGAGCCCACCGGACAGGCCGGCGTTGTAGGTCTGCAGGTGCTGATCGACGGTCGTCATCAGCGCGCCCGTGAAGCCACGCAGCACGCTCTCGGAGTTGGGCGTGCCGGTGCCGGTCTCGGACGAGAAGAAGGGGTTGTAGCAGTTGCTCAGGTCCGAGGAGTCGGAGCACGCGTTGATCGACTCGAGGAAGTCCGAGAAGATCGTGTCGGGCAGGAAGCGCTGGTAGCGGCTCACACCGAAACTGGTGAAGAGCTCCCACTCCCAGCTCTCGAAGATGGTGTTGGGCGCCGCGCCCTCGAAGTCACCCTGCAGACCGAGGGCCGTGCGCAGCGTGTCGTCGTCGCTGGAGTTGATGACGCCACCGGCGGACGCGCCGAGCGGACGACCGATGAAGGGCGCCGGCATGCCGAAGGGGTTGTCGATGTGGTCCTCGGGCACCGTGGGGCGCGTCGTGAACGGGAAGCTCGGCGAGCTCATCGCGTCCGTGCGGCTCTTGGAGACGTTGGCCTCGATGAAGAGCTTGGTGTGGTTGGTGAGGTCGTACTCGCCGTGCATGTAGATTGCCACCCGCTCGGCGTTGTCGGTCAGGGCACGGAAGTCGTTGAAGCTGAAGGTGCAGAACTGACCCAGAGGGCTGTCGTCCAGGCGCGAGCCCGGCGCGGCCGCCGCGCACTCCGGGTCCGGCATCAGGCCACCGGCGATGAAGGTACCGGGCTGACCCGCGAGGCTGCGGTTGCCGCCCTGACCGCCGGCCGGGCCCTCGTCGAGTGTGAAGTCGCGCTTGGGGGCGAGCAGCTGGTTGCTGCGGAAGTAGCTCAGGCCACCGACCATGCGCAGATCACCGGCGGAAGCGCCCAGGGCGATGCTCGCCGTGGCCTCGCGCTGATCGAAGCTGGCGGTGGTGCCGCGGCCGTCGACCTGCATCATCACGCCTGCCCAGTCCTTGCGGGTGATGATGTTCACCACGCCGGCGATGGCGTCGGAGCCGTAGATGGCGGAGGCGCCGCCCTTGAGGATCTCGACCCGCTCGACGACCGCCAGCGGGATGGTGCTGATGTCGACGAACGGGACCGTGATGCCGGCCGCGCTCGAGACGATGCGGCGACCGTTGAGCAACACCAGGGTCGCGCCCGCGCCCAGGCCGCGCAGGTTGATCTGCGCGGTACCGGGGCCGCCACCGCCACCGCGGTAGCCGCTGCCGCTGGCGACCGTCATGTGCTGGATCAGGTCCTCAACGTTCTGGGCGCCGGTCTTCTCGATCTCCTCGCGGTCCATCACCTCGACTGGTGCGGCCGCGGAAAAGATCGTGCGCTTCACGCGCGAGCCGGTGACGGTGATCTCCTCGACGTCGTCGTCGACGAGCTCGTCGCCACCTCCAGCGTCATCACCGAAGGCATCCTCGCCCTCAACGACGCCTTCGTCCCCGTAGGTCACCTCACCTTCGGCGCCGGCCTCGACGCCTTCGGCGCCGGCCTCGACGCCTGCTTGCAGGTCCAGGCCCCCACCGACGCCACCTTCCGCGTCGGGCGCCGGCCCAGGATCCACAGGCCCCTCGGGTTCGTCGCCGAACTCGTCGTCGGCACCCCCCTCGAGGTCATCCAGGCCGCCTTCATCGAGAGGCGCGTCCTGCGCTTGAGCGCTGTGTAGCGGCATGAGCAACGCGCCTGCCACCAGCGCGAGAAACGACAGATGCTTCATTCGATCCCTATTTCCGCTTTCCTCCCGCTTCCCCGTGCGCCGCGGGCAGCGCCAACCACTTGCCACCTACAAGCAAGGGGGTCCCTATCAATGGAAGGTAATGTGTGACCAGAGGCTGCTCGCGCCAAACGCGGCACCCGAGGGCAAGTCGTTGCGGGACGCGCCAATGATGGAACCGTTGGTAACATCAAGTGCAAGTGCGCAGCGGAGATCGAAGCCATACGAGACGCGAGCTGGAATCTGAAGGCACTACGGAGCAAGCAAAGCGGTTCGATGTGGACCATAATCGACCGTGGACGACGCAGCACGACACCTGATCGCCGACGCGATGGCCTTCGCAGCGACCTGCCACCGCGCGCAGCGGCGCAAGGATCCCCTCGGTAGCCCCTACATCCTGCATCCGACCCAGGTGATGCTCTTGCTCTGGGACGCGGGCGTGACCGATCCCGTGGTGTTGGCGGCGGCGCTCCTGCACGACACGGTCGAGGACACACAGGCGCGCCACGAGGACCTCCTGGAGCGCTTCGGTGCCGAGGTTGCGGGCGTCGTCGCAGAGACTTCGGACGACAAAAGGCTGCCGAAATCCGAGCGAAAGCGCCTGCAGATCGAGCAGGCCGCGACGAAGAGCGAGCGCGCCCGGCTGGTCATGCTGGCCGACAAGATCGCGAACGTGCGCGACATGCTCGACACGCCTCCGCCGCGCTGGTCGGACCTGCGCCGGCGCCAGTATTTCGGTTGGGCACGCCTGGTCGTCGACCAGATGCGCGGCACCCACGCGGCGCTCGAGGCGCAGTTCGACAGCGTCTACGCGCGGACCGACGCGGCGCCGTGGCCGTTAGACGGCAGCGAGGCGACGGAGTAGCGACCAAGCGTTGACTGGCCTGCGCGCAGCGCCTAGTTACTGCGGCGTGGCGAAGGTCCTGGTCATATACGGCACCACCGAGGGCCAGACCGCGAAGGTCTCCCAGCACGTGGCGGACGTGGGCCGACGTCTCGGCCACGACGTGGACGTGTGCCACGCGGCAGACCTCGGCGACGACTTCGCACTAGACGCCTATGACGCGGCCTTCGTCGGCGCGTCCGTGCACGAAGGCCGTCACCAGCGCTACCTCGTGCGCTGGGTGAAGGACCATGCGGGTTGGTTGAAAACGCATCCGTCGGCCTTCTTCTCGGTGTGCCTCGCAGCCGCCAGCCCCTTCCCGGAGGAAGTCGAAGATGCGGAAGCCATCATCGACCGCTTCGCGGCGCGCACCGGCTGGTTCCCCAGCTCACGCACCCTGGTCGCCGGCGCCCTGCGCTACTCGCAATACAACTGGCTCAAGCGCATGGTCATGAAGCAGATCGCCAAGAAGGAAGGCGGCGACACGGATACGAGCCAGGACCACGAGTACACGGACTGGAACGCGCTGACCGAGTGGGGCGAGCACTTCTACCGCGGGTTGGCCGCGTAGCCTGCCGCAACCGCCGCCGGCCGCCGCGTCAGACTTCGCAACGGCTGAAGAGGCCGAGCGCCGGCTCGGTGCCGCATTGCCCATCATCCGTGCAGCACGGCTCCGTCAGGA
>JAPPOT010000473.1 GCA_028817855.1 Myxococcales bacterium
CCCAGATGACAGCTGGCGCAGGTGGCGCTCGCGTGGGCGCCCAGCAGCGGCCACTCGTGGTCCTCCAGTCGCCCGCCGCCACGCCAGCTCGAGTCGTCGTGGCAATCGGCGCAGTCGGTGGAGAAGCCGTCGTGGCTGGGGTTGAGGGCGCTCTCGTAGTCCTGGAGGTGGCAGCCGACGCAGGAGGACGGCGTGCCCTCGTAGATCGGAGGATCGCCCGTGTGGCAGCTGCCGCAGGCGGTGCGCGCGTGCGCATTGCGCAGCGGCCAGTCGTGCTCGAACGTCGAGGGCCGAAACGCCGTCTGGCTGTGGCAGCTGGCGCAGTCGAGCGGGTAGCCCTCGTGGGGGGGAGCGGTCGCCGTCTCGTAGTCCTCCAGGTGACAGCCGGCGCAGTCGCTCGGCGTATCGCCGGGCTCGAATCCTCGCGTGTGGCACGCGACGCAGGTCGCGCGCGCGTGGGCCTCGAGCAGCGGGAAGTGCGCGTCGTGATCGAAGTCCCTGGCGGGGGACCAATGGGTCTGCACGTGACAGTCCCCACATGTGACGGGAAAGGTTGGAGTGTGAGGCGGCGTCCGGCTGAGCTCGTAGTCGGCGCGGTGGCAGACGATGCATTCCCCCTCGGCCACTTCGGTCCGATCGTGAAAGCGTGGCTCACACGCCACAGCGATGACGGACGACGCGATGCACGCGCCTGCGATCAAGAGTGACCATACGGCATGTTTGGTAGGTGGTTCCAAGCGCGTACCGAGCGACCTGCACCTGTGCAATGGCCAGCCCAGGCGAGAACCACCTGGTTGGTGGTCCTTTTTTTCGCACCACCTCGGAGGATTTCCCACGTTGTGGCCATCCAACGGGTGCGGTGTTGTCCCACGGCGCCGCGTTGCGTCGTCATGGCAGCGCCCCAATCAGCCCCGAGCACTCAGGGTCGTCGGGCGACTCGCGCCGTGCAGGCGCCGCGACGCTGGGATCGCCGGGCCATCGGCTACACCGGCGCGCTGCTGTTCGCGCTCGCGGCGCTCACGATCGCGCTGTGGATGCGTGGCGCCGGCTTCTACGTGCTGGGCTTGGGCGAGCGCGTCGACCATCCCGACTTCAGGGTGCTGGGTCCGGCCAGCCCAGTCGGCCACGGCTACGGCATCTTCGGCACCGCATTGATACTGACCAACTTGCTCTACCTGCTGCGCCGCCGACTGGCGCGCGCGCGCCTGGGCTCCATGCGCGCCTGGCTGGAGTTGCACGTCTTCACCGGTCTCTTCGGCAGCGTGCTGATCGTCTACCACTCCGCCTTTCAGTTGCGGACGCCGATCGCGACGCTGACCGCGGTCAGTCTCGCGCTGGTGGTCCTGAG
Source organism: Myxococcales bacterium (assembly GCA_028817855.1). Taxonomy (GTDB): domain Bacteria; phylum Myxococcota_A; class Polyangia; order Polyangiales; family JAFGIB01; genus JAOUOP01. The sequence continues at coordinate 1,349 of JAPPOT010000473.1, forward strand.
TGGCCTCGTGGGACGCTACTTCTACGGGTTGTCGCCGGCCAACGCCGAGATGCGCCTGGAGCAGGGGCTGGGTGAGCTCGAGCGCGCCGTCGGTGGGCTCGGCGCGCGCACAGGTGATCAGCTCGCCCTGCTGCCGGCGCCCAGCGAGCTGGTGCGACCGTCGCTGCTCGGTGCCCTCTCCATGATCCCGACCTGGCGCCGCGAGGCGGCGCTGCGACGCGCCACTGTGCAGATGGTCACCCGCGGCTGCGAACACGAGCTGGGCCTGCTGCCCGCCCAGCGCCGCGCTCTTCGCAAGATCGCGCGACGCGCGGCCCATGCGGCGACCGCCGACGTGCGCTCCACGGCCGGCGCGACGCTGCTGAGGTCCTGGCGAGGGCTGCATCGGTTCATGGCGCTGCTGATGGTGCTGTCGGTCAGCGTGCACATCGTGACGGCCTGGTTCTTTGGCTTCCGCTGGGTGTTCGGGGAGTGAGCGCGCGTGTCATCGCCGGGCTCGCCGCGCTGCTCGCCCACGGGGGCCTCGGGGCGGCCGGCGCAAGTGCACAGTTCCTGTCACCCGGCCCGCTCGCGCGCCCTCACGTGCAGCTGGAGGGCGACGATCACTGCGAGGACTGCCACTCGAGCGGCCGCCGGGTGGACAACCAGCGCTGCACCCACTGTCACGACGACGTCGGCAATCAGGTGCGCGCCGGGCGAGGCATGCACGGCACCGAGTACCGCGGCAAGCAGTGCGGGCACTGCCATGTGGAGCATCGCGGCCGCTCGCACAAGCTGATCCGCTGGCCCGGCGGAAGCCGCGAGGCCTTCGACCACGGGCTCACCGGCTGGAAGCTGGAGGGCAAGCATCGTCAGGCGAAGTGCCACGACTGCCACCGGCAGAAGAACCGCCGGGGTGCGCCGACCTTCCTCGCGGCGAGGCGAACGTGTGGCAGCTGTCACGAAGACCCCCACGATCAGCGTCTGGGTACGCGCTGCACTCAATGCCACGATACGCAGGGCTGGAAGAATGTGCGCCTGGAGGGCTTCGACCACGACCTGGCGCGCTTCGAGCTGAAGGGCAAGCATCGCGACGCGGAGTGCGTCAAGTGCCACCAGGATCCGCCCAAGTATCGCGACCTGAAGTTCGGCAACTGCGGCGATTGTCATCAGGATCCCCACGAAGGGCGCTTCGCCGAGCGCTGCAACGGCTGCCATCAGGAGGGCGGCTGGCGCGACGTGCGGATGGCGCGCTCCGCACACCCGGGCCTGAGTCTGGGTGGCGGGCACCGCAAGGTGCCATGCGTGGCCTGCCACGACCGCGGCCGGACGAAAGCGCCCAGTCGCGGCGGGCGCTGCGTCTCCTGTCACGGCGTCGTGCACGAGGCGCCCTTCGGCAAGCGCTGCCAGAGCTGCCACCGCGGCATTCGCTGGCTGGGCGTCAAGCCCAAGCTCGCGCTCGCGGCCCACGCGCGGACTCCATTCCCGCTGCACGGCAAGCACCTGAAGGTGCCGTGCGGCAATTGCCACCGGGCGGAGCTGCCGCGCGCCGAGCGCTATCGAGGGCTCGAGTTCGCGCGCTGCAACGACTGCCACCGCGACGCCCATGAGGGTCGCTTCGCCTCGCGCGACGGCGGCGAGTGCGGACCGTGCCACGACGCGCACGGCTTCGCACCCACGCGCTTCACGGTCGAGATGCACGCCGACGCCGCCTTCCCCCTGATCGGAAAGCACGTCGCCGTCGCCTGCAAGCAGTGTCATGAGATGCCGCGTCCGCGCCTGGACTGGCACCTGTCAGCTCGACGCTGCCTGGACTGTCATGACAACCCGCACGGGACCCAGTTCGCGGCCGAGTTGCACGACGGAGGTTGTGCGCACTGCCACTCGCCGCTGGGGTGGACCTCGCCCAACATCGACCATGGCATCTGGCCGCTAACGGGGGTGCACTCGACGGTCCCCTGTGGGCGGTGCCACGACCCCACACCGGAGGACCGCCGGGCCGGGCGTGGTGCCAGCTACCGCGGCGCGCCGCGACAGTGTGAGGGCTGCCACGCCGACGTGCACCTTGGGCAGTTCCGCTTGTCCGAGCCCGTGCGCGGCTGCGATCACTGCCATGGCAACACCACCTTCCGCATCGACCCCTTCGATCACGCGGGTCTGGCCGGCTATCCGATCGAGGGTAGCCATGAGCGTCTGGCGTGCGACGGCTGCCATCACATGGAGACGCTGCGCAATGGCGAGCAGGCCATCCGCTATCGCCTCACCTACAGCAACTGCGCGGACTGCCACGCCGACCCGCACGGGGAGCAGGCGCAATGAAGGGCCCGCGCGCACTCCGCCACGGGCTCGCGGTCGCCGCGATCCTCGCGCTCACCGCTCCCATCGGCTGGAGCGCCCCGGGCGTGGCCGACGGCGCGCCGCCGCGCGGACACGGTTCGATCACCGACGGTGTCGACTGCAGCACGTGTCACAGCCCCTCCGGCTGGAAGACACTGGTGGCCGGGCAGCCGGGCGAAGGCTTTGACCACTCGCGCACCGGCTTCCCGCTCGGCGGTCGCCACCGACAGCAGCCCTGCGTGGGTTGCCACAACGCCACCCGGAAGATCTCACGCCAGTGTGCGGCCTGCCACGTCGAGCCCCACCAGGGGCGCCTCGGCCAGCAGTGCGATCGCTGCCACTCGGCCGACGACTGGAGCGCCACGTCCGCCATCGCCGAGCACGCGCGCACGCGCTTGCCGTTGACCGGCATGCACGCGCTGGCCGAGTGCAGCGACTGCCACCTGCGCGTCGCCGACAGGCGCTTCGGGGCGGTGCCATCGGACTGCTACGCCTGTCACGCCCGCGACTACCTGCGCGATGACATCCACCCGCGGCACGTGGGTGTGGCGGGCGATCCCACGCGCCCGCCCTTCCCACGCGACGGTGCCGTCTGCCATCGTGCCGACGCCTGGCGCCCCGCCCTCTTCGCCGCGCACCCCGCCTCGTCGCCGGCGCTCGGCCTGCGCGCGCCCGCCGACCACGAGCTGCGCTTCGCGATCCGCAGCGGCCCGCACCGAGGCGCCGACTGCGGCGCCTGCCACGGGCCTTCGGGCAGCATGCGCGATGTGCGCTGCACGGGCTGCCACGCGCATCGCCCGGCCGCCTTGCGGGCCGCTCACGCCTCGCTCGGGAGCGTGCCGCGAGGCCGCGGATGCCTGTCCTGCCACCGGGGAGGGATGCCGCGATGAGCTCGACGCCGCATCGCGCGCTCGTGCTGCTCCCGCTGGCGCTCTGCGGGCTCTGCGTCGCGGGCACAGCTGCCGCGGACCCGCCCCAAGGGCCCGCGCCGGACACCACACGCGTGCCCGTGCGCGTCGTGGAGGTGGCGGGCGGCCGCGCCTACGTGCAGCCCGGTGCCCGGGCTGGCGTGCGCCGAGGGGACGTGGCGATCATCGCGCGCCGCCGATATCGGGTGGTCGCGGCCAGCGCGAGCACTGCGATCGTCGCGCCGCTCGACGGTCGCGCGCCGCGCACGGGCAGTCGCGGCGTCGTGCACGCGAGCGCGCGCGCTGGCGAGGAGGAAGGCGAGCCCCTGCCGCTGCCGCGCAGGCTGGCTGCCTTTCGCGGTCAGTGGCCAGAGGCGACCCGGCCTGCCGAGGCCCAGACACCCGAGCACGTGCCCCTGGGCGCGCCTGCCGAGGTTCGCGGTCGAACGCGTGTTGCGCTCAGCCTGGGCGGTCAGGCACTCGTGCCGGTGTCGGGTGATCGCGAGCCGATCGGGCGCGCCGAGCTGCGCGCGCGCCTGCACGCCGAGCCGCTCTCCGCGGCGCCTCTGAGCCTCGACGCCGATGTCGCCGCGCAGCTGTGGCTGGCGGCCGACCTGGATGCGCGGCGCGGCGCCGGCTCTCGCCCCGCCTTGCACGTGCGCGAGCTGCAAGCCGCCTACGGCCGCTCGACGATGGCGGCGGCCGGTCGTCTGCGCCACGCCGCCCGCGGTCTTGGCGCGCTCGACGGGCTGCGCGTGCAGGTCGCGCCCGTGGACGGCCTCACCGCGGCCGCCTTTGGCGGGCTCGTGCCCGACCCACTCGACAGCAGCCCCGGCAGTGGGGCGGCCCGTTTCGGCGCGGAGGTCGCGTACGAGGACGCGAGTGCAGCGCTGCGGCCGCGCGGGGCGCTCACCGCCCACGCCTCGCGCTTCGATGGGCAGCTCGATGAGCGGCGGCTCGCCGGGCAGCTGGATCTCTTCCCGGGGCGCAGCCGCGTGGGCGGCCACTTCGAGCTGTCTCTCTTCGACGCGGACAACCCCTGGGGCGCGCCGGAGCAACAGCTGACAGCGGCCGGTGCCGACACTTCGCTGCGCTTCGGCGCGGTTGAGGTCGGCGGTCGCTTCGACATGCAGCACCCAGAGCGTTCTCTGTGGCTCGCCTCGTTCCTTCCACCCGAGTGGCTGTGCGTCCCGAGGGCGGGCGCTGCGATCGATGCACTCGACGAGTGCGCGGCCAGCAGCGCGATTTACACGGGGCAGCTCGACGTGGGCCTGCACCTGGAGCGCAGTGCGATCACCATCGGGGGATCCCTGCGCGCGTCCGGTGGCGGCGACCTCGAGCAGCGCGCCCTCTTTGCCAACCTCCGCGTGTTGCAGCTGATCGGGGCCCTGCGGCTCGACCTGGGAGCGCTCGCCACCGATGGCACGCTGCTACGCAGCGTCGCCCTCCCACTCGCCCTCGGCGTGCCGCTGCTCGCGCTCGACTTGGACCTGTCGCTGCGCTATCGCCCCGCGCTGCTGCAATACCAGACCGGCGGCGATGCGTTCCTCCAGCACACAGCCGGACTGGGCCTGTGGATGGCTGCGGCGCCCACGGTCCAGCTCGGGCTCGACGCGGACCTCACAACCGGCTCCGAGGTGGACCTGGCCGTCGTCCAGCTGCTGACGACCTGGCGCCCGTAGGCAGGAGGGTAGCCCTTGCGGCGGATGGGCGGGACGGCGATCTCGTGCTGGGCCACATGAGCGTCGTCCACCGAGTTGTCGCGCGCCGGCCGACCCGAGACGACGACGGGAGTGGTTGGCAGGACACTCACAGCTCGCCGCGCTCCGCGAGGTCGACCCAATGCCGGACTTGCTGCTCGATGACCGCGACCGCGCGATTGGTAAGCGGCCTGAGTAGCAGCGGGACCTGGACCTCGATCACGATGGCTCCCGGCTCGAGCTCGAGGGTGCCACCGATGGACATGCCCCTGGCGGACAGGCCCACGCGCGCGCGGTCATCCGCTTCCCAGTGTACCTGGGGCGAGTATCCGGCGAACCGCTGCTGGTAGCTGTCGGCAGCCCTGCGGGCCGCCTTGCGGGCGAGCTCGACATCGAGGTGATGGGCGATACGGCGCCGCAGGTCATACACGGTACGCGTCGACACCGGTCGTTGTCGAACGCCCGCGATTCAGCCCGCCAGGCGGCCAGGCTTGCAGTGGGTCAAGCATGCGCGCAGGGCGTGTCCATCTTGGTCATGTGGGTGTCGATGTGGGTCCGTTCCGAAGGAGGCAGGCATGGGATGTCCCACGGCGAAGTGGGTCGCGCTGGCCATGGTCTTGGCCGTGGCCGCGTGCGGCGACGATGACGGTGGCGATGACGGCGGCAGCTGCACGCCGGGGCCGGCGACCGACTGCGGCGGCCCGGGACCGGGCGGCTCCGCCGGCGATGGGGACGATGGCCCGAGCGGCTATCCTCCCGCCCTTCCACTGGACTCGCGCTACACGAGCTGCGCGGCCGCCGAGGACTGCGTCCCGGTCGAGCTGGGGTGCTGCGATGCCTGCAATGGGGGCCTGGCCGTGGCGGTCCACCGCGACATGGCGGCCGAGGTGATGTCGAGGTTCGGAGAGCAATGCGCGGGGGGCACCGCATGCACGGAAATCGGCTGTCCGGCCTGGGAGACACGCTGCGACGGTGGCTCGTGCGCGATGGCGCGGGAGTTCTTCTAGATCGCGCAGGCACCGGAGCCCGGAACCTCGCGTGCGCCGAAGAGCCGGCGGGGCTGTGTGGCGGGTCACGCGCGACGCGCTCCACACCCCGGCTCACCATGATACGTTTGAGGTACGGTGTCCGACGACCGCTACGAGAGCTTCTCGGAGTTCTTCCCGTTCTACTTGAGCGAGCACAGCCATCCGCTCAATCGTTGGCTGCACTTCACCGGGACGACTCTAGGCGCCGCGATCCTGGTCGCGGCTTCCACCATCTGGACACCGTGGACCGCCCTGCTCGCGCCCGTCGTCGGCTACGGCTTCGCGTGGTTCGGTCACTTCATGGTCGAACGCAACGAGCCGGCGAGCTTCTCCCACCCCTGGTGGTCGTTCCTGGGCGACCTGCGCATGTACGGGCTCATGCTGACCGGCCGCGCCGAGAAGGCGCTCGAGGACTACTTCGCCCGCGGCGAAGTCCACTCCCTGCGTCCCGGTCGCAAGTAGGGCTGTCGGAACGGGTGGGTCGGCAGGCATTCCCGACCGCCCCCGTTTCGAGCCGGGGCATACTGCATGGGTAGAAACCACCGCGTCCACCGCGTGCGGCCAAGATCCCCCGGCAAAACCTGGCATCGCGGGCTGGCCCGACTCTCGCATTGGCAAGGGCGACACGAGGAGAAACCAGGATGTCTGAGCCCGCGCTTCTTTCGATCGCCTTCTTTGGTACCGCGCTGTTGTTCGTCGTGCTCGGCGTTCCGCTACGGCGGCGCCGCGTGAAGCCGAACATCCTCTACGGGTTCCGCACGCCCAGCACCCTACGCGACCCCGCATCTGGTACGAGGTCAACGCGACGGCCGGTGCCGACATGATCGGCGTCGGTGTCGTGCTCGCCCTCGTGCACCTGGTGGCATTGCTGGTCGGTGCCTCAGCCCAGCTCAGCGCGGGGCTCGGTGTCGCCGTCTTGACCCTCGGCAGCCTGTTCATGGCCGTGCACGGTCTCATGCGCAGCGCCGAGCTCGCCGCCGAGCAGCGCGACGGCAACGAGCCCCCGACGCCACGCAGCAGCTGACACGCGGGTGCTCGATTCACGCGGTGGTGACCGCGGCCACCACCGCCTCGGGTGCCTCGTAGCTCAGCATGTGCCCGGCGTCGGGGATCCAGGTGTTGGCGGAGGCGGGGATCTCGGCGCCCAGGCGCTCGGAGTGCCAGCGCGGGCAGGTGCGGTCGTGCTCACCGCACAGCACCTGCGCGGGAACCGGGACCTCGGCCAGCTGCGCGTAGTGATCGTCGTGGATCATCGCGTGCAGCAGCGGCAGGGAGGCCGAGACCTGCTGGCGCAGGATCATCTCGCGCGTGGCCTCCACCTGCTGCGGATCCGGGGTCGCGCCGAAGAGCTGTCCGATCAGCGCCCGGCCCGTCGGCCGATAGGACCACAGCGGCCGCAGCAGACCGCTCTTGAGCAACGGGATCTGCAACCGATTCTGCAGGCTGCCGGAGGCGACCGCGCCGGCGTTGCCGCCGAGCAGCACTAGGCGCGCCAGGTGTTGCCGGGCACTCGGTCCGTGCTGCATGCAGAAGAGCAGGCCGAGGAAGGCGCCCATGGAGTGCGCCACGAGGGTGCCCTCGCGGACGTCGAAGTGCTCCATGATCGTGCGGTAGTCCGCGGCCGCCGCCTCGGGGGTGCAGCCGGCGTCGCCGGCGCGTGAGTCCCCGTGCCCACGCTGGTCGAACGCGATCACGCGGCGCCCCGACGCGACCAGCTCGCTGAAGACGAGCTTGAAGACGGCCAGGTCGAGCAGGTAGCCGTGGGCCAGCACGACCGCAGGCCCCTCGCCCGCGTGGAGGCAACGCAGCAGCCCCCCGTCCGCGCTGGGGACGAGCTCCGGCTGACCCTCGGGCGGGGGTCTGGAGAGGAAGCGCGCGTCGTGAGTCTCGTCGGCCACGGGAGCTGGGTAGCGCAGGCGGTGGCGTTGCGCACCTCGGCGGGGTTGCCGGCCCTCCGCATCACGCCCGGATGGGGCGGCACGATACGCCGCCCGTCCGGATCGTGGAAGCGCCGCCGGGGCGCCGGTGTCCCGGCGGGCGACTCCCGGACGCCGAATCGGCCGCCTACTCGAGCAAGATCGTGGCGCAGCCGAAGGAGACGTTGAGCGTTCCGCCCGCCGCGACGGTGTCGCAGGCCGAAGGGCAGAGCAGCACTTCGCTCGGGCGGCCGCTGGTCGTGTCGAAGTACCAGGCGTTCTCGTCTCCGCAATTGCCGAGCGCGCCCGCCCCCGGGAAGACCTCGCTGCCCGCCGCGCCCGCGTACTCCACGTTGACCTTCTCGCGTTCGAAGGTCTGGCCCGGCGGAGGTGCCGGGATGGGGTAGTTGCAGGGCAGCGGGGCGCTCTCCACGATCGCCTGCGTGAGCGGCGTGAAGCTGCT
>JAPPOT010000265.1 GCA_028817855.1 Myxococcales bacterium
CACCGCGCTGCAGACATTCTCGTGATCAACAAGTTGGAGAACGCCAGCGCAGAGGGCCTCGAGCGGTTGAGCGACAACGCACGTAGCCTCAACCCGACCGCGCCGCTGCTCGAGTCCGATCTGGCGCAGTCGATCGAAGGAAGCCCCATCACGGGCAAGCGCGTGTTGGTCATCGAGGACGGGCCCACCCTCACCCACGGCGGCATGGCCGCTGGCGCGGGCGCACGGGCAGCCGAGCAGGCGGGCGCAACGCCGATCGACCCTCGACCCCACGCCGTCGGATCCATCGCGGAGGCCTATCGCGCCTATCCACATCTCTGCGCCGGGCTCCCGGCGCTCGGCTACTCGAACCAGCAGCTCGACGAGCTGCGTGAGACCATCGCGGCCGCCCGGCCGCAGGTCGTGGTCGACGCGAGCCCAGCCGGCGTCGCCTCCATGCTCGAGCTGACGCCACCCAGCGCCCGGGTGCGCTACCGCTTCGAGCAACGTGAGGGTCCCCCGGTCGAGCGGCTCGTCGACGCCGCGCTACGGAATGCCTAGCCCGGCTGAAAGATTCGGCCTAGCCCTCCGCCAACGGGATGCGCTGGCCCCCGCCCTCGAGGGGCTCGGGGCGGCCCGCGAAACGGAAGCGCTCACCGGCTTCGATGCGGTCCTGCAGCATGCCCATGGCCGCGTGATCGTCGCTCGCCAGCCACAGGCTCGGGGCGGGGAAGTCGACGGCTCCTCGCGGGTCGCGTGCCAGGTGCAGGAGCGCCGGCTCGTCGATCCGCGCGCGGTAGGTCACGGTCCAGGGCTTGCCGTGGGCCGGCGTCCAGGCGCTGATGACCTCGAGCGCGCCGAGCCGGGCGTGCACCCGCAGGGCGGGGCTGTCCCACTGCGCCGCGCCGATCTGGGTCCTAGTCCTGAGTAGACGCAGCGCCACCGCCTTGGTGAGGCTGCCGAGTCCGCGCAGGGCCGGATCGCGCACCCGCGCGGCGAGGCTCGAGAGGTTGTGGCCCACCCAGGCTCCCGACTCGGCGGTGGGGATCGCGATGTACATGGAGACCGGCACGAGCCCGACATGGTCGTCGGGCACGCAAAGGGCCTCGCGCCAGGGCGCCGGCAGCGCATCGGCCGCGAGACCGAAGCCAACCACGCCACCGGTGAGCTCCCCGCCATCCAGGAAGATCCAGCGCGGCATCGGCATGCCCTCGGGACCGAAGGCCGCGGCGTCGAGGGCGCACAGCCGATCGAGAAAGGGCGCGCTCGCGAGGCGCAGGGGGTCGAATACGTGAGTGTCCTCGACGCGCAAGCCGAATGGCTGCATGTCGAAGCAGCCGACATTGTCGGCGGTGCCGACCACGAATGGCTGCAGCTGGCGCAGTAGCAGTGGGTTGCTCGGCGCGATGCTCATGCCGGCTCCCACGCTTCCGGCGACAGGGGCACGACACGCGAACCGCCACGCCGGCGCGGTGCGCCCAAGATGCTCGGCTCGGCGCCGGCCTCCAGCTCCCGTTGCAGCATCTCGAGTGCTGAAGGGTCGCCCACGTCCAGCCAGCGTGGCCGGGCGGCGAGCTCCCGTTGCGGCGCCGCCAGCGCATCGGCGATTGCGGCTGCACCCGCATCGAACTCCACGACGCAGGTGGCGGGCACGCTGTGAGCGGGCACCCACGCGGCGCGCAGCGAAAGGGGCGCAAAGCTGGCAAGAGCCGCGAGCTTCGAGGACGACCACTGGGTGACGCCCTGCATCCGTCGCGCGCCCGTCAGGTCGCATGCGAGCGCCAGACTCGGTATCCGCAGAGGCGGCGGCGTCGCGCCGGGGAGGGCCTCGTGCAGATCGCACAGCACGTAGGCGAGCCAGCGGTCCCGCTGCAGCATCGGCACGGCCATGCACATCGACAGTGGCACCGGTCCGTTCCGGGCCTCGAGCGGCCACACCTCGCGCAGGCGCTCCGGCACGGAACCCGCACTGCTCGCGAAGCCGCAGACCAGACCCGGCAACTCCGCACAGTCGTAGAATGCCCAGCGCGGCATCGCCATCGCGAGCGGCCCCGACACGACCTGGTCGAGCTGCTCCAGTCGACTGAGAAAGGGCGCGCTTGCCCGCCGTGTGGGGTCGAAGCAATGCCCGCGCGGCACAGCGAGCCCCAGGGGCCGCTCGGTGAGCCTGGCCTGCAGCGCGGGCGTCGCCACCAGGTACGGGCTCAGGCCCTCGAGCGCGCGCGCATCACTCAGCACGCTTGCAAGGTACGCACACGCACCTGCCGCACAAGCCGTGGACCGCGTTCGGGCTCGGCCGCCTGGTGCTAGTCCTTGTCGCGGGAGCCGCCCTCCTCGTGGATGAGGACGAAGGAAACCAGGTCGCTGGGCTCGAAGAAGTCGGGTTCGGCGCTGCCGGGCTGGCCTGCGCTGGTCACGCGGTCGAGCTGCGACGACGCATCACCTGCGCGCTTGCGAGCGCACTGCTCGCGCAGCTCGCGCAGCCGGGCCTGCCAGCGCGCCATGTTGTCGGATGTCAGGTCCACGAAGCCGTGATCGGCGTCGACGGCCTTGATCCTGGGGCCGCGCAGCAGTCGCTCACCGTCGGGCAGCAGGATCGGGATGCCGATGGTCAGGATGCGCTGACGCAGGGTGTGCTCACTGGACACGACATGCTCCAGCATGGCGCCCAGAGCTGCGGGTTCCGTGCCTAGTGCGGCGTCGAGGGTCCCGGCAGCCGTGCGCAGCAGGTGCGCCTCGAACAGGAGCTTCGAGACGCGGGGCGGGCCGAGCTGCTCGTAGGCCACCGCCGGGCCATGCTCGCGCTCCAGCTCGCGCAGGCGTCGGAGGGCCGTCTCGCGCAGATAACCGCCGCGGAAGCTCGGGCCCATCACGCTCCCGTCGAGCGCCGCAACCACGTCTCGTCCGGTGGCGGCGCCACGAATCTCCCTCACCACGTCGCGGGCGATCTCCTCGGGCGTGATGAGCTGCATCTGCCCCAGGGCCGTGATCGTGGCAAACTCGTCGGCGCTGTAGAGGCCGTTTTCGCCCGTGTCGATGTACACTCCTGTCAGCTCCTGGCCGGTCGCCCGGCCGAAGTCGCCCTCGGGCGCCAGGTTGGCGGGATCGCGCGCCGCAACCGCGTCCGCCGGCGGGCAGTCGCGAAGCGATATCGGGCGACCCCCCTCGAGGACCGTGCCGTGGTCGACGCTGCGCCAGCCGATCAGGGCGGACGGCTTGACCTCCTTGACCAGCGACGGGCCGCCCGGTGTACGCGCCATCAGGAAGGTCAAGGCTGTCTGGGCACCCGCGACTGCGGCCTTGGAGAGGAGCAGCCGCGACGGCTTCTCTTCGCCGTGCGTGTACGGGATGTTGAACCCCATGCCGCCGGTGCCGCTGGTGCCGACCTTCAGGTAGGCGGCTGTGCCGGCGCGACGCATGGCCTCGTGCAGCAGCTGGATGTGGCGCACGAGTTGGGGCACGTAGAGCGCGCTCAGCAAGGGTGTGACTTCGGCGGGCCAATCGATGTCGACCTCGTCCCCCTCGTCGCGGGCATCGGCCACCGAGAGCTCGGCCAGGCGTCGCGCGCGGGCGTAGACGTTCTGGTAGCTGACCGCAGTGGCCGTATTCATGCAATCGATCACGACGTCGGCCGGCGCGCCGTCCGCGGCTCCGGTGCCGCACACGAGCTGCACGAGCAGCGAGGCGTCCGCGATGGATTCATCGAAGGGCTCGAGCACGTCGGCGACCAAGCGCTGGCGCTTCTTCGGGTCGGCGAGCACGGCGGCCCGCACGCCTCCCTCTTCCCGCTGCCACGCGGCGCGCATCATCACGTCGCCCCAGCGGGCTTCGATCCGCGTGGCTCCGTGGGCTCCGGGCTGCCCTTGGATGGAAGTGGATTCGCTGCGGAGCTGCTCCACCGCGGCCACAGCCCTGGCGCGCCGGCGCGCTGCCACGAGCAGGCGCGCCGGAGCGTGGGGGAGCAGCTCGCGACAGACCGCGACGCCGACCATACCGGCGCCGCCGAGGACCAAGACGTTCTTGCCCTGAATATCCATGGCTCGTTCCCGTGTTCAGTCGGCGCGGCCTAGCGCCTCACCGTGGATGCGACGCAGCTCGTGCTTGAGCACCTTGTTGAGGGCGCTCCTGGGGAGCGCCTCGAGGAATACATAGCGGCGCGGAATCTTGTAGCCACCGATGCGTCCGCGGCAGTGCGCGATCAACGTGTCCGCGTCGAGCTTCGTGCCAGGCGCTGGCACCACTGCTGCAAGTAGGGCTTCGCCGTAGGTCTCGTCGGGTACCCCGACGACAGCGCACTCGTGCACGTCCGGGTGCTGGTGCAGCACGGCCTCCACCTCGAGCGAGTGCACGATCTCGCCACCGGTGATGATGCGGTCCTTCTTGCGGTCCAGCAGCTGGAGGTAGCCGCGTTCGTCGAGACGCCCCAAGTCGCCGGTGCGAAACCAGCCGCCGTCGAATGCCTCGGCGCTTTCCACGGGGCGATTGAGGTAGCCGCTTGCGACATTGGGTGCCCGCACGCGCAGCTCGCCCACCTCGCCGGCCGGGAGCTCCTCTCCCTGCTCGCCGATGATGGACAACTCCACGCCCACCGCGGCGCGCCCCACGCTGCGCAGTCGATCATCACCCGCAGTGTGGGCCTGCCGGTGCTCGTCCGCGTCGAGCATGGTCAAGATGGGCGAGGTCTCGGTCAGCCCGTAGCCCTGGGTGCACCGCACGGCGGGCAGGGCGTCGAGCATCTTGCCGATCCACTCCGCCGCCATGGGCGAGCTTCCGTAGAAGAGCTGGCGGAGGCTGGAGAGATCACGGCGCTCGAAGTCCGGTTCCTTCAGCATGCGAATGATCATGGTTGGCGTCAGCAGCGTGCTCGTCACTCGATTGCTCTCGATCGCATTGAGCAAGGCGCCCGGCGAGAAGCGTGGCAGGTAGACGTGCGCGGCGCCCGAGAGCACGTAGGGCGTCGAGAGCAGGTCGGCCGAGTGGAACATGGGCGCGACGTGCAGGTAGACGTCGGTCGAGGCCGCGGGATGTTGGAAGCCTATCTGCAGCGCGTTGATCAGGATGTTGCGGTGAGTGAGCCGGACACCCTTGGGACGCCCCGTCGTGCCGCCGGTGTAGACCAGCAGCGCGTCGTCCGTCTCCTCGGACTCCTGTGCGGGCACCGGGCTGGCCCTCGACAGCAGCGCCTCGTAGCTCGGTAGAGCTGCGCCCGCGCCTGCCAGTGGTTCGAGCGCGATGACGTCGGGCTTGCGCGCTGCCAGGGCAGCGTGCTCGAAGAGCTCCAGGAAGGGCTCGGTGACCAGCAGTGGTGCACACCCGGCGTCCTGCACGATGTCGGCAACTTCCGGCGGGGCCAGGCGGTAGTTGATCGGGACGGGGACCGCTCCAAGGTGGTAGCCGGCCTGCAGCAGCTCGGTGACCCGGAAGCCGTTGTGAGCCAGGATGCCGAAGCGGCCGCCCGCCCCGACTCCCCGCTCCAGCAAGAGCGACGCCGCCCGCGCAACGCGGTCGCCCAGCTCTCGCCAGCTCATGCGCCCCTCCGGGCTCATCACGGCCGTTCTGTCACCGTGCAGCCGCACCGTGCGAGCCAGGGCCGAGGACAGCGTGAGCACCCCGTTGAGATAGGCACGGCGGGAGCTGGGACAAGCGCAGCCGAGCCGGAGCAGCCGGAGCTCGGCTGGCCCCGCGGTCAGGTGCCTTCGCTCCAGGATGCGAGGTAGGCCCGCTGTTCCGCGGTCAACTCGTCGATCGACAGCCCCGTGGCGCGGAGCGTGAGGCTCGCCACCTCGCGGTCGATCGCCTCGGGCACGGCGTGCACGGTCCGCTCCATCTGGCGGCCCGCCTTGGCCAGGTGGGCCACGCACAGCGCCTGGTTGGCGAAGCTCATGTCCATCACCGCCGATGGATGGCCCTCCGCGGCAGCGAGGTCGTCGGCCAGGCCCAAGTCCCGGACATCGTAGTGCGTGGCGACCATGCGCGCTCCACTCCCCGCACCCGGCTCGCGGGGCAATGGGTTCCCCGGTCCAGCTTCTCTACTAGAGTGCGCACCGGAGGGCCCCGCGCCGCGCAAGCCTGCCGACTCTCGCCCTGGGGAAGCCGTTGGTCAGGCCAGGTTTTCCTCGAGCTCTTCGACCAACATCTGCGCTACCGCGCGGGTCGATCCGGCGTCGGCCCAGCGCCGCAGCTGGCGCTCGTACGGCAGTCCGCTCGACACGCGGCCGCTCAAGTCGTCGAAGTGCTGCCCGTCGCCCAGCTGCTCGGCGGTTGGTCGCACGGCACGGGCCACATCGGCGAAGAGAGCGCGCAGCGAGGTGCTGCTGCCCATCTCATCGCGCACGAAGACCGCATCGAGTCCGTCCCGTGACGCCTGGAAGTGGTTCTCCTTCTCCGTCCACCAGGGCAGCGGAACCGGCAATCCCTTTGCACCGTCGCCGCCGGGCTCGCTCAGGTAGACGACGAGCGCGCGCACCAATGCCGCCATGGCCACCGCCTGGGCCACGCTCGGCATCGCGTCCATCACGCGTACTTCGAGTGTGCCCAGGTGCGGCCGGGGTCGGATGTCCCAGTGGATGTCGTGAACCGACTGAAACATCCCCGCCCGGGTGCTGGTCTCGAGGAAGTCGCAGAAGTGCTGCCAGTCGCGAAAGGAGGGCGGGATCCCGTAGCTCCGGGCGGCTGCGAGGATGCGCTGCCGATAGGACGCATAGCCGGTCTCGTATCCGCGCCAGAAGGGAGAGCCGGCGCTGAGCGAGACGAGCAAAGGCAGATAGGCTTTGAGTCGCCGCATCACGGTGATGGCTTCGTCGCCCGAGCCCATCCCGACGTGCACGTGGGTCGCGAAGGTGCGCAGCCTGCGACCCACGTAGCCAGCTCTGTGCCCCATCTCGATGTAGCGCGGCAGCGGCGTGATGGTGGCTAGGCGTTCACAGAATGGATGGGTGCCGCCCGCGCACAGCCGGAGTGAGAGGTCCCGGCACTTGGATTGAAGCTGTGCGAGGATGCCGAGCACACTCTTCTCGAGCTTCTCGGTGCTGCGGCAGGGAACCGATCTCGACCGCGTTCTGAGCGGAGCGGCTGTTCCACCAACGATCTCCCTCATGCACAAGCCTGGGCTACGGAGCCAGGTGCGCACGCAGTACAGCGCGTGTCGAGGGGCGCGCCCTACCGGCGGTCGACCCCGGCGGCACCGGTAGGATCGGGGTGCGCGCGTGGCCGATGCAGGGATCGCGCTCGGCGATGTACACCTCGCGCACATCGTCTTCGCCGATGGCCGCGGTCATCCCTCCGAATCAAGGCAAGCCCAATGCCAACTCGGATCTCGGCGGAATCCCCCACATCACCGTGCCGCCCGCGCACTTCTTTACGCCCGCCAAGGGCCGTCGGCGCAAGGTACTCACAACGACCCACGGGCTCCGCGACTCATCGCCGGAGATCGCCTAGCGCCCAGCTGGAGTGGACCCAGAAGCAGCGGGACAACTGGATTTGCAGAACCACTGTGATTTTTCTGCAGCAAGGGCTGCCCTGGCGCGCACCGCGGGTCCCCCACAGATAACTCACCAGACGTCCATTCCACGACAACTCTGCGCCAATCCCACACCCGACACCTGCCGAAGACTCGGTTGGGGAGCCGTTGTAGCGAATTCCATGTGCGACTCCCTCTGGAGTCGGGTGGAGGAGGTGACATGAATCGGTTTGGAATGATGAGCTGCGAGGAGGCGATCGGTGTCGGTCGGCGCGCGGCCGTGGTGTTGGGGGTGCTCGGTCTCGGCCTCGGCGGCTGCAGCGACGCTGGAGGGTCGGGCGATCAGGGCGCCGGGATGTTCCCCACGACGCAGCAGCCGACCCAGCCGCCAAACAACGCCGGGGCGCCGCCGCAGGGGATGACCGGGGATATGGGCCAGATGCCACCGGGCAACGTGCCGACCGCACCCCCGGTGACGAACCCGGGCGACGACGCGACCGCCGGCACCGGGAGCATGGACGCCGTCGACATGGTCGACATGGTCGACATGGTCGACCCTGGCCCCGCACCCGCCGGTGATCCGACCGGCTGGAACGACCCCGGCCCCGGCCCCTTCGAGGAGGTGCCCGAGGATCAGGTCGGCGAGGTCTGCAAGATGGACATCGATCTGCTGCGGTCCAACTTCTGGAACAACGGTGCGGTCTTCCGCTACGGCAAGCTCTGCTACGCGTCGGGCAGCATCAGCGGTCCGTACCAGGTCTTCTCGGTCACGAAGACGGTGGCGGGCACTGTCATGGGCGCAGCCTACTGGGACACGCGCGAGAACGCCGAGCGCATGCTTCCGAGCGACCCGATCAGCGACTGGGGCGGCGCCGGGAGCACCCTCATCTCCGAGTACGCGGGCATGGTGACGAGCGGCCGCTTCGCCTACGACACGCTGGGCACCAACCTGGCGCGCACCGGCGCGCCGATGGAGCACTCGCTGAGCCAGGGTTCGGTGAGTGGTGCGACCAGCCTGGCTCAGGTTCGTGACAACCTGTTCGACAAGCTGGGCGTGGGCGGCAGCTGGGGCACGGGCTCCTGGGGCACCGGCGCGAACATCTCCCTCGAGGACATGGGCAGGATCGGCATCGCGCTGGCCCACAACGGCTGGTGGAACGGCGAGCAGGTGATCGACCCGGATTGGGTCTACTGGATGCAGCACCCGCACTGGGAGAACCTCAATACCTCCTACGGCATGTACACGTGGCTGAACCACCGCGGCAACGCGACCGGCATCGGCGGCACGGGGAGCGCCTCGGGCGCGGGTCCGTCGGGCGGCGATCCCTGCGCGCCCGCGGCGGTGTGGCAGCGCTATCCGCACCCGCCATCCGACGCGAGCGATTGCAACCCCGCGGCGGGCAACAGCTGCGAGCAGACCTACGACACGGGCGTGTTCAGCGCGCAGGGGCTCGGCGGTCAGTTCATCGTCGGCCACCGCGGCCTCGACCTGGTGATGGTCGCGCGAAGCTACTCGGGCCAGGGCGGTCCGCAGGGCATGTGGGACTCCGTTCGCCCGGCCGTCGTGGCGCTCGACCCGATGTTCATGGGCGACGAGGCTGGGTTCTGCGAGGCCTACGGCAATGGCGACTACGCTCCGGACATGATCGTGGAGCCGGTTCAGCCGGACATGCAATGATGCGGTCGCTCGCGGTGCCCCGGCTTCGCCGGGCGCGCGGCGGGCTCGCTGCGGCCCTGCCCGCTCTCAGCATCCGCAGCCCACGAACACGGTCGTCCAGCTTCGGCGCAATCGCCCGCGTTCGTCCAACAGCTCCAGGTCGGCCCCGGCCGTCCAGCGCGAGGTCAGTAGCTCGAGCGTGCCGTCGCGCTCGACATCCACCATCAGCCTGGGCACGCCGAGCTCGGTCTCGGTCCATGATCGCAGCTGCGGCGTTCGATCGCGTATGCCATCGAGGACGAACAGCGCACCCATTCCCGGGCCCCACTCGGCGCAGCCCGCCTCCGGCAGGCTGACCGTGACGTGGATGCGGCGCTCTCCCGGAAAGCGGAATGCGCGCAGCTCCAGGCGCCACGGCTCTGGCTGTCCCGTGGTCGCGTCCTTCGGACACTCCGGCCGCCGCCGGCACTCCTCCACCAGGGCACGGTACGCCGGCAGCGCTCGAAAGGCAGCGGTCACCGCGCGCCGCGGCGGCCCCCCGCGCACCCGCCGGGCGCGCCGCGCGGACCCCGCGTAAGCCTC
>JAPPOT010000102.1 GCA_028817855.1 Myxococcales bacterium
GTTCCGCGACTGGGTCCGGTTCGGAGGCCGAGTCCGGGGCCGGGGGCGTTGCGGCCGTCGGCTCCGCCGCCGGCTCCGCAGGGCCGTCGCCGCCACCGAACACCGCGACGCCGCCGGCCAAGGCCACCGCGCCCACGACGAGTGTCACCACGAGCTTGCCGCCGAGGGCGCCACCGCCCGCTGCAGCCGCTCCGCCGCCCGTGGCAGCTCCCGCGCTCGCGCTTGCCTTGGCCGACGCGCCCAGCGCCGCAGCGCTCCCCGTGCCAGCCACGGCCGCGGCGATGCGCGCGCGCAGCCGCTCCCGATCGGCCTCGTCCGGCAGACCGCCGTCGCGGGTCGCCTCCAGCAACTCGCGGGCCTCGGGGCTGAGCTCGTCACTCATGGCGTGACCCCGCGCGCCCGCATGCGCGTGAGGGCGCGGTCGAACTCGCGCCGGGCCGCGCGCAGCCGCGCGTAGACCGTGTTGAGGTTGAGCTCCAGGATCTCCGCGATTTGCGGAGCGCTGAGCTCCTCGAGCTCGGTGAGCACGAAGATCTCGCGCTTGTCGTGGTCCAGGGTGTCCAGCAGCGCGAGCAACAGCCGCTGCTGCTCGGCGCTCTGCGCCTGCCGCTCCGGGTCGGCGCCGTGTCCGGGGAGCTCCTGGTCGCCGAGCGGCGTGCTCGGTTTGCGCCGGTCGCGCCGGCGGCGGTCGCGCACCACGCGGATCGCGATGCCGTAGAGCCAGGTGCGCAGCGACGAGCGCCCCTGGAAGTCGCCGAGCCTGCGGTGGACGGCCACGAAGACGTCCTGGACCACGTCGTCCAGGTCCGCGCCGGCCATCCCGAGGCGGCGGGCCACGCGCCAGACGTAGTCCATGTGCTGCTCGTAGACATCCTCGAAGCGGGGTGCGCTGGCCCTTGCATCTGCGCCCTCTGCGGACTCACCGCCCAGCGCCGTCGCGGGCGAGGTGCGCATACTTGCTGGGTGGCCGGACATCGCTGGATCCGTGCGGTGGGGTGCCCGACGGGGCGACTTTCTCAGGGCCTGACCGTCAGGCCGAAGCCGACACGGGCCGACAGCGTGGCCGGCGCGTGCACCTCACCGTGTCCCTCGACTCTAAAGGCGGTGCGGATGAGCGGCAAGGCGCCTCCCAGGCCGGCGCCCAGGGCCAGCCAGGGGGTGAGATTCAGCTCGGCGCGCAGGCGCAGCTCCGCCTCGAGCCAGCGCGCGGTGCCATCCTGTCCCTCCGTGATGTCCTCGCCCTGGCCCCAGACCGCCCCGTAGGCGAGGCCGACGCAAGGCAGCAGGCGCGGTCGACCGGAGGTGAGGGCGTAGCAGAGCACCGGGCCGCCGGCGGCGAGTCGCAGGTTGCCGACCGTGCCCGACCTCGCGATCCCGTCGACGTCCTGGGGTGGAAGGAAGAGGCCGCGGGCGAGCACCTCGAGGCGATCCAGCGAGAGGCCGACTTCCAGCTGCGGTCCGATGCCTCCGGAGGGTAGGGCGCCCACATCGGCCAGTGCGCCGACCCGTGCGACTGTGCCCACGGCGATGCTGGAGTCGTCGTCTTCGTTTGCGCCCGTGACGGTCTGCGGCGCGCGCGCCGCAGCATCGGGCACGGAGTCGGGCTGCGGCTGCGGCTCCGGCGTCGCCAGCGCCTCGAGCTCCGCGGCGTCCACGATGTCGGGGTCGATCGTGAGCGCGAGGATCAGGGCGGTGGCGCTGGCCAGCTCTGTGCAGTCACGCGAGGACAGCTCCCTCGCACCGCTGCCCTCCGCGGAGCGCGTCACGAGCCGCAAGTGAAAGAGGCCGTCGCGCGCCTCGATGGTCGCGGACGCGGACAGCTGTGCGGCGTCCCCTTCGAGGGGACGACCGAGTCGGTCCACCAGCTGGCTCTCCACCTGGCTCTGATCCGGGCAGGCCGTCGGCGCCTGCCACTGCAGCACCGAGTCGGCCGGGGCCGGCTGCCCATACACGGGTGCGGCCAGCCACAGCACGGGCACGACCAGCACGGGAATCGCGGTAGGGAGGCGCATGGCGGGTCCGTTGCGGCGCACGGCCGGCCGATGTGTTACACCCCGCGCATGCTGCGCGCCAGCCCGGTGCTCCCGTGCCTCCTGCTGGCTGCCCTTCAGCTGCTCCCCGCCACGGATGTGGAGGCCAAGGGGGGGACGCAGCACGAGTCACCCTGGGCGCGCACGGAGCGCGACGAGGATCTGGCGGTCAAGCTCGTCACCTTCGGAGCGGGTGACGCCGTCCACCAGTACTTCGGGCACAACGCGCTTATCGTCGAGGACACGCGGCGCGAGATGCAGGTGATGTACAACTTCGGCATGTTCGGCTTCGGCGCGGACATGTTGCCGAAGTACCTGCAAGGGCAGCTCGAGTTCTGGGTGGCTGCGACACCCGTGCGCCGCACCTTTCGGCACTACGCGTCGATGAACCGCTCGATTCGCGTCGTCGAGCTCGACCTCTCGCCCGCGAGTCGTCGCAGGCTTGCCGATCGTCTGGCGTGGTGGGCGCTGCCGGAGAACCGCAACTACCGCTATCACCACTACCGCGACAACTGCTCCACCAAGTTGCGCGATCTACTCGACGAGGCGGTCGGCGGTCAGCTGCGCGAACAACAATCCAAGCCGTCGCGGCTCGACTACCGGGGGCACACCTGGCGCTATACCGAGCACGACCCCTTCGTGCACTTTCTGCTGATCCTCTGGATGAACGACTCGATGGAGGCGCCGATCCACGGCTGGCACGATGCCTTCTTGCCCGACGAGCTCGAGCGCATCGTGCTGGAGACGCGCTACCGGGACGAGCAGGGCAGGGAGCGAGCGCTCGCGCAGCAGAGCTACACCGTCTTCGAGGCCAAGCGCGCAGACGTGCCGCGGGATCCCGGTGTGCGTGTGCCCGGTGTACTCGGCGCGGGAGTGCTGATGGGCGCGGTCGCCGTGCTGCTCGGCTGGCTGGCGCGCCGGCGCGGCAAGCTCGCAAGGGCGCTCTTCGGTTTGCATCACATGGTGGCCGGCGTGATCGCCGGGGTGCCGGGGCTCGTGCTCTTCCTCTTCCTCTTCACCGAGTGGAAGGTCACGCACTGGAACGAGAACCTCTGGCTGACCAATCCGCTGACTTTCGCGGCGCTGCCCTTCGGCGTGGCCATCGCCTTCGGCTCGCGAGCGGCGTTGCGCCGGATGGAGCGCATGTGGCTCGCGCTCGTCGTGATGGGCGTGCTCGCCCTGTTGCTCAAGGTGCTGCCGAACTACGATCAGAACAACTGGGTCCCGTTCGCGCTGCTGCTGCCGTTGAACATCGGCTTCGCGCTGGGCAGCCGGCTGGCGATGGGCAAGGGCTTGAGCCGCGCCCAGGCCCCCGCCGAGGCCACAGCTCAGGCCTGACCGAGGATGGTCACCACGGTCGCGGTGGCGTCGATTCCGATGTTGCCTCCGCCGTTGTGGCGAGCCCGAAGCGGGCACCCTCGACCTGGCGCCCGCCGCTGCGGCCCTGGAGCTGCTCGGTCAGCTCGACCACTTGAGCGATTGACGGGGCAGCTCTCTTCTCCTAGCTCCACTCGAGCGCGATCAGAGCTTGCTTCCAGCCAGGCTGCCGAGCAGCTCGTTGCATCCGTCTTCGATCATCGAAGCGCGCGCGTCCCGCAGCAGCTTCTCCATCGGATACTCCTTGGTCAGGCCGTTGCCGCCGAAGACCTGGAGCGCATCGCTGCAGACCTCGAAGGCGGTGTTCGTGGCAAAGACCTTGGACGCGATGGAATACTCGACCTTCGCTTGCCCCATCGAGTTGTGGTAGGCGACGCGGCGCACCAGCGAGCGGGCGGCCTCCACCTTCATGAACAGCTTGAAGAGCCGCGACTGCATGTGCGGGTGCTCGAAGATCGGCACGCCCCCTTGCACGCGCTCCTTGGAGTAGGCGACGGCGTGCTCCACGGCGGCGCGCGCGCAGCCGACCCAGACGCAGCCCATGGTCTGGTTGGCCGCGGCGAGCACCATCTCCACCACCGGGGTGTAGAGCTCCGGCTTGATGAAGATGTAGGAGTCGGGGACACGGACGTTGTCGAAGTAGATCTCGCCTTGGTTCAGCGCGCGCTGGCCGACTTTGTCCAGCGGCTTGCCCTTCGTCACTCCGGGCACGTCGAACGGAACCACGCCGATGCCACCGCCCAGGATGTTGTCGCCCTCGCGCAGGGAGCAGAAGAGGACGCCCACGTCGGCGATGGTCCCGTTGCTGACCCAGGCCGCCTTCTGCCCGTTGATGATCCAGTGGTCGCCGTCCTTCTCTGCGACACAGTCCGGCGGCCGGGCGGGGGGCTCGAAGTTGGTTCTATCGACCCTGAGCATGTCGCTGCCGTGGCTGGGCTCGGTGATCGCCCAGCAGCCGATCTCGGTACTCTCGGGCGTGCAATAGCGCTCGATCAACTCGGGGCGTCCGGTCATGCGCGCGAAGAACTTGTGCATGTCGGCGACGCCCAGGCTGATCGCGAGCCCGCCATCGCCCCAGCCGAGCTCCTCGTTGATCAGGGCGCGCATGCGCGCGCGGGGCAGCGGGTCGAGGTCGGCGTCGTCCGTGTCGGCCAGGCCGAGGCCGAGCGCGCGGTACTGCTCGAAGACCTTGTAGAGCTCGGAGCCGTCGGCGATCACGTCGGCCGGATCGGGCAGGCGGTCGAGGCGGTCCGCGATCGGGCGCATGACCTCCTCGGCAAACTTGTGCACGGTATCGCGTACGGCGATCTCTTCCTCGGTGAGACCTACTTCGATTTCGGGAAGCTGCATCGCTGTCGGACTCCTGTCGCTCGCCGGCGCTCGCGTGGCCCACAAGTGGCAGCATGGGACGCCGGAGCGTCAGACTTTGTGCTCGCTCCGATTGGGTCTCGCGCCGCTCCAGCGGTCGGTTGACCACACCCCAAGCCCACGCCTAGCATGTGCCGGCTTGCCTCACAACAGCGCGCACCAGGGGCATGCGGAGCGCTCTTGAATGTCTGTCAAACCACATGCAAGCAGCTTCAGATGCGACGTACGCGCATCGTCCTCTGCACCATCCCGTGTGCTGATGGAGGGCAAGTCCGCGAGGTGACATAGCGTGACCTCCACGCACATCGCCATGGCATGGCAGCACGATGCAACGCGCGTGATGACCTACACCCTCGGAGTGGAGCGATGACCACCGGGATCGCGCACGGGTCGTGCGCCGCCGTCGTCACGGGGGTGGTGTGAGCGAGCAACCGATTCGGATTTCGGTTGCTGGCGGGGCGCTCGAGCTTGAGGCCGCCCTCGCGTCGGGGGACGACAGCAGGGGCGCGGTGATCGCGCCGCCCCATCCCGAGTATGGCGGTCGCTTCGACAATCCGGTGGTCCTCGCGCTTGCGGCTGGGCTGGGCCAGGCGGGCCTGAGCACGCTGCGCTTCAACTTCCGCGGCACGGGCGCGAGCGGTGGGCAGATGAGCGGCGATCAGGAGCCGGCTGACGAGGACTACGGCGGGGCGCTCGATGCGCGCGCCCAGCGGGCCACAGGGCCGTACCTGGCCGCCGGATACTCCTTCGGTGCCGCGACCGCGACACGCGTGGCGTCGAAGCGCTCCGATGTGCAGGCGCTGCTGTTGGTGGCGCCCCCGCTGCCGCTCATGGACCTGGACGCGCTGGCCGGGTTGGGGCGGCCGGTCACGGTCGTGATCGGCGACGACGACAACTTCTCGCCGATCGAGGCCCTGCGGGCGGTGCTCGAGGGTATGGGCCACGTCACGCTGGACGTGATCGCGGGCGCCGATCACTTCTTCTTCAGCGGCGGGCTCGATCGCATCGCAGAGCTGAGCGCGCGCGCGGTGCGCTGAGCGTCACTCCGCCGGCTTGGCGGCCCCGGGCTTGGCGGCCCCCGGCTCGGCTGCCTCCGGCTCGGCCGCTTTCGCCGGCGCGCT
This sequence comes from Myxococcales bacterium, assembly GCA_028817855.1. Lineage (GTDB taxonomy): Bacteria > Myxococcota_A > Polyangia > Polyangiales > JAFGIB01 > JAOUOP01. Next base: position 5,897 of record JAPPOT010000102.1, read on the forward strand.
CTTGCCTTCCGCTGCCGGCACTTTGTTGTCGGACTCTTCGTCGCCGCTCGCCGCCTCGCCGCGTTTCGCTTCTGCCCCGCCGTGGGGGGCTTCGAAGTCCGCGGAGATGCTGTCGTGGGGAGCGTCCTCGGGCAGCAGCGCAGCCAGTCCCTCGTAGTCGATCGCGTCAGCCACGGCGAGGGCATCGTCGAGCTTGTCGGTCTGCAGCACCTTCACGTTGATCAGCAAGCGCTTGCGAACGAGCACGTTGACGATCGCGGTCTTCGTGTCGACGTGATGCTGGGATAGGGCGGGGCGCCCGCGGATCACGCGTGGCTTGATGCGCGCGCGGACGGGGCGGTCCGAGGTGTGCTGATGTTCGACCAGCTTCGCGATGGCGGGGGCGTGGAGTGAATCCGTGATCTCAACCTGCAGTCGCAGGTCGCCTTTGGCGTACTCGCGGCGGGCCACGTGGAGTGTGCCGCCGTTCGGAATCGGCGTCTCGCGCGCCTCGAATGCCAGCGTGCTCGTGAAGCCCGCGAGCTCGTTGGGCAGGAACGCTCCCATCTTGTCGGTCACGATCAGATCGCCCGGGGGCACGGGCATCGCCTTCGTCAGCTTGTCTCGCATCTCCGCGCCGCTCGGCTCCTGTTTGCGCTCGGGCTGGGGCTCCGGCTCGCAGGTGCAAGCCGAGAGAGAGAGCAGGAGCGCGAGGCTGGTGAGCTTGGCGTTTCGCATGGGGCCGGCAGCAAAGCCCAAGCGCACGCGCCGGTCAAGGGAGCGGCCGCTGCTGCGCGGAAAGCTGCTCAGTGTCGCGGCGGGGGCGGTGCGAAGCGGCTGTGCGGAAAGGGCTCGGGCGGGCGCCGGATGTAGCGGTACTGTGGGCTCACAAGGCTGCCGAGGGAGCGCAGGCCCTGGCGGTCGTCGTAGCGCAGCGTGACCAGGCGCGCAGGCCGCGTGCGGTCGGCGCGTACGAAGTGCACCTCGCGCACGCTGCTGTGGCGGGTCTCGCCGTATTCGGTGCCGAGGTTCTGGCTGTCCATGTCGGCTTGACCCTCGAAGGCCTCGGCACGCGGCGCGGCTGCGCCGGAGCTCGGGCGGCTGCTCTTCTTGCTGCGTCGGCTCTCCGCGGCACGCGGCGAGGAACCCCGGCTCGCCTGTGGGGCGCTGCCGTAGCGGCTGGCGTCGTCGCGGTGCGGCGCCATGTGGCGGCGTGGCTTGGGCTTGCGCGCGATCGGGCGGCGGTAGACGCGCTCGGGGAAGATGGCGACGCCGACGATGCCGACGTTCTCGGGTGTGCCCATGCGCGCTGAGTAGCTGTCGCCCGGGCTGGAGAAGCGGAAGGCCGCCACCTGGCTGAGGTTCTGGCGGAAGCCCTCGATTACGACCTCGCCGTAGGGGTCGATCAAGTACCCACGCGCGTTGACGAAGTCGCCGACGGCGCCGGAGATCACGTCGCGGCCATCGACGGTGACGACGGCCTCGACGCGACGGCCCGTGCGGTTGCGCACGCGGATGTTGTAGCGCTCGCCGTAGTTGCCGAGGATGAAGGTCTCACCTCGGTGGTGAAAGGTGCGCAGCTCCCGCCCCGAGGGGTCCTCCAGGGTGACCACGTAGGGGGCGCTGGGGCCCCGCGGGTGGGCCTGGGCGCCCTCGGCGCATGCCATGCACGCGAAGATGCAGAGAAAAGAGCGAATGACGTGACGCATCGGACCCCTCCTTGGCGGGTACGGGTTCAGACGCGCCGGCTCCGGTAACGATCTAGGAGCGAGCTCTGCGACAGTGTCTCGCGCCCGAGCCCCGCTTCCTCAACGGGCGGTCGGGCGGGGGGGTGCGCGCCCGCGCCGCGGCGCTGGCAAAGGTAGCGGGGCTCCGGGATGGACTGGTCACTGAGCCTTGGTGCGGTTCTGGCGGATCTGCTTGCGCACGCGGGCCTTGACCTCTTCCCGCTGGCGCGGGCTCAGGTCGCGCCAGCGCTGCAGCTTGTGCAGGAAGCGCAGCCGCTGGGCCGGCGTCATCTTGGTCATGCGCTTGAGCGCCTTGCGCAGCCGCTCGCGGTGGGCCTTGCTCAGCTTCTTGTAGCGGACGAAGTTCTGGCGGATCGCGCGCCGCTCGCGCGCTGGCAGCCGGCGGAAGGCCGAGTACTGGTCGCGCAGGGACTGGCGCTCGGCGCTGCTGCGCGCGCGGAAGTGGGCGTAGCGCCGCCGGATGCGCTCGCGCTCGGCCTTCGGCAGCTTTTGGAACGCGCGTCGAGTTTCGCGCAGGCGCTGCTTCTGCGCCTCGCTCAGGCTCTTCCAGCGCTCGACCGCGGCCTTGCTGGGCTTGCCCTCGGCCTTCGGCGTGCCCTGCTGCGCCTCGGCGGCCGGTGCCGCTGCCAGCGCGCTGACGAACATCGAAAGGGCGATCAGCGCGGCGCGCATCACTCGGCCTCCCCGAGGATCGCCTCGAGCTCTTCGGCTTCGATCGTTTCGAGCAGCTCGAAGGCCTCGACCTCCTCGAGCCGCTCCAGCACGGGCAGATCCTCGAGCAGCTCGAGCTCCATCACGAGCGCCATGTCTTCGGGTGGGATCTCGGCCAGCACAGCGTGCTCGCCCTGCGCGGCTCCATCCGTCGGCGTCGGCGCGCGCGCGGGGAGCCCGACGAGCGCCACCGCGGCAGCCACCCCGGCGGGAACGAGTGCCCAGGTCCAGCGCCACAGGCCGCGCCGCTTGCGCGACTGGCGTTCCTCCTCGAGGCGCGCGAAGAAGCGGGTGTCGAAGCCTGGACCCGGCGGCTGTGGCTCGTCGAGCGCCAGCATGCGGTCGAGTGCGGCGGCGCGCTCGGCGAAGGCCTCGCACTCGGTGCATCCCTCGACGTGCGCGCGCGCCTGTTCTACGGCGGGCTTCGCTCCGGGCTCGCCGGCGCGGTCCGTGTCGCCGTAGCGGCTCGTGTCGAGGGCTGCCCTGGCGTCCTCACACCGCATGCAGCACCCCCCGGTCGTTGCGGAGCTCGGGCTCGAGCTCGCGCATCATCGCGCTACGCGCGCGGTGGATCAGCGACTTGATCGCGCTCTCGCTCACCTCGATCGCGCCGGCCGCCTCGCGGTAGCTCATGCCCTCGTAGTGCACCAGCAGCAGCGCCGCGCGCTGGCGCTCGGGCAGGGAGGCGAGGGCGGTGTTGAGCGTCTCGCGCAGGCGCTTGCGCTCCAGCTCGGCATCCTGGCGCGTGCCTGCAGCGCGCTCAGGAGCAGGGCGGTTCGCGGCCTCCACGTCGGGACGCACCAGCTTGCGCTCCACGCGGGCGTTGAGGTTGAGGCAGTGGTTGGTCGCGATGCGGTAGAGGAAGGTCGAGAAGCGGCTGCGCGGCGCGTAGGTCTCGCGCGCGCGGTAGAGCTTCAGGAAGACGTCCTGGGCGGCCTCTTCGGCCTGTGCCTGATTGCCAAGCATGCGGCGTGTGTAGCTCACGATGCGATCGCGGTGGCGGTTGTACAGCTCCACGAAGGCTTCCTCCTGGCCCTTCGAGAAGGCCAGCATCAGGGCGACATCGGGGTCGTCCATCGCGCCGGATCCTGCCGTCGAGCCATTACTCGTCAAAACCGGTGTTCTCCCGGAAAGTTGCGCTGCCTACCTCTTGCCGTTGCCCTCCTGGGGATCCTCGTAGAAAAGGTCGTAATCTTTCAACATTTCCATGAGCATGAAGAGCTCGAGATCGCGCATGATCGCCTCGTCCTCGGCGCTGCGCCGCGTTTTGGGGGGCTTGCGGCGGGTCGGAGCCGGCGGCTGATCCCCCGCCCGGGGCAGCGCCGAGGACGAGGCGATCA
>JAPPOT010000828.1 GCA_028817855.1 Myxococcales bacterium
GTTCCCCCACCCCGACAGCCGCCCATCTACCTCTGACGCAATGCCCCGGCCCGGCCGACGCCCCATCCGGCACCACCTCCGAGACCGAGTCCGAAACCGCCGTCAGAACGCCCGACTGAACCGAAACGCGATCGTCGGCACCAGCGTGCTGATCTGCCCGAGCTCCCGCTGCAGCGCGTCCGCGTCGACGTCGTCCCCCAGCAGCGGTGAATCGGGCTCCACGTCCACGTCGGTAACGTAGCGCAGGCCCAGGCCGAGCGTGAAGTGGTAGGTGTGGTGCCAGCGCCACTTGTAGCCGGCCTCCCAGAAGAGGTTCTGGTTGATCGTGCCGACGGCGGTCAGGTTCTGGACCGAGTACCCCATGGCGATGAAGGGCCGCAGACCCAGGAAGTCGAACCAGTAGCGCCCCGACGCAACCCACTGGTGCGATGGATTCGTCTGCAGGCCGAAGCCGCCATAGAGCTCCAGCCCGCCCAGCTGGGGGGCCAGCCATCCGAGGTTCACGCCCAGGTTGCCCTCCGCGGCGGCGCCCATCACGACCTCGATGACGAACTGACGCGAGTCCTGCTCGTAGAGCTCCTCGAGCCGCTCGCCAGGCGCGTAGATCCGCCGGCCGGAGGGCGACTTCACGCCAAAATCCTTTGCCAACGCGAGCGAGGACGACGCCGCCAGCACGCTCACCAGCACGACCCCGGCGAGCAAGGAGCGCCCCTTCATCAGTCGATCCTCCTAGCGAAGACGATGCCAAAGAAGGCACCCACGGGTGTGTCCTTCTCGCGCTCCAGCTCGTCGCGCGCGACGCTGTTGTCGAAGCCATTGGGGTCGAGCAAGAAGACGTTGATCAGCTCACCCGCGGTCACGACGCGCAGGCCAGCCAGCGCGCGAATGCGCCAGCTGCCCTCCTCCCAGACCAGCGCGCCCAGCTCCAAGGGCGTCAGGTACATCAGCCAGAAGTGGTCCTTCAGGCGCGCCTCCACGTGGGCCCCGATCCCGTAGGTCCACTCGATCCCGCCGACGCGCAGGGCAGCACGCGTGTGGAGCCCCAGCAGGCCACGGTAGCGCTCCAGGTCGCTGTCGTCGCTCTGGAGGTCGTCGATCACGGCGGCCGGGCCCAGCATGATGCGGCCCCCGAGGTCGAACCAATCCCAGCGGTGGGTCACGGAGGGCCCCATCACTAGCTCGTCGGCGGGCCCCTGGGTGGTGTGGCCAGTAAAGTCTGCCGCGATCCCCACCAGGAAGTGGTTGTCGCCGTCGGCATCGGCCTGCTGGGCCGCCGACCGCGCCGGCGCCAGGGCGCAGCACGCGAGGAGGAGGGCGACCGTCTTGACCGGCTGCATGCCCCCTGTTAATCGCTGAAGCATCATGACCGCAAGGCTCCTGGTGCGGCTTTGTCCGCTGCTGACGCTGCTCCTGGCCTTCCCGGCCGGCAGCTGCAACGTCCTCGAGCTGTGCCCACCCAACGAGTTCCGGGCCGGGTTCCTGTCGCAGGGCGACTGCGTGCTGACCCGCTCGGCCTCCCTGGGCGGGCACGAGTGGCTCACCTCCTTCGCCAACCAGGACCTGCGGGAGCGCGACGGCATCAGCTTCACCGACGAGGAGATCGATCTCATCATCGAGGGCAACCGCCGCGTCGACTTCCCCAAGCACCTGCTAGTGCACCTGAACTCGAGCGTGCTGTCCTACGTCGACGCGATCAACGCCTACCACGACGCCCCCGAGAACCAGGCCAAGCACTTCCTGCTCGACGACCGCAACGACAAGCACGGGGCCAGCGCCGCAGCCCACGAGTTGCTGATCGACATCACCCAGCGCGCGGTCGCCCGCTGGGATGTCAACCGGACCGAGTCCCTGACCCTGATGGGCCAGGCCTGCCACACGATCCAGGACTCCTTCAGCCGCGCCCACACGCGCCGCGACCTCGACGACCGCGCCTGCATCCTGAAGGTGAAGGCCTACATGCCGCGTGCGAAGGGCTTTCTCACCGACGACATCGAGTTCCACGGCGCCGACGAGGGCGACACCATCGGGCACATCACCCCCGAGGACAGCATCTACCAGGAAGGCCGCAGCTGCCGCGAGCCGAGCGGCCGCGACGCGATCGAGGAGTGCCTCTCGGTTCACGCCCAGCTCGGTCGGACGGCCACGCGGGACTACCTGGCGGCGATGCTGCGGCTGACGCGGGACAGCGCCGACGAGGAAGCCGTCCAGGCGAGCCTGGAGGGGTTCATCGAGGAGCACCTGTCGCTGTGTGAAGAGCCCATCTGACGATGGGTTCTAGGGGCCCGTGGCCGGGCCCGAGGGCGGCCTGGGCGCGGGCTCCGCGACTGATTGCGGTTTCGGATCGGAGAGCGGGGCCGAGTCCGCAGCCGGGTCCGAGGGCGCGTGCGTCTCCGAGACCGAATCCGAAACGGTGACCGAGTCCGACTCCGGGACGGAGTGCGGTGCCGGCGCCGGCTCGGTGACCGCCGCCTCAACCCCCGGCCCGATCGGCTCGCACACCGCCGTCACCCGCGCGATCGGAAACGTGATCAGCAGCCAGTGGTCCGTGTAGAAGTCCAGCTGGGCGCTGTGAATCCGCCCGCAGCGATGGCGCCGACGCATGCGCTCGAGCAGGACCACATAGTGGTCGGGCTCGCTCAGCAGGAACAGGCCGGCGAGGATGCCCAGGCCGCTGTCCTCCTCGCTGACAAAGGTCGCATCGGGCGAGGCCTCGATCTCCACACCGGTCTGCAGCGCCTGACGGCTGTGCTGGAGGGTGCAGCCTCCCAGCATCGAGACCAGGCCCACGGCAAGCGTGATGGGGGTGCGGGCAGCGCGCATCGGACAGCTGCCAAGTAGCCGAGACCCACCCCTTTTTCAATCGCCGAGCAGCTCCGGCATCCAGGCGCGCAGCAGTGGCTCCACCCGCGCCCGCCCCGCCTCGGGGCAGCCTTCCAGCCAGGCTCGCGCCACAGGCCCCGGTCCCGCGCCCGACAGCGCGCGCAGATCGCCCATGCACGCCAATAGGAAACGCACCAGCGCCCCCTCGCGCGGCTCCGCCTGCCACGCCAGCCCTGCGAAGCGCCAGCCCATCCGGTGCACATCCAGCCCCCCGGGCAGCGCCAGGCGGGCCCAGTCGTCGGCGCGGGCCGCCGGAGGCGCGGCCAGGTCGCGCTCCGCGCCCGCGTGGGCACCGCCCAACCGGGGTCGGCCGGCGGTGACCGCGGCGTAGTAGTCCGCCACCCCCTCATCGAGGGCCGCCAGCACGGACTGGGCCGGCTCCGCCTGGGGCAGACGGGTGGCCGCGCGCAGGTGGCCGAGCTCGTGAAGCCAGACGGTTCGCTCCATATCGACCGCGGCCGCGCTCACCAGCAAGCTGGCGCTCTCGCGGTGGTATTCCAGCCCGGCGACCGGGGCGTTTGGGGCGCCCACGGTCGGGCTCGCATGGATGGTGACACGCGCGGGCCGCAGCGCCTCGGGGACGGTGGCGAGCAGCGCGTGGGCGCGCAGGAACAGGGCGGCGCGCCCGGGGTCGCTGCATGAAGCGGGGTTGCCCGGGTCGAGCTTCGCCACCGCTCCAAGGCGAGAACCGCGCAGGACTACCAGGCCGGGACGCGCGGTGTGTCCCCCGGAGCCGATGCGCTCGCACTCGGCGCGCGACGGGTGATCGGGACCGCTGCAGGCGAGCGCGGCGAGTACCATCAGGACGGCCGCGAAGACTGGAACGAATCGATGATCGACCGCCGTCGGCAGCCCCCAAATCGTCCCAGGGAGACCGTCCAGAGCACTCAGCACGGCAGGCGCCCAAGCTCGACACGCGAGGATGGGACCGAGGGAGGCAAGCCGCTCCTGGGCGAACCTCGACGATTCCCTGTCGGCTCGGACACCCCCTTCAATCGTTGAGGGCGCCGTTGTTGATCCAGGTCGTGATCTGCTCGATGTGCTCCGGCGTGAGCGGCGTGCCGATCGGCATCTTCACGCCGCATGGCGGCGCGTCGTCGAACTTCTGCATCAGCAGGCTGCCGGCCGCGTTGCCGGGCTCCACCAGGGTGATGCCCGAGCACAGCGTGCTGGTCGAGACCACACCCACCATCGCCGCGTGGGCCGCGTCCTTCTCGCCGGCCGCGATGCGCAGGTTGCCGTTCAGATCCGGATCCGGGTCCCCGCCGTGGCAGGCACCAAACATGCAGTTGCCAACGCGCCCGGTGGTCAGGATCTCCGTGAAGATCGCCGAGAAGGTCGGCTCGAAGGTCGGCCCGGCCGGCATCGTCGGCGGCGGCATGTCGTCCATCATGGTGTCCATGCCATCCATCATCGTGTCCATGGTGTCCATCGGCACGCCGGGCATGCCGGCGGTGCCGTCCATCATGGGCGTCGTCGACGGCTGCATGCCGTCCATCGGCTGCATCGCACCCGGGTTCACCAGCGTCGGCCCGGCATTGCCGCCCGAGTCGTCGCTGCAGGCCAGCGACAGCACCATCATCCACACGAGGGCCAACCCACCGGCTGCCCGACCCAGACCCGGTCCCTGAATCACGTCTACTCTGCTCCTCACATGGGGTCGATGCGATACAGCGTACCGGGCTCCGCATTGCCGGCGCTGTCGAAGTTGCCGCCGGGCGCACCCGCGGTCACGACGTAGATCTCGCCATCGATGCCCTCACCGAAGGACCGGATCTTCTGACTCGCGGTGATGCCCGTGTCGTACTCGTCACAGATCATCGCCTGGCCGCCCTGATCACCCGCGTAGACGAAGGTCTTGATCTGGCGCTCGGACCAGTCTGCCCAGATGTAGCGCCCGACCAGACCCGGGATGTTGCTGCCGCGGTAGACGTAGCCGCCGATCACCGAGTTGGCGGTCTGGGAGGTGCCGTACTCCAGGGCGGGCGGCGTCATGCCATCGCAGACGCCCGAGCAGACCGACGAACCTTCCATCACGCTCCAGCCGTAGTTGCGCCCGACCACACCCCGCGGCTCGACCATGATCTCCTCGAAGCCGCTGCCCACGTCCTGGCCCACGTCGCCGATGTAGAGGTCACCGGTCTCGCTGTCGAAGCTGAAGCGCCACGGGTTGCGGAAGCCGTAGTTCCACACGTGCCCGTCGTGATTGCCGGGCGCCGGCGTAGGATAGGTGTCCACGTCGATGCGCAGAATCGAGCAGAGGTCGTCGCTGGTGTCCTGCCCGGAGTTCTGGCGGTCGTACTCGCCGCCGCCGTCGCCGCGGCTGATGTACATGCAGCCGTCCGGCCCGAAGGCGAGCATGCTGCCCACGTGGTTGGTGGCGTCGCCGATCGCAAAGGCGTACTGCGGGAAGTTCAGCAGCTCCTTGGCCGAAGACATGTCCAGCGTGTCCGGGTCGCTCATCGTGTACTCGGTCACGCTGTACTGCAGGCCCGGCTTGGTGAAGCTCAGCCACAGGCGCCCGGTGGTCTCGAACTGCGGGTCGAAGACCATGCCGAGCAGACCGTTCTCGGAGTAGTTGCCCGGCAGGATCTCCGCCGCGCTGACGGTGCCGCCGCTCAGGTCGGCCACCGGCGTCGGGCTCAGCACGCCGTCCTTGACGACCTTGATGCGGCCCTGCTGCTCGAGAATGTAGAGACGCGTCGGATCGCCGGGCGCCTGGGCCACGTAGGTCGGGCCCACCAGACCGCTGGCGATTTCCGTCAGCGTCAGCGCCGGCGGCGGCGTGCCCGGGCAGGTGTTGCCGGGGGCGGCGTTCGGCTGGGGCGCCTGACACGAGGTCGGGATCTGGGTCATCATCCCGTCGTCACCCGGGGGCGTCATGTCGTCCATGCCGTCCATGGGCGTGCCGCCCGTGCCAGCCTCCGCCGGTTGATCACCGGGCATCACCGGATCATCGGCGGGCGTCTGCCCCGGCGTCTGACCCGGTGTCTGGCCTGGCGTCTGACCTGGCGTCTGGCCCGGCGTCTGCCCGGGCGTCTGACCGGGCAGCATGACGCCGCCCTCGTTGCCGCCTCCGTCCGGCTCCGAGCTGCACCCGTTCGCTGCGACCAAGAGCGCTCCGCAGAGCGCCGAGAAAACAAGGAAACTACGGTTCACGACACGTCACCCTTTCACCCTACCCTAATGTGAGCGTTACCCCGGGCAATGGCGAGCGCCAATCCCAGTTTTGGGGCGTCCGCGCCTCCGGACTTCGAGGACGCCCGAAAGCTCGGGGTTTCCTATCACGGAGCGGGCACCGTGACGCCGAATTCGAAAGTGTTGTTGCCGTAGTCACGCTCGACCAGCTTCGGCGCGGACTCCGCCGTGGGCATGTTGATCTCGACCCGGACGGTGTAGTCCCCCTCCGGCACCCCGGTGACGTCGATCCACTGGCACTGGAGGGCGGTGTCGTAGACGTCCTGCCAGCCGGCGCTGATCCCCTGGGTGAAGCAGGAGTAGATGCCGTTGTCCTCGCCGGGGAAGACCACCGCCGAGTGGTCCCACAGGCACTGGGCCAGCTTCTGCCCCTGGGCCACCTCGTTGCCGTCCGCGTCGAGCAACCGGTACACGGCGAACCCGTCGAAGTGGTAGTGGTCGTGGCAGTCGTCAAAGTGGAAGAGGTCGGGATGGTTGGCCGGCACCCCGAGCTTGAGGTCGGCCGCGCCGAAGTTCTGTGACGCCATGCTGAAGCGCATCAGCCGGCGCATGCCGGTGCCGCCCACGCAACCCTCCATCACCGCGCAGCTGTCGGGGCTCACGTCCACGTCGTCGAAGCGCACCGTCTCCGGCATGGCGGTCGGCACCAGGTCCGGGAGCGGGCACCCCAACTCGCCGTTGTAGATGGGCATGCCAGGCGCCGGGAAGTTGTCGCGGTCGATCGCCGGCGCGGGCTCGGTGCAGCGGAAGACGCCATAGTTGAGGCTGCCACGCCCACAGCACAGGAGGTCCGTGCCGCACACGTCGGCCACCGACGGATTGCACAGGGCGCCCTCCCCCATCGTGCAGGTATCGGTCGTGCGGTGGGCGGTGACCTGGACGTTGTCAATCGCCGCCTCGACCACGTTCACGTCGGGATCGGTAGCGGTGATGCGCAGCCGGGCCCCGGGACCGAAGGGCACGTCGCAGACCGCGAAGGCGACCGGCATCCACGTGTTGAGCCCCTCTGCGTTTTCGTAGTCGAGCTCCTCGAGCACGAAGACCTGGTAGCCCCCGGGCGCGCTGTCGTCGGGGATGAGCAGCTCCACCTGCAGCCGCGTGCCGCGCTGGCGCTCGTCGCCGCGGTAGAAGAAGCGCGTGAGGCTGACGGTCACGCTCAGCGCGTCGGTCAGATCGAAGGGCGGCGAGAGCAGCACCGTGCTGCCGCCGTCGACGTCGCCGTCGCTGGCGTCGGCGCCCGGGTTCTGGGCGGTGAACCAGCAACTGTCGCCGCGGAAGCAGGCGCCCGGCTGGGACAGGGGGCTGCCCTCCGCCTCGCTGTGCACGACCTCGCCGGGCGTGCCGGAGGTCCACTGGCCGGTCTCGGCCTCGCCGGCGACCTCCCAGCCCTGCTCGGTGGAGAAGTCGTCCTCGAAGACCACGCGCCCGTCGCCGTCCCACTCGGTGGCGAAGGTCCACATCGCACTGCCCGACATCACGTGCGGGTGATCGGGATCGAAGGCCACGACGAACCACTCGTAGACCGTGTCGGGCTTGAAGAGCAGCTCCGGCGTGCACGGCCCCTCGAAGCCCTCGGGCGCATCGCCGCCGACCACGCCGGTGGAGAGCTCGAGACCGTCCAGGTAGACGCGGTAGCGGATCGGATCGCCCTCCGGGTCGGTGCTCGGCTCCCAGCACAGCATGCTCTCGATCGGCACGTCGACCGCGGCGTCTTCCGGCATGAGCAGCACCGGCACGGTCGCCGGCAGCCCGCCCCCGTCGTCATCGCCGTCACCCCCGGGGCCGCCATCGGCGGCGTCGTCATCGCCGTCGCCGTCGCCGGAGTCCGCGGACGCGTCGGCGGCGGGCTTGTTCCCGTCATCGCCCGCGGCGTCATCACCGCAGGCCGCGAGCAGAGTGCCCGCGAGCAAAATGAAGACCGCGACGCCGAGCGCCCCGTAAGCAAAGCCGCGCACGCGCATGCCAACCTCCACACCAGGGTAGCCGACCTGGGCGGGGACGCTAGCCTGGGGTGAAGCCCGGGGGAACCCCGCTTTGTTCGGGCAGGGGCAGGGGCACGGAAGGTGGTTAGCGGCCTTCGACCTCGTAGGCGGCGAGCACCATGTCCGCAGCCTGGTCGAGGGTCATCAGCGACATGTTGATCACCACGTCGTAGTGACTCGGATCGCCCACGTCCTCGCCAAAGTTCTGGCGGACGAAGGTGGCGCGTGCGCGGTCGACGGCACGGATGTGGGCCTCGGCGCTGTCGTGATCGAGGCCGTGACGCGACATCACGTTCTCCACGCGCCAGCCCAGGGGCGCGACCACCCGCACGCGCAGGGCGTCGCCGCCGAGGACGAACTGGGCGCCGCGGCCGACCACGACCGCGCTGCCCTTGTCCGCCAGCACGCGCGCCAGGCGCCGCACCTGGCGCACGTAGTCGAGTGTCGTGCTCCCGGTGCCGAAGCTCATCGCCACCAGATCGTCGATGCGGTTGCGCGGCTTCTCGTCCAGCGTCTCGATCAGCTCCGGTCGCGTGCCCAGGTTCTGCGCGATGTGGTGCACCAGCTCCTGGGACCAGTGGTCGAAGCCCAGCTTGCGCGCGACCAGCTGCGCCAGCTCCGTGCCGTCCGACCCGCACTGGCGCGAGATGGTGATCAGCGGGCGCGGAGCCTCCGCGGGCATGGGTTCGGGAGGACGCGAGTGCATCATGCGGTAGCGACGCACTTCCTTCTCCACCAGGTGCTCGACGGTGCTGCCCTCGCTGATCCTCGGAATCGACATTGGAAGCCCTCCAGACGGCGCTGCGGTGCGTCCACCCAGCCCTCAGGCTGCGCGCCCACCGTGTTCGGAAGCCAAGGCAAGACCGAAGCAGCGACCACCCACGCACCGGCCGCCATCCTCACTTCACACCAGCGCCGGCCTACGCGCAATTCCCAAACCCGGCCTCACAACCTTACCGTCGGGGATCACACAAGAGGATCGGACCCCAGCTCCACCAGCTCGAACACCGGGTGCCGGGATGCCACCTGGAGGAAAGCGTCGTCGCTGTCGTCGAGCGTCACGCGGAAGTAGCGGGCGACCGTCGAGCGGTAGCGCGGGCCGGGTCCCCCGACGGCCGGCGCCCAGACCCTCGGCATCAGCCAGCCAACGGCGGGACGACATGTCCAATCCCTGGAGGACACGCTCGGCACGCCGCTCTTCGTGCGTCACGCACGCGGGCTCAGCTTGACCGAGGATGGCGATCGCCTCCTGACGTCGGCGCAGGAAGTGGCCAACCGGGTCGAGGCGATCTCTTGCGACCGGCCAGCCCCGCAGGCGCTGGCTGGCACCGTGCGCATCAGTGCCGCGGAGCCCATCGGCGTCCACGCCGCCCGCGGTCCCGAGCTCGCGCGCGTCCTGCCCGAGCTGTCCCTGCCCGGCATCGAGATGTGGCTGGTCATGCATCGCGAGCTGCGCGGCCACGGCACGGTGCGCGCGGTACACGAACGCCTCGCAGGGGCCCTCAGCCAGTACGTGCAGACACCCGGCCCCGAACCCTACTGCTGAGCCGGGACGCGCTCGGCCGGGAGGGTGGGCGGCGCGGGCGCCACCGGGGGTACGGC